>NZ_JBPJSP010000030.1:0-84233 GCF_051225715.1 Azospirillum sp. ST 5-10
TCCACCGCGATCTCGTCGAACGGGTTCATCGACATCTTCACGTTCGCCGTCTCGACACCGGAACCGTCCGCCTTCACACGGACCTTCACGTTGTAGTCGACCACCCGCTTCACCGGGACGAGGATTTTCATGTCCGACCCTTGTCAGCAGCGCATTGTGCAGTGCGACGGACCATAGGATTTGCCGAAAGGACTGTCAACGTTGCCTGGACCGTGGGCAGCGTCGCTGCCTGGACCGTGTGCAGCGTCGCTGCCTGGACCGTGGGCAGCTCCGCTCAGCGGTTGCCGCCGGGCACCCACAGCACGTCGGCGGCGCCGTTGCCGTTCAGCCGGCGCGCCAGGACGAAGAGGTGGTCGGACAGCCGGTTCACGTACTGGAGGGCGGCGGTCCCGACCGCCTCGTGCTCGGCCAGCGCCGTCATCAGCCGCTCGGCCCGGCGGACCACGGTGCGCGCGAGGTGGACGTGGGCGGCGCCCGGCGAGCCGCCGGGAAGGATGAAGGAGTTCAAGGGCGCCAGTTCGGCGTTCATCGCATCGATCTCGCGCTCCAGCCGCTCGACCTGGGACTCGACGATTCGCAACGGCGGATACTTGGGGTTCTCCTCCTCCGGCGTGCAGAGGTCGGCGCCCAGGTCGAACAGGTCGTTCTGGATGCGCGCCAGCATCGCGTCCTCGTCCGCCAGGGCGGCGGTGGAGAGCCGGGCCATGCCGAGGACCGCGTTGGCCTCGTCGACGGTGCCGAAGGCCTCGACCCTGAGGGCGTGCTTGGCGACGCGTTCGCCGTTTCCCAGCGAGGTCTGCCCCTTGTCGCCGCCACGGGTGTAGATTCGCGTGAGCTTGACCATGGCGCCGCACTCCGGTTGGCCGTCAGGACGCCGTCAGCACGGCGAGCAGGAACAGGACGATCGCCACCCCCTGCAGCGTCACCCGCAGGCGCATCAGCCGGTTGGAATGGCGCTGGTTCGCTTCGCCGCCGCGCGCCATGAGAAAGACGCCGGCCAAAAGCGATGCCAGCACCGCCAGCATGGACAGCATCAGAAGGATCATGAAGAAACCGCTCATTCGTCCGATATAGGGCGGATGCGGCGGCGGAACCAGCCTGTTTCGCGCCCATGGCAGGGGAGTCATCATGCGACGACGGACGTTTCTCAAGGCGGCGGTCCTGGGCGGTGCTCTGGCCGGGCGGGGAGGTCGCCCCGCCGCGGCGGCCCAAGGCGAGGCGCGCTTTCCCGACGGCTTCGTCTGGGGCTGTTCGACCTCGGCCTACCAGATCGAAGGGGCGGCTGCCGCGGACGGCCGGGGCACCAGCGTCTGGGACAGCTTCAGCCGGACGCCGGGCAAGGTCCGGAACGGCGACACCGGGGACGTCGCCTGCGACCACTATCACCGCTACCGCGAGGACGTCGACCTGATGGGGCGCGCCGGCATGGGCGCCTACCGCTTCTCGGTGGCCTGGCCGCGGGTGCTGCCGCAGGGGCGGGGAGAGGTCAACGCTCCGGGGCTCGACTTCTACGACCGTCTGGTCGACGCGCTGCTGGAGCGGGGGATCGAACCCTGGCCGTGCCTCTACCACTGGGACCTGCCGCAGGCCCTCCAGGACGCCGGCGGCTGGGGCAACCGGGACATCGCCGGATGGTTCGCCGATTACGCCGAGGTGATGGCGGGACGCCTCGGCGATCGGGTGGTGCGCTGGGCCATGCTGAACGAGCCGTCGGTCGTCGCCATCTTCGGCCACGGCACCGGCGGCCATGCGCCGGGCGTGACCGGGCGGGCGAACTGCGTGGCCGCACTCCACCACCAGAACCTCGCCCAGGGCACGGCGCTGCGGGCGCTGCGCGCCGCCGGCGGCGGGCGCTGGCGGCTCGGCACGGTGCTCTCGGTGCAGCCGTCGCTGCCGGTCGGCGGGCGTCCGGAAAACGCCGAGGCGGCCGCCATGTGGGACGCGGTGTGGAACCGCTCCTGCCTCGACCCTCTGTTCCACGGCCGCTATCCCGAACGCCTGGAGGCCGACGTGGCGCCCCTGCTGCGGGCCGGCGACCTCGAGGCGATCCGCCAGCCGGTCGACTGGCTGGGGATCAACTACTACAGCCGCATGCACCAGCAGCCGGACCCGGGCGGGCTGTTCGGCACCGGCTTCGGCCCGTCGCCGCCGGGCACGCCGGCCACCGCCATGGGCTGGCCGGTCGAGCCGGACGGGCTGACCGAGGTGCTGCTCGACCTGCGCGACCGCTACGGCAACCCGCCGGTGGTGATCGCCGAGAACGGCGCCGACTACCCCGATCCGGCCGGTCCGGACGGTCGGGCCGAGGACGGCGAGCGCATCGCCTTCCTGCGCGCCCATCTGCTGGCTGGCCACGCGGCGCTTGCCCGGGGCGCCAACCTGCGGGGCTGGCTGGTGTGGACCCTGCTCGACAACTTCGAATGGGCCGACGGCTACTCCCGCCACTTCGGCCTCGTCCAGGTCGACCGGGAGACCTTGGAGCGGCGTCCCAAGGCCAGCTACCACTGGTTCGCCGAGGTGGTCCGGCGCAACGGGCTGGCGTTGTAGAGCGGGATCACTCCCGGTGGAATCACCGGGAGTGATCCCGCTCCAAATTCACATGTTTAGAGCAAGCTCGCTTTTGGCCGGATCGGCCAGAAGCGAGCTTGCTCCAGGCGCCCCATGGCCGCCTCGACGCGGGCGAGATGGGCGGCCCGCCGGCGGGCGGTCGTCCGGTCCATGTCGTAGAGGGCGAGGTAGCGCAGGCGCGCCCGCGGTGCGCAGGCGGCGAGCGTTCCCTTGCGCAGGATGCGGCGGGCCGGGTTGCGCAGGTACAACTCGGCCAGCCACCAGGGGGAGCCGAACGAGGTGAGCACCGCCACCGTCTCCAGCCCGTCGAGCAGCGGCACGATGCGGCCGCCGGCGCGGTCGTGCCGGAAGGCGATCCCCGGCCCCCAGACGCGATCGAACCAGCCCTTGAGGATGGCCGGCTGGTCGAACCACCAGTGCGGGTAGCTCAGCACCAGCGCCTGGCTGCGCAGCAGGCGATCGACCAGCGGCCGCACGGCCGAGGCCTCGTAGGGATCGGCGAAGTAGCCGCCGCGCTCCGCCGCGGTCAGCGCCGGCTCGAACCCCTCGGCGTAGAGGTCGGTCTCCACCACCTCGTGGCCGGCGGTGCGCAGGGCGGCGACGGCGGTCCGATGGACGGCGGCGGTGAAGCTGTCGGGCAGGGGATGGGCGAGCACGGCCTGGACGCGCATGGCACCTCCGGAAGCGGGCGGCCACTGTAGCATGACGCGCCGGCGGCGGCGCCGTGCTACAGTGGCCGTCGGTCCGATCCCGAGCGCCGCCGTCCGCGATGCCTCCCGCCAAGCCGCCGCAACCCACCCGCTTCGCGATCCAGAAGGCGCGCGGAAAGGGGTGGACCACGCTGGAGGTCGGCGAGGAACGGGCCCAGGCCGAGGCCCGCTTCGCGCTCATGGTCCGGGTCAACCCGCGGGCCTATTTCCGGCTGATCGAGCTGGAACTCAACCCCGACTCCGCCTACGAGGGGATGGAGTTCAACTGGAAGCTCCTGCTGCTGCACGACCCCAGCCGGACGACTGCGCCGCCGTCGCCGGGCCGCCGGCCGGCCCGGCGCCGCTCCCGGGACAAGGTCCGGCTGCCGCTGCGCTTCTATCTCGGCGTCGTGCTGGCGGGGGCGCTGATCGGCGTGGCGCTCTACCTGGCCTGGGGACGGGCGGGGCCCTGACGGTCAGTCCGCGTCGTACCCCTTGCGGCGCATGCATTGGTCGAAGACGACCCGGCGGTATTCGGCCTGGGGTGTCTCGGGCAGCGGGTTCGGCGGGTAGCCGCGCAGGCGCATGACGGTGTCGATCTCGTAGTCGCAGGAGTCGAAGGCGAGGACGGCGCTGTCGTCCGTCGCCGTGTAGTCCCGGTAGTTGGGATTGCTGCAGCCGGCCAGCAGGGCGGCGCCGCAAAGGACGACGGGGGCCAGTCTCGCACCGTGCACCATGGCGCCACTCCTTCCGCACGCGGGAGAGGACGCGAGAATACCACGCATTTTATCGAAAGTCCGTTAACGGGAGGCGAGGCCGCCGGGGGCATCGGCGGTAGCGAGGGTGGGGTCCTCCGCTTCCACGACAATCTCGATCTGGTTGGCGGCGAAGCGGGTGTGGCTCCACTGGATCGGCACGCCGTCGGCGTCGACGTTGACGGCCTCGCTGACCAGGACCGGCACGCCGCGCGGCAGGCGGAGCAGATCCGCCTCGCGGGCGTCGGGCATGCGGGCGGTAAGGCGGGTGGTGCGCCGGGTGTAGTCGCCGACGCCGTGACGCCGCAGCGCCGCGGTGATGGAGCCCTCGCTGCGGAAGGCGTCGATCAGGCGGGGAAACCGCTCGGCCGGGGAGCGGTGGTCGGACAGGGCGACCGGCCGGCCGTCGATACGGCCGAGCGTCTCGAGGACGATCACCGGGGTCTGCGACGCCAGGGCCAGGGCTTCGGCCAGGGCCGGGCCGGCCGGCACGATGTCCGCCCGCAGCAGCTCCCATGCCGGACGCCGGTTCTGCCCCCGGACGTTCGCGGAGAACCGGGTGCGCCGGCCCACCGCGTATTCCACCCGGTGCGGCTGCACGAAGGTGCCGCGCCCGTGCTCGACCCGCACCACACCGTCCTCGGCCAGCGCCGCCATGGCGCGGCGGACGGTGTGGCGGTTGACGCCGAAGCGGGCCGCCAGCATGCCCTCGGAGGGAAGCCGCTCCTCGGCGCCGTGGGTGCCGGCTTCGATCTCCTGCGACAGGCTGTCGGCGATCCGCCGCCACAACGGCGGCCCTGCGCCACGCGGCGTCATGGCGTCCCTCTTCTTCCGGCGGGGAGCGGCAACACGGGCGTTCCGGGCGGGGTCGGCCGGGCCCGGCGGTGCAGCGGACCTTACGCCCCGTCCACCTTCGGCGCAGCATCTTTTGCCGGCCCGCCGTGGGCGGGGTGACGGGGGGCGCAGCGACACGCTGCGGTGCGGTGCATTTCCGCTTCGGCAGGTCAGCCGTTCGAAAATCTCGCCCGTAAAAGTGCCGCAATCTGGTAACTAAACCCACCGTACGCATCCCGCACGGGGGCACAGGGACGGAGGGGAACGATGGCGGACGGATCCGCCCGGCACGGCCGGGCAACGGTTCCGGCGGTGGCGGCGGGTCTTCTGGCCACGGTCTGGCTGGTCGCGGCGCCGGTCGGACCGGCGGGCGCGCAGCAGCCGACGGCCGCCGATATCCAGTGGGCGCAGTCGATCCTCAAGGACAAGGGGTTCAAGCTCGGCCGGCCCAACGGCCAGATGACGCCGGAGACCCGCGCGGCCCTGAGCGCCTACCAGAAGTCGGTGGGGCTGCCGGCGACCGGCCAGCTCGACCAGGCGACCGTCGACAAGATGATGGCCGGCCGGGCGGCCAAGACGCCCAGCACGGTCGGCAACCTGGCGGCCCAGAAGCCGGGCGGCGGCGGCCCCGGCCAGGCCTCCCGCACGCCCGAGCGCGAGGTGACGCCGCGCGCCGCCACCCGCGTCGGCGACGTCGAGGCGACCGGCGGCGACGGCGAGGTGCTGCTCGGGCCGGTGGTGCGCAGCCCGGGCACGGGTGGCGCCCAGGATGCGGTGCCGCGGGCGGCGCCCAGCGCCGGCGTCACCGCCGCCACGACGGCCGGCCGCGAGGTCCCCGCCAACGCCCTGTCGACCGGCGACGACGGCTTCGTCCCGGCCAACTGGATGCGCTACGCGGTGATGGCGCTCCTCGCCGCCACCGTCGGGGCGCTCGGTGTCGGCTGGTGGCGCAGCGGCCGCGCCAAGCCCATTGCCGCCGCACCGGCACGCGCGATGCGCGCCGAGCCCGGCTTCACCGAACGGCGCGAACCCACCTTCACGCCGCACCGCGACGACCTGGTCGCCGGGCGCCTGCCGCCGCTGTCCGCCCAGCCGCGCGGCGGCCGGGCGCGCTGACCCGCTACATCATATGCGCCATGGGGCAGCCGGCACCGGCGCAGCCGCCGGGGCTGCAGGCCGGAGCCGGCGTCGCCGCCCCCTTGGCCGTGCCGACGCTGGGCGCCATGATCGCCTTGGCGACCTGGGTGCCGCCGCAGGACGGGCAGGGGATGCGGCCCGTCCTGGCGTCGTAATCCGCCATGTTGTCGAACCACTCGTCGAACTCGTGCCCGCACTCGCACCGCAGCGCATACAGAATCATGGCCCGTTCCCGTTCCGCTGAGAGGACGCCCGTCGGCGGTCTTCTAGCCGACGCACGGCGGGGACGCCAAGCGCAGCGGTGCCGCAGGCGGTTCAGCGGTGGTCGGTCACGCCGACCTGCCGGCACTGGGACAGCAGCGGGCAGCTGGAGCATTTCGGCCGCACCCCGGTGCACAGCCATTTGCCGAAGGGCACCAGACGCTCGTTGATCTCGATCCAGTAGCGCTCGGGAAGCTTGGCTTCGAGCGCCGCCATGGTGCGTTCCGGCGACGTCGTCGCCACGTAGCCCCAGCGGTTGGCGACGCGGTGCACGTGGACGTCGACCGCGACCGCCGGCCGGCCGAATCCGACCGCCAGGGTCAGGGCGGCGATCTTCGGGCCGACGCCGCGCATGGCCATCAGCCCCTCCGCGGTGTCCGGCACCCGGCCGCCGTGCTCGGCGACGATGCGGCGCGACAGCGCCACGAGGTCGCGCGCCTTTGGTTCGGGAAAGCTGGCGCCGTCGAGCAGGCGCGCCAGCTCGGCCTCGCCGAGTCCGGCCATGGCATCCGGTGTCCGGGCGACGGCGAACAGGCGGTGGCACACCGCCACCGTCGTCTCGTCGCGGGTGCGGGCGGAGATCAGGCTGCCGACGAGCTGCTCGAACGGGCTGTCGAATCCCTCGTCGCGCAGCGCGAACATGGCGGCCTTGGGCAGGCCCGCCGTCGCCGCGCGCAGCCGCTCGAACACGGCGTCGATATCGAACGGCTCCTTGCCGCGGCGGCTCGGCGCGGTCGCTTGTGTGGCGGGGACGGGCATGGGCGGCGGATCTCCCTGCGGCGGTTCCTCCCCCAACAGCAGGCGGCAGGGCAGGGTTGCGCGGCGTGAGGGTTCCGCGGCGGCCGCGGTCCTTTTAATTTAGGGTTCTCTAAAGTTGAGCCCGCGAGGAGACGGTGATGGTTCACGACTGGTCGCAGATGACCAAGGATCTGGTCGCGGCGATGAAGGAGCTGCGCGGCGGCACGCCCGACGTGATGAAGGCCTTCTCGGAAATGGCCCGGCAGGCGACGGCGAGCCAGGCCTTGGACACCAAGACGAAGGAGCTGATCGCCCTCGCCATCGCCGTCGCGACGCGCTGCGACGGCTGCGTGGCGTTCCACGCCAAGGCCGCCGTCGAGCACGGCGCCAGCCGCGAGGAGGTCATGGAGACCATGGGCATGGCGATCTACATGGGCGCCGGCCCGTCGGTCATGTACGCCGCCCAGGCGCTGGAGGCCTTCGACCAGTTCGCGGCGCTCAAGCAGGGCTGAAGAGCCGCCGGGTCAGCCGCCCAGGAAGTCCTTCAGGGTCTGCGCCGGGAACGACGGCGGGAACTGGGCCTTCCGGGCGGTGGCGATGACGTCCTCGATGAAGTGGTGGTAGTGCGCCTCGGGATCGGCCGGCGGCATGATCGGCTTGAACGGGCCGTCATAGCCGTTGGCGGTGCGCAGCGTCGCCCCGTACTCCGACGGGTCCAGCAACGGGAACAGGAAATAGGAGTGCGATCCTTCCTGCGTCTCGGCGACGTGACGGTGCTCGCGGGCGATCGTGAAGTTGCCCTCCGCATCGGGGGCCGAGAGCACGGCCAGGCCATGGTGGACCGTGGCGCGGTCGCGGGTGTTCTGGTGGGCGTCCTCGTCGAAGGCGCTCTTGGGATAGATCGCTTCGACGCTCTTGCGGTCGTTGACGTTGGCCCTGCTTTCCATTCCGGTCTCCCGTCGCGAATGCTGACGCGGCTGCGCTTCCGGCAAGCCTACCACGACCAACCGCGGCGGCGCAGGATCGGCATCCGGCGTGGCGCGGTGAATTCCGCCATGCGGGATATCGGGCCGACGCGTCCCTACCGCTGGTCCAGCTTGATCTCGATGCGTCGGTTGCGCGCCATGGCCTCCTCGGTGCCGCTGGCGTCGAGCGGCTGGTACTCGCCGAAGCCGGCGGCGACCAGGCGGTCGGCGGGGATGCCCTGTTCGGTCAGGAACTTGACCACGGAGATCGCGCGCGCCGCCGACAGCTCCCAGTTCGACGGGAACTGGAAGGTGGCGATGGGGCGCGCGTCGGTGTGGCCGTCGACCCGCAGCACCCAATTGATCTCCGGCGGAATCTGCCGGCCGATCTCGATCAGCGTCTCCGCCAGCTCCGCCAGGCGCTCCTTGCCGGTCTCCTGCAGGGTCGCCGAGCCCGAGGGGAACAGCAGCTCCGACTGGAAGACGAAGCGGTCGCCGACGATGCGCACGTCGGGCCGGTTGCCGAGCGCCTCGCGCACCCGGCCGAAGAACTCCGACCGGTAGCGGGCCAGCTCCTGCACCTTGCTGGCGAGCGCCTGGTTGAGGCGATTGCCGAGGTCGGCGATCTGCACCTGCTGCTCCTCGGCCTTCTGCTCCGACGCCTCGAGCGCCGCGTTCAGGCGCGCCAGCTCCTCCCGCAGCGCGGCCATCTGCCGATTGAGGGCGGCGACCTGCTGCTGGCTCTGCTCGGTCAGCGCCGTCTCCTCGTCGAGCGAGGCCTTGGCCGTGTCCAGGGCCGTCAGCAGCTCCTCGATGCGGATGTCACGCTGCTGGATCTCGCGCTGGGCCAGCATGGTCTTCTCGTTGGCGTCGGCCAGCGTGCTCTCCAGCGCCTGCGCCCGGTCGCGCACCGAGCCGAGTTCGGCCAGCAGCTGGGCCCGCTCCTCCTCGGTCAGGCGCAGCGAAGTGCCCATCTCCGCCAGCTCGCCCTCCAGCTTCTGGCGGGCCTCGCGCAGGGCCCTGAGGTCGTCCTCCAGGCTGGCGACCTCGCGCAGCTTCATCTCGATCGTCTCGCGGTCGGCGCGCACCGTCCGCTCCAGCTCGGCCGCCGCCCGTTCCAGCCGGTCGCGGTCGTCCTGCAGCTGGAGCATCTGCGTCGACATGTCCTCGCGCGCGGCGATGGAGGCCTGCAGCTCGTCGGACAGCTGGGTGATGTTGAGGCGCAGGTCGGCGTTGGCGTCACGCTCCAGACGCAGGAGGTCGTTGAGCTCGGCGACCTTGGCGTTGAGCCGGTGGAGCTGCTCGTCCCGGCCGGTGATGACGTTCGCCAGATAGAACTGGGTCACGACGAACACCATCAGCAGGAACATGACGACCATGATGAGCGACGAGAGCGCATCGACCCAGCCGGGCCATGCGTTCACCTCGCGGTAGCCGTTGCGGCGGCTCAAGCTTGCCATGAACCCTTACCCGCTGCCCGTTCCCGTCCGTCGTTCATCGCCCGTCGGCGCGTTCCGCCTCTTCCGCCAGCGCCGCGATGGTGCGCGTGAGCACCTTGATCTCGCTGCGGATCTCCTGCACCGACTGGGTGCGGCCGCTGGCCGACTCCTCGACCAGCCGCGCCAGATAGATGTCGATGTTGCGCAGGTGCTGGCGCGACGCCTCGTCCATGCCGAAGCCGGTGGTCGCCGCCTCCGACAGGCGGGTCAGCAGATGCTTCATCTGCACTTGGCTCTCGCCCAGCTTGAGCAGGAGCTGCTGCTCCGCCCGCATCTGGTCGGTCAGCGTCGCCAGCCGCTCGGTCAGCGCCAGCACCTGGGCGTTGGCGGCCCGGCGCCCCTCCTCGGCGTTGGCGACCGTCCGCTGCAGCGCCTCCAGGTTTTCCGCCGTCTGCTCCAGCAGCGCCTGCACATAGACCGGCACCGACTGGTCGCCGCTCTCCAGCCCGCCGGCGCCCGACGACAGCCGGGTCGCGCCGGACAGCCAGTCCTCCACGTCCTGGAAGAAACGGTGCTGGGCCTGGGTCGCCTGCAGTTCCAGGAAGCCCAGGACGAGCGAGCCGGCGAGGCCGAACAGCGAGGAGCTGAAGGCCGTGCCCATGCCGGTCAGCGGCGCCTCCAGGCCCGACTGCAGGTTGCTGAACATGTTGGCGACGTCGCCGCCCTGCACCGACAGGCTGCCGATCACCGACCCGACGGAACGGACCGTGTGCAGCAGCCCCCAGAAGGTGCCGAGCAGGCCGAGAAAGATCAGCAGGCCGATCAGGTAGCGCGACAGCTCGCGCGACTCGTCCAGGCGCGCGGCGATGCCGTCCAGCACCGAGCGCATCGACAGCGCCGACAGCATCAGCCGGCCCTTGCGTTCGCCGAGCATGCGCCCCATCGGCGCCAGCAGCACCGGCTCCGACACCTCGGCGGCGCCGGGCCGCGCCTCCTGGCGGAAGTGCTCCAGCCACGCCACCTCGCGCCGCAGGGTCCAGACCTGGCGGAAGATGTAGACGATGCCGACCAGCAGGGTCGCCAGGATCATGCCGTTGAGCGCCGGATTGGTGACGAAGGCGTTCTCCAGCGCCGGGAAGAGCAGGGCTGCCACCACCAGCACGATCACCAGGAAGACGATCATCCGGGTCAGAAAGCGCTCAGGGCGCGTCATCGGAAGGGACCTCCTGGTGTCGTCGGAGCGGTCGGGGGCGAGCGTGCTCAATCGTTCAGGTACTCCACCTCGATCCGGTCGGTCGCACCGTCCCCGGTGCCCGTGCCGAGGGCGCGGATGTCGACCCGGGTGCTGCGGACGCCGAGCGCCGCCAGCCGTTCGCGCAGGGCCAGGGCCCGCTGCAGCGAGAGGCGCCGGGCCTCGCGTTCCGTTTCGGCGGTGCCGCTGGCGTAGGACCGCAACTGCAGGCGGAGCCGCTCGTCGGCGCGCAGGCGCAGGGCGGTCGCCTCCACCTGCCGCTCGGCTTCCTCCGGCAGAACGGTGGCGGAACCGGCGAAGGCGATGCTGTAGTCCTCCGGCGGCGGCAGCGCCGTCACGTCCGGCGGCGGCGGCAGCGCCGCCGTTTCGGTGCGCGTCTCGGCCGGCCGCCCGGGCGGTTGGTGGGCCGACTGATCGAGGGCCGGCGCCGGCTCGCCGGCAGGCGGCGGGGCGGCGGCGGTCTCGGCCGGAGCCGGGCGCGCCGGCTGGGGAATCGGCGGAGCGCCGGCGGGAAGCGCCGGCGGCGGCACCGGGTCGAGCGCGGCCACGTCCGGCGGTGGCGGCGCCTCCAACGGCTGCGGGGCGACGAAACGGGGTGGAGCGGCGATCGTCCGCGGGGCATTCAGCCGCGGCGGCGGCGGCACGGCGAGGGGCGTCGCCGTTTCCAACGACAACGGTCCCGACAGCGCCGCGGCGGGCCGGGTGGAACTCGTCCGGGCCTGCGGCCACGCCGGCGCCGCGGTCCCGGCAAGGACCACGCCGACGGCGAGCGCGCACAGCACCGGCGACCGTCCTGCGGGCGCCTTCGATTGCCGGATCATGCCTCCGAGAATACCCTTGGTGAGCAGCGCGGAATTCCTTTTACGCGGAAACCTGGCCGCACCATAGCCCATCGATGGGCGTAGGTACAATTTCCCTTGGCGCGGAGGAGGTGGAGCCTCCTCCGGCGTGCTTCCGCTGCCGCGATGGTCAGGCGGAGGCCGGGTTTCCCGGCGGATTGCCCGGTACCGCCGCCTTTTTGCGCTCCACGCCGCGCAGAATCGTCGCCAAGGGCAGGTGGAGATGGGCGTTGGCGGCGAGAATCGAGCCGCCGAAGACCGGGTTGCGGCCGCCGCCGATCTCGCTGACGAATCCGCCGGCCTCGGTGATCAGCAGGATGCCGGCGGCGCAGTCCCAGGGCGCCAGGCCGCGCTCCCAGTAGCCGTCGTAGCGGCCGGCGGCGACGTAGGCGAGGTCGAGGGACGCCGCGCCGAACCGGCGGATGCCGGCCACCTCGGCCATGATCGCCTCGGCCTCGCCGAGGAAGCCGGCGTGGTCGCCGCGTCCCTTGAACGGGATGCCGGTGGCGATCAGCGAGTCGGCGAGGGCACGGCGTTCCGAGACGCGCAGGCGCTTGTGGTTGAGGAAGGCACCCTGGCCCTTCTCCGCCCAGAACATCTCGTCGTGCACCGGCTCGTAGACCACGCCGGCGACGATCTCGCCGCTCTTCTCGAGCGCGATGGAGATGGCGAAGTGGGGCAGGCCGTGCAGGAAATTGCTGGTGCCGTCGAGCGGGTCGACGATCCACCGCGTCGTCTTGTCGCGACCGGCGCTGCCGCCGGACTCCTCCATCAGGAAGCCGAAGTCGGGGCGCGCCTTCTGCAGCTCCTCGCGCAGGGTCTTCTCGGCGCGGTGGTCGGCCGCCGAGACGAAGTCGGCCGGCCCCTTGCGCGAGACCTGGAGCTGCTCGACCTCGCCGAAGTCGCGCACGAGGCCGCGCGCCGCCTTCTCGGCGGCGCGGGCCATGACGTTGATGAGTGCCGAACGGGTCGCCATGAGTGGGGGGTCAGTCCTTCGCGCGCTCGACGTATTCGCCGGTCGAGGTGTCGACGACGACGCGGGTGCCCGCCTCGATGTGCGGCGGCACCAGGATCGACACGCCGTTCTCCAGCTTGGCCGGCTTGTAGGAGGAGGAGGCCGTCTGCCCCTTCACGACCGGGTCGGCCTCGACGATCTGCAAGGTCACCTTGGGCGGCAGCTCCACCGACAGCGGCGCGCCCTCGAAGCTCTGCACCGTCACCTCCATGCCGTCCTGCAGGAAGACGGCCTGCTCGCCGACGATGTCGCCGGGGATGCCGATCTGCTCGTAGGATTCCTTGTCCATGAAGGTGTGCATGTCGCCATCGGAGAAGAGATAGGTCATCTCGTGCTCGTCGAGGCGCGCGCGCTCCACCGTCTCCTGGGTGCGGAAGCGTTCGATGCTCTTCGTGCCGGTCCGCACGTCCTTCATCTCGAGCTGGATGAAGGCGCCGCCCTTGCCGGGTTGGACGATGGCGGTCTTCTGAATGACCCAGAGCTTTCCGTTGTGCTCCAGCACGTGGCCGGGGCGCATCGTGTTGGCGTTGACCTTCATGGCACGATCCGTATTTCCAAGAGACAAGCGGCGCGGACCCTACCAGCTTGGCCGGACCGAGGCAACGCCGCGAGGCTCCGGATATGCCCCCTCGCGGCGGCCCTTGCAACAGTTTCCCGAGGTGGCCCCGGCGCCCGCCGGCGGCGCGCGTTGAAGGCGGACGGGGGCTGGTGTAGGGGTGACGCCACCCCAGCCCGATCCCGGTGCGTTCCATGACCTCCGCGCTTCCCTTCTGGCATCCCGCCGCCTTCGCCGTCCGCGCCCCGCATCTCGCCGCGCGCGGACGGGTGCTGGCCGCCACCCGCCGCTTCTTCGAGGAGCGCGGCTTCGTCGAGGTGGACACGCCGGCCCTGCAGGTGTCGCCGGGCATGGAGCCGCACCTCCAGGCCTTCGCCACCGAGCTGGCGGGGCCGAACCCCGAGGATCGGTGGCGGATGCACCTGCACACCAGCCCCGAGTTCGCGATGAAGAAGCTGCTGGTGGCTGGCGTGCCGCGGCTGTTCCAGATCGCCCACGTCTTCCGCAACGGCGAGCGCTCGGCCACCCATCACCCCGAGTTCTCCATGCTGGAATGGTACCGGGCGGGGGAGAGCTACGCGGCGCTGGTGGACGACTGCGTCGGCCTGGTGCGCGCCGCCGCCGCCGCGGCCGGGCGGACCGGCTTCGCGTTCCGCGGCCTGACCTGCGATCCCTTCCGCCCATGGCGGGTGTTGACGGTGGCCGACGCCTTCGCCGAATACGCCGGCATCGACCTGATGGCCGCCTACGACGGCTCCCACGAGCCGGACCCGGGGCCGCTCGCCGCGGCGGCGGCGCGGGCGGGGGTGGCGCCGCACGCCGGCGACCGCTGGGAGGACGTGTTCTTCCGCGTCATGTTCGACCGCATCGAGCCCCACCTCGGGGAGGGGGTGCCCTGCGTGCTGACCGACTATCCCCTGTGCATGGCCGCCCTGTCGCGCCCCAAGCCCGGGGACCCGCGTCTGGCCGAGCGGTTCGAGCTGTACGCCTGCGGCCTGGAGCTGGCGAACGCCTTCGGCGAGTTGACGGACGCCGCCACCCAACGCGCCCGCTTCGCGGCCGACATGGCGCTGAAGGAGAGGCTCTACGGCGAGCGCTTTCCGGTGGACGAGGACTTCCTGGCCGCGCTGGAGCACGGCATGCCGGAGAGCGCCGGGATCGCGCTCGGCTTCGACCGGCTGGCCATGCTGTGCGCCGGTGCCGAGCGCCTCGAGGACGTTCTGTGGGCGCCCGTGATCACGGCGCCGGGAACAGATGGGCCCAGGCGAGATCGTTGACGGCGTAGGAGACGGAGTCGCCGATCACGTTGAAGACGAGGAATCCGACCGCCGCCGTGGCGCTGCCCGTCAGCACCCAGCCGTTCGCCAGCACGCGGGCGGCGTTGACCACGGT
This sequence comes from Azospirillum sp. ST 5-10, assembly GCF_051225715.1. Classification (NCBI taxonomy): domain Bacteria; kingdom Pseudomonadati; phylum Pseudomonadota; class Alphaproteobacteria; order Rhodospirillales; family Azospirillaceae; genus Azospirillum; species Azospirillum sp. ST 5-10. The sequence continues at coordinate 14,441 of NZ_JBPJSP010000030.1, forward strand.
GTAGCTGGCCGTCTTGGCGGGGACGGCGTCGCGCTCGGACAGGCCGGTGTGCGGAAGGAGGGCGGCCCACGCCGCTTCGTGGACGTAATAGACCACCGGCTCCGTGGTGATGGAGACGAGCGCGAAGACGCCGCCCGAGGCGAGGTCGCCGTACCGCAGGGCGCCGAACGCGAAGTTGTTGAGCGCCGACAGGCCGAGATAGGTCAGCGTCTTGGCCAGGGTGCGGTCGACGGCCGGCGGCGCGGCGGAGGCCTCCGCCCGCGCCGGCCCGGGCGCCGTGACCGCGGCGACGGCCAGCAGCACGCCGGCCGCCGCGTGGGCGACGGTCATCCCGCCATGTCCAGCACGACGCGGCCGCGGATGCGGCCGGCCAGGATGTCGGCGGCGAGGTCCGGCAGCTTGGCGAAGGGCTCGACCCGGTACATGGCCCTGAGGGCGTCGCGATCGAGGTCGCGGGCCAGGCGCGCCCATGCCGCGTCGCGCCGCGGCTGCGGCGCCATCACGGAATCGATGCCGAGCAGCGACACCGAGCGCAGGATGAACGGCAGCACCGTCGCCGGCAGATCGACCGAGCCGGCGAGCCCGCAGGCGGCGACGGCGCCGCCCCAGACGGTCTGCGACAGCGCGCTGACGAGGGTCTGGCCGCCGACGGAATCGACGCCGCCGGCCCAGCGCTCCTTCTGCAGCGGCGGGCCCTTCTCCAGCAGCGCGGCGCGGTCGAGGAAGCCGGTCGCCCCCAGCCCGGCGAGGTAGTCGTGGGTCTCCGGCCGTCCGGTCGAGGCGGTGACGGCGTAGCCGCGCTTGGCGAGCAGAGCCACCGCGACCGAGCCGACGCCGCCCGCGGCACCGGTGACGAGCACCTCCTTCCCGCCGGGCGCGACGGTGCCCCAGGCTTCCAGCGCCTCGACGCAGAGCGCCGCGGTGTAGCCGGCGGTGCCGATGCCCATGGCCTCCTCCAGGGAGAAGGCGTCGGGCAGGCGGGTGAGCCACTCCGGCTTCAGGCGCTGGTAACGGCTGTAGCCGCCCCACGCCGTCTCCGACAGCCCCCAGCCGTTGACGACCACCAGGTCCCCGGCCTTCCAGGCGGGAGAGCGCGATTCCACGACGGTGCCGGCGAGGTCGATGCCGGCGACCATGGGCAGCTTGCGGGCGATCCGCCCCTTGCCGGTGACCGCCAGGCCGTCCTTGTAGTTGACCGTGGAGTAGGCGATCTCGACGAGCACGTCGTGATCCGGCAGGGCGTCGCGGGCGAGATCCCGGAAGGTCCCCTTGGGCTTGCCGTCGACGTCCTCGATCACGAAGGCGGTGAAGGTGTCGGCCATGGTGCGGTTGTCCTCCCGGATGTTCGTCCGTCCGCAGTATGGCACGCCGGCGACGGCGCAAAAAAGGCCGCGGACACCGCTCGGAAGGTGATGCACGCCTGCACCCCGAACAGGTCCATGCGGTTCTCACGGGTGTCGGACGGATCGCCGCGACCGCACGGCGTCCGGCACACGTCGCAGACCGGCGGACGAGCGGTCATGGCGATGACGCTGCCCCGGTGGAGATGCGCTCGATGCGAACGGTGGGCCGGCCGACCGGTCCGCCGGGGCGGGGCCGGGACCTTCGCGGGCGTCCCCGCCGTTACCCCCGGGAGCCAGGGCTCTGGCCGATGCCCTCACACAGCCGGGAGATGCCGCTCGATGCGCCGACACCCCCTCAGGAACGCCATGCGACGGAGTGTCGCTGCCTTCGCGCTGATCGCCGTGGCCGCCTGCGCCACCTACGATCCGGGCAACCCGCTGCAGGGGCGCTGGACCCTGACGGCTCCGGTGATGGGGACGGGATTCGCGCTGGGCAGCTACGAGTTCCGGCGCGACAGCATGGAGGTGCTGGGCGTCGAGACCGGCGTCGACTACGCGGTGGCCGGCGACCGGGTCACCGTGATCCCCGAGACCTTCGGCCCGACATTGGAGGTGCGGATGATCGATGCGGACACGGCGGAGCTGCGCGACCCGCTCACCGGGACGCCGCTGACCCTGCGCCGGCTGCGCGATCGTGGCCTGTTCAGGTGAACAGGCCGGCGACGTACAGCGCCGCCTGACGCAGCAGGTTGTCGTCGTCCGTCGCCACCAGCTTGGCGGTGATCGCCAGGGAGGCGACGACCAGCATGGGGCGGACGATGCGCGCACCGTTGCGGATCACCAGATGGGCGCCGATCTGCGCGCCGAGGTACTGGCCGATCCCCATGGTGAGCCCCACCACCCAGTGAAGGTGCCCGCCCAGCAGGAAGAACAGCAGGGCCGCGACGTTGCTGGTGAAGTTGAGCACCTTGGTGTGCGCCGTCGCCTTGCGCAGGTTGAAGCCGAGCAGGGAGACGAAGCCGATGGCGAAGAAGGTGCCGGTTCCCGGCCCGAAGAAGCCGTCGTAGAAGCCGATCCCGGTGCCGACGACCAGGGCGAACAGGGTCTCCGACACCCGGCGATGGGCATCGAGGTCGCCGGCCTTGGGCGACACCAGCAGATAGACGGCGATGCCCGCGAGCAGCAGCGGAATGACGTCGCGCAGGAAGTCGGCGTCCAGCAACTGCACCGCCGTCGCGCCGGCGGCGGCGCCGACGAAGGTGCAGACGATCATGCGGCCCATCCGCCGCGGATCGACCTCGCCGCCGCGCACGAAGCGCAGCGTCGCCGAGAACGAGCCGAAGCTCGATTGCAGTTTGTTGGTGGCCAGCGCCTGGGCCGGGGTCAGGCCGGCCCACAGCAGCGCCGGCACGGTCAGCAGACCGCCGCCGCCGGCGACGGAATCGACGATGCCGGCCACCAGCCCGACGGCCAGCAGGGCGCCCATGACGTCGAGGGGAAGGAGATCCATGGCGGGGCCGCCGGGGTCAGCCGGCGTCGGCTTCCTCTGCCGCCCGCTCGATGGCGCGGGCGAAGGCGGCGACGGCGGCGCCAGGGCCCTGGGGATGGTTCCACACGGCGCCGACCACGGCCAGGAAGTCCGCGCCCGCCCGCACCAGCGGGCCGCAGTTCTCCGGGGTGATGCCGCCGATGGCGACGCACGGCACCTCCATCAGTTCCGTCCACCAGGACAGCAGGTCGGGCGCGGCATGGTGCTCGACGTCCTTGGTGAGCGTCGGGAAGAAGGAACCGAAGGCGACGTAGTCGGCGCCGTCCTCGGCGGCCACCATGGCGAGATGGCGGCTGTCGTGGCAGGTCACGCCGACGATGGCGTCGGCGCCGACGATCTGCCGCGCCTTGCGGTAGGGCGTGTCGGTCTGGCCGACGTGGACGCCGTCGCAACCGGTCTCGCGGGCGAGGCCGGGATGGTCGTTCAGGATGAAGGCGACGCCGCGGTCCTGGGCGACCGGGCGCAGCGCATCGACGGCGCGGCGCACCGTGTCGTCGTCGCAATCCTTGAGCCGGAGCTGGACGCAGGCGACGTCGCCGGCGTCCAGCGCCTCGGCCAGCCGGACGGCGAACGCCGCCGGCTCCAGGGCCGGCGGCGTCACCAGGTAGAGGCGGCAGTCAGCCAACGAGGGCTCACTCCTTGTTCTGGTAGATCTTCATGATGCGGTCGAGCAGGGCGAGCGCCTCCTCGCGCGGCCGCTGGAAGGCGTTGCGGCCGATGATCGAGCCGTTGCCGCCGCCGTCGCGGATGGCCCGGGCGTCGTCGTACACCGCGTCCTCGCCCTTGGTGGCGCCGCCGGAGAACACGACGATGCGGCGCCCGTTGAAGGCGCACTGCATGATGTGGCGCACCCGGTCGGCCTGGCTGTCGATGGCGATGCCCGTCGACTGGTACACCTTCTTCGCCTCGGCGTTCTCGAGGTCGGCGGTCGGCAGCTTGACCTTGATGACGTGGGCGCCGAGCAGGGCCGCCATGTGGGCCGCGTAGCCGATGATGTCGACCGCCAGCTCGCCCGACTTGGAGATCGTGCCGCCGCGCGGGTAGGACCAGATCACCGTGGCGATGCCGACCGACTTGGCCTCGGCCGACAGCTCGCGGATCTCCTCGTACTGGTCGTACATGGCGTCGGAGCCGGGATAGATCGTGAAGCCGATGGCCGAGCAGCCCAGGCGCAGCGCGTCGTCGATCGAGGCGGTGACCGCCTGGTCCGCCGCTTCCTTCTGGGTCGACAGGCTGTTGGCGCTGTTCATCTTGAGGATGGTCGGGATGGCGCCGGCGAAGGTGTCGGCCCCGGCCTCCAGCGGGCCAAGCGGCGCTGCGTAGGCGTTGCAGCCGGCGTCGACGGCGAGCTGGTAATGGTAGTGCGGATCGTAGCCCGCCGGGTTCGGCGCGAAGCTGCGCGCCGGGCCGTGCTCGAAGCCCTGGTCGACGGGCAGGATCACCAGCTTGCCGGTGCCGCCGAGCTTGCCTTCCATGAGAATGCGGGCAAGGTTGGCCTTGACGCCGGGATTGTCGCTCTCGTAATTGGCGAGAATGTCTTTGACTTTGCGGGTGATCTTCATGGTCACGACTCCCGTGGGGCATTCTTGGGCAAAGTGGCGCCCTCATAGCCCAGCAGGGTCGGCATTGCAACGCCCGCAGGGGATATAACCGGGGCATAGAACCGCGGCTCCGCACGCCGGGACGCCGTTTGCGGCGCCGACGCGACCGCCGGCGGCCCCGGGCGTCGGTATCGTTGCCGATCTCCCACAGTCGGCCGGGATAAAGTAACGTCTCGTCTTTTTCGTTGAACGCATTGATTTTTCTAAGCTACAGGTAGGGCTTGGCTCGTTCTGGTCCGGTCTGGGTGGTTGGTATGCCTCGCATTCCCGCGCGGGTCGCTGCGCTGGCGGTGGCCGCGGCGACGTTTCTTGGGGCGGTGCTGGCCCTCGGGCTGCCGGGCGTGCCGGCGCTCGCCGCGTCGTCGAAGACCACGACCGCCCTGCTGACGCCCCCGGAGACTCCGCCCTCGGTGATCGACGCGCGGCTCGGCGTCCATCCCGACAAGACGCGGTTCGTGCTCGAATTGAGCGAGCCGGTGCCGTACACCGTCGGAACGCTGGCCGACCCCTTCCGGGTCGTGCTGGACCTGCCCGAACTGCACTGGCCCGGCGGTGCCGAGACGCTGCCCGGCAAGGGGTTGGTGGAGCGCTACCGCTACGGCCACTTCGCCGCCGGCACGCTGCGCGTCGTCTTCGACACCAGCGGCCCGGTCCGGGTCGCCAGCGCCTTCCTCATCCCGCCGCGCGACGGCCATCTCACCCGCCTCGTGCTCGACCTGGAGCGGGTGGACCCCGCGACCTTCGCCCGGCTCCAGAAGGAGGACGCGGGGAAGGAGGTCGCGGCGGGGGCCGCCGGAAGGTCCGAGGACGGGAAGAGCGACAAGGCTGCCGTGGTCCAGGAGGTGGTGTCCGTCGGCACCGTGGCGATCGAGCCGCCGGTGCAGGCGATCACGGTGGCCGCCCCCCTGCCGCCGCCGATGCCGCCGCGCCCGGCGGTGAAGCCGGAGCGGGCGCCGGCGGCGAGGCCGACGATCGTCATCGATCCCGGCCACGGCGGGGTCGATCCCGGCGCCCTCGGCGTCGGCGGCGTCTTCGAGAAGGACATCACCCTGGCGACCGGGCGGGCCCTGAAGAAGGCGCTCGAGGCGACCGGCCGCTACCGGGTGATCATGACGCGCGACAAGGACGTCTTCGTGCGGCTGCGCGAGCGCGTGGCGATCGGCCGCGAGGCCGGCGCCGACCTCTTCGTGTCGCTCCACGCCGACAGCATCGGCAGCAACGCTATCCGCGGCCTGTCGGTCTACACCCTGTCCGACAAGGCCTCCGACCGCGAGGCGGAGATGCTCGCCGCCAAGGAGAACCGGGCCGACGCCATCGGCGGCCTCGACCTGACGGCCGAAAACGATCTGGTCGTCAGCATCCTCATCGACCTGGCGCAGCGTGACACCATGAACCAGTCCAAGCGCTTCGCCAAAATGGCGCTGGACCATCTGGGCAAGGAGGTCAAGCTGCTGCCGTCCAAGCCGCACCGCCAAGCCGGCTTCGCCGTCCTGACGGCGCCCGACGTGCCGTCTGTCCTGGTCGAGATGGGGTTCCTCTCCAGCCCGCAGGACGCGAACCTGCTGACGTCGGCCAAGCACCAGGAAGCATTCGCTCGTGCGATGACCCGCTCCATCGACGGGTATTTCAGGTGGCTCGACAGCGTCCGCTGAACTGGCCCGACAACTTGTCGTTTTTTGTCGCTTCCTCTTTCCGTTCGACGTGATCAATATCCCGGCCCTAACGATCGGGGTAATCCATCCGTCTGCGCACGCCGCGGGCGGCGACGCGGAGTGCAGGTATGAGCGGCGTTGTTGCGAACGGCGAAAACGCGGTTGCCGCGGGTTGGACGTGTGGCTGCGCGCAGTGCAGCGGCCTGGTCACCGTCGAACTCGGGAGCGGCGGCGGGAGCAGCGACGCCGTCAGCCAAGTCGGCACGGTCGCGCGGACGGGCAACGCCTACGTCGACGCCCTGGTCTGGGGGAACAAGTGGGGCGGCGGCGGCAGCGGCGCCGTGGAGGTCACCTACAGCTTCCTCGACGCCGGCAGCGGCGACAGCACCTACAGCTGGTCGACCGACGAGAAGGCGGCGATGGTGGCGGCCCTGGCCACATGGTCGTCGGTCGCCAACATCGTGTTCACCGAGGACACGTCGGGGAACGGCAACCTGACGTTCAATCTCGTCGACACCGCCTATTTCGGCAACAGCACCACCCTCGGCCGCCACTATGGTCCGGATGGCTCCGACAGCCAGGGCGAGGCTTGGTTCAATCACGACGGCAGCGGCTGGTCGACCAGCGACCTGGTGCAGGGCGGCTACGGCTTCGTCACCCTGATCCACGAGTTGGGACACGGCATTGGCCTGGCCCACACGCACGACGACGGCGGCAATTCGACGGTGTTTCCCGGCGTCAGCAGTTCGTCGTCGCTCGGCACCAACGGGCAGAACCAGGGCGTCTATTCGACGATGTCCTACAACAGAGGGCTGGCGTCCGACGCCGACCACGCTCTCGGGTACGGGTACCAGGGCACCCCCATGGCGTTCGACATCGCCGCGGTCCAGTACATCTACGGCGCGAACACGACCACCGCCGGGGGTGACGACACCTACACCCTGCCCGACGCGAACACCGCCGGAACCTTCTACCAGTCCATCTGGGACACCGGGGGCACCGACAGCATCGCCTACGCCGGCACCGGCGACGTCACCATAGACCTCCGCGCGGCGCCGCTGACCGGCGCCAACGCCGGCGGCTACATCAGCAAGGTCGCCGGCGTCTACGGCGGCTTCACCATCGCCAACGGCGTCACCGTGGAGAACGCTTCCGCGGGCAACGGTGCCGACACCCTGACCGGGAACGACGCGGCCAACCGGCTGAGCGGGGGCGGCGGCACCGACGTGCTGGCGGGCGGCGCCGGCGATGACACGCTCGACGGCGGCGGCGGAGCCGACACCCTGACGGGCGGCACCGGCAACGACCGGTTCCTCGTCGGCAGCGGCGATCTCGTCACGGACTTCGCGAGCGGCGACCTCCTCGTCGCCGGTGCCTTCACGGCGGCGACGGTGCTGTCCATCGGCGCGTCCGGGGCGAACACGGCGCTGACCCTGAGCGAAGGCACCACGTCGCTGACGTTCTCGCTGCAGGGGACGGGCTACGCGAGTTCCGGTTTCTCCACGCAGGAATCCGGCGGGGCCCTCCAGGTGTCCTACACCGCGCCCGTCGGCGGCGGCGGCTCTTCGGGTGGCGGTTCCTCCGGCGGCTCCTCCGGGGGAGGGTCTTCCGGCGGCGGCTCCTCTTCCGGGGGCGGCTCCGGCACGGGCGCGCCGGCCGGGGGCAGCGCTCCGGCGGCACCGACGACGACGACGGTGGTTGGCGGCGTGACGGTCCAACTGCCCGGCGGCGTCACCGTCACGGCCGCCGGCGAGACCGCGGGGCTCACGGCCACGCAGGCCGGCGCGGCGCTCGACGGGGCGGTCGAAAGCCTCGGCGGAACCTCGGGGACGAGCCTGGCCGCCGCCATCGACACCTTCGTCGCCGGCCTCGCGGCGACGGCCAGCGTCACCCTTCGCACCCTGACCCCGGCCGTCACGGAGGGCACCGCCCCCGCCGGCCCGATCGTCGTCACCGGTGGCGGCGCCGGCGAGGCGCTGGTGCTCGACGCCCGCGGGCTGCCGGCGGGGACCGAGATCCAGGTGGACGATGTCGGCTTCGTCGCCGTGGTCGGCAACGCCCGGATCTCCGGCGGCGCCGGCTCCCAGGTGGCGGTCGGCGACGACGCGGCCCAGATCATGGTGCTGGGCGCCGATGACGACACCCTGCGCGGCGGCGGCGGCGACGACTTCGTCGGCTCGCGGGAAGGAAACGACGTGCTGTACGGCGACGCCGGCAACGACACGCTGACCGGCGGCGTCGGCGACGATGCTCTGTACGGCAACACCGACGACGACCAGCTCTACGGCAATCTCGGGTCCGACTCGCTGTTCGGCGGGCAGGGCGCCGACATGCTGTTCGGCGGCCAGGACGGCGACGCGCTCTACGGCCAGATCGCCGACGATGTGGTGTACGGCCAGATCGCCGACGACACCCTGTTCGGCGGCCAGGGCACGGACGTGCTGTTCGGCGGCCAGGGCGGGGACCTGGTCTACGGCAACCGCGACGGCGATGCGCTGTACGGCAACCTCGGCGACGACACGCTGGACGGCGGGCAGGGGAGCGACACGCTGCACGGCGGCGCCGGCGCCGACCTGTTCCGCATCGCCGCGCCGGCCGAGGCCGGCGACGTCGTCCTCGACTTCGAGGCGGGTGTCGACCGCATCGCCGTGGTCGGGCCCAATTTCGGCACGGTCCCGACGGGTGTTCTGGCGGCGCAGCATTTCGCGCTCGGCAGCCCGGCGGACGGCGACGACTGGTTCGTCTTCGACACGCGCACCGGGACGCTGTCGTTCGACGCCGACGGCAGCGGGGGCGGCGCGGCCGTGACGGTGGCGACGCTGGACGTCCGCACGCTCGGCCACGGGGACATCACCGTCCTCGCCTCGTGACCCGCAGACCACACCTGCGGGCCGGCGGCCGGACACGGGTTGCGCCCGCCTTCCCGGCGTCACATTTGTCCCGAGAATCGCCAGCGTCGGGCGAAGCGGCGGCCCGCGCGCGCCGGCGTTGCATGTGACGCGGGCGGGTGTAGGATGCGCCGCTCCGCGGGTCCCGCCGGGGTGCCGGCCGGCCGGTGCGGCGGGACGGATTCCGGTGTGGGATGGGCTCGGACATGCGTGTGCTTCTGTCGTTGCTGATGGGTCTGGTGCTGCTGGTGCTGGCGGGTGCCGGGGGCGTGGTGTACGTCATCGACTATTACGACCGCGACCTGCCGGACTACACCAAGCTCGCCAACTACGAACCGCCGGTGACGACGCGGGTCTACGCCGGCGACGGCCGGCTGATGGCCGAGTTCGCGTCGGAGAAGCGCGTCTTCGTCCCCTTCGAGTCGATTCCGCGGCCGGTGATCGCCGCCTTCCTGGCGGCCGAGGACAAGAACTTCTACGAGCACAAGGGCATCGATCCCATCGGCATCATCCGCGCGGTGCTCACCAACCTGGAGAATTTCGGCTCCGACCGCCGCATGGTCGGCGCCTCGACGATCACGCAGCAGGTCGCCAAGAACATGCTGCTGACCAACGAGGTCTCGTTCGCCCGCAAGATCAAGGAAGCCATCCTGGCGATCCGCATCGAGCGCACCTTCACCAAGGACCGCATCCTCGAGCTGTACCTGAACGAGATCTTCCTGGGCTTCCGCTCCTACGGCGTGGCGGCGGCGGCCATGAACTACTTCAACAAGGCGCTGGACGACCTGACCATCGCCGAGGCCGCCTACCTCGCGGCGCTGCCGAAGGCGCCCAACAACTACCATCCCGAGCGCAACCACGACGCCGCCGTCGCCCGCCGCAACTGGGTGATCGGCCGCATGCTGGAAGACGGCAACATCACGCCGGAGGAGGCGAGCGCCGCCCAGGCCGAGCCGCTCGTGGTGCGGCGGCGCGACGACACCGAGGTCTTCACGGCCGAGTACTTCGCCGAGGAGGTGCGCCGCGAGATCGTCAAGCTGTACGGCGAGCAGGCGCTCTACGAGGGCGGCCTGTCCGTGCGCGCCTCGGTCGACCCCAAGCTCCAGACCATCGCCACCAGGGCGCTGCGCGACGGGCTGATCGCCTACGACCGCCGCCACGGCTGGCGCGGCCCGGTCGCCCGCATCGAGAATTTCGACGGCTGGGCGAAGACCCTGGCCGGCATCGCGATGCCGCCGGGCGGCGAGGCGTGGCGGCTGGCGGTGGTCCTGAAGGACGAGGACCCGGCCTCCGTCGACATCGGGCTGGCCGACGGCTCGCGCGGGCGCATCCCGCTGGCCGAGCTGCGCTGGGCGCGCGCATGGAAGGAGGGCGAACGGCTCGGGCCGGAGATCCGCAAGGCCGCGGACGCCGTCACGCTGGGCGACGTGGTGCTGGTCGAGGCCGTCGAGAAGGACGACAAGGGCAAGGCGTACCCGCCCGCCACCTACGGCCTGCGGCAGATCCCGGCGGTGCAGGGCGGGCTGGTGGCGCTCGATCCGCACACCGGGCGCGTGCTCGCCATGGTCGGCGGCTTCTCGCCGCACATGAGCGTGTTCAACCGCGCCACCCAGGCGTTCCGCCAGCCCGGCTCCTCGTTCAAGCCCTTCGTCTACCTGACCGCGCTCGACAACGGCTTCACGCCGGCGTCGCTGGTGATGGACGCGCCCTTCGAGTACGACCCCGGCCATGGCCAGCCGATCTGGCGGCCGGAGAACTACAGCCACGAATTCTACGGGCCGACCCCGCTGCGCGTCGGCATCGAGAAGTCGCGCAACGTGATGACCGTCCGCCTGGCGCAGCACGTCGGCATGGACAAGGTCAAGGCGACGGTGGAGCGGCTCGGGATCGTCGACAACTTCCAGCCCTATCTGCCGATGGCGCTGGGCGCCGGCGAGACCACGGTGCTGCGGATGACGGCGGCTTACGGGATGCTGGCCAACGGCGGCAAGAAGATCGTCCCGACCTTCATCGACCGCATCCAGGACCGCCAAGGGCGCACCATCTTCCGCCATGACGACCGGCCCTGCGAGGTCTGCCGCAACGTCGGCTGGCAGGAGGGGCTGGAGGCGCCGAAGGTGCCGGACACCCGCGAGCAGGTGGCCGACCCGCGCACCGCCTACCAGATCGTCTCCATGCTGGAGGGCGTGGTGCAGCGCGGCACGGCGGCCAAGCTGGCGGCGCTCGGCCGGCCGCTGGCCGGCAAGACCGGCACCACCAACGATTCCATGGACGCCTGGTTCATGGGCTTCTCGCCCGATCTGGTGGTCGGCACCTACATCGGCTTCGACCAGCCGCGCTCGCTGGGATCGCGCGAGACGGGCGGCTCCGCGGCCGTGCCGATCTTCAAGGAGGTCATGGAGGAGGCCCTGAAGGACGAGCCGGCGACGCCGTTCCGCGTGCCGCCCGGGCTGCGGCTGGTGCGCGTCGACCCGGCCACGGGCCGGCTCGCCGAACCCGGCAGCCGTGCCATCTGGGAGGCGTTCCTGCCCGGCACCGAACCGCAGCTCGACCAGCCCGTCGCCGTCCTCGACGGGTCCGGCCAGAGCGGCGGCGCCTGGTCCTGGCAGGGCGGGGTGCCCGGCGATTCCTACGGCTCGCCGGCGCCGGGCGCCCCCTACGGCACGGTGGCGGCGCCCGGCATGGTGCCGCCGTCCGGCCCGGGAGGGCCGCCGCCGGCGGCGACGCTCGGCACCGGCGGTCTCTACTGACGGCGACAAGAGGGTCGCATCGGCCGCCGGGAACCGCTACATAACGCCCCGACTTTTCCGAAACCCTGGCTGACGAGGAGGCACGCGATGCGAGCCGAGATCGAAGCGGCCGCCAGCGAGATTCGCGAATCGCTGGCGCTGCTGAGGAGGCATCTTTGACTGGGACAACGCACTCCGTCGTCTCGATGAACTGAACGCCCTGTCGGAGGACCCCAAGCTGTGGGACGATCCCGACAAGGCGCAGAAGATCATGCGCGAGCGCACCCAGCTGGAGACCTCCGTCACCGGCTACCGCTCCCTCGAGCGCGACCTGTCCGACAGCCTGGAGCTGATCGAGATGGGCGAGGATGAGGAGGACGCGACGGTGGTCGCCGACGCCGAGTCCCAGCTCTACGCGTTGCGCGACCGGGCGGCCAAGCTGCAGCTCGAGAGTCTGCTGTCGGGCGAGGCCGATGCCAACGACTGCTTCCTCGAAGTGAACGCGGGCGCCGGCGGCACCGAGGCCCAGGACTGGGCGCTGATGCTGGCGCGCATGTACCAGCGCTGGGCCGAGCAGCACGAGTTCAAGGTCGAGTGGCTGGACGAGAGCCCCGGAGAAGAGGCGGGGATCAAGTCGGCGACCATCCAGGTCAAGGGCCACAACGCCTATGGCTGGCTGAAGACGGAAGCCGGCGTGCACCGGCTGGTGCGCATCAGCCCGTTCGACAGCCAGGCGCGGCGCCAGACCAGCTTCGCCGCCGTCTCGGTGTCCCCGGTGATCGACGACAAGATCGACATCGAGGTCAACGAGAAGGACTGCCGCATCGACACCTTCCGGGCGTCGGGCGCCGGCGGCCAGCACATCAACAAGACCGACTCGGCGGTGCGCATCACCCACCTGCCGACCGGCATCGTGGTGGCCTGCCAGCAGGAGCGCTCGCAGCACAAGAACCGGGCCAAGGCGTGGGACATGCTGCGCGCCCGCCTCTACGAGATGGAGCTGAAGAAGCGCGAGGACGCCGCCGCCGCCCTGGAGGCCCAGAAGACCGACATCGGCTGGGGCCACCAGATCCGCAGCTACGTCCTGCACCCCTACCAGATGGTGAAGGACCTGCGCACCGGCGTCGAGACGTCGCAGACCGACGCCGTCCTCAACGGCGACCTCGACGCCTTCCTCGAGGCGGCGCTGGCCGCCCGCATCAAGGGACTGGGCGACGACGAGGCGATGTCGGCCTAGTAGACTGTGGAGGCCGTGCCGCGCCCGCTCCGGCGGGCCCGGCACGGCGCCCTTCCCCCATCGGCACGAGGCCCGATCATGTTCCGTGTCGCCGTCAGCGCCGTGGTGCTGACTCTCCTGTCCGCTCCCGCCTTCGCCGCCTGCGAAGCCGACGGCATGCCGCCGCAGATGCACACCGCCTATGTGGTGGGCGTCCAGGAGGCGCTGGCCGAGCACGGCTTCCGTCCCGGCCCGGCGGACGGCAAGGCCGGCCCGCGCACCCGCGCGGCCGTGCGCGCGTACCAGAAGGCGGCCGGCCTGCCGGTCGACGGCTGCGTCAGCAAGGCGCTCGCCGACCACCTGCAGTTCGCGGTTCCCAAGGTCTATGCGCCGGGCCGGCGCTAGAGCGGGATGTTTAGAGCAGGATCGCTTTTGGCCGGATCGGCCGAAAGCGATCTTGCGCTAGGCCCTGAAGCCGCGGGCCACCCAGCCGACCGCCAGAAGCAGCACGGCAAGGCCCAACGGTGGTCCGACCATCAGCAGCGCCGTGTCGCGCAGCCGTGCGACGGCCGCTTGGTAGCGCAAGGCGAGCCGCCGCTCGGCCTCCGCCTGGGTCAGCGTGCGTACGCTCCGGAGGAACTCCGCCAGTTCGCCGCTCGGCGTGAACCGGCCGAGCGGCGTGTCCAACGTCGGCGCCCCGTCGTCGGACCGCCACTCCATCTCCAGGCGCGACTGCACGACGGCGAGGTCGTCGCGCAACGCATCCCAATGGATGGCGCCGACCGCGACGATCCACAAAAGCGCGGCCGCCGTCGCCAGCCGCCGCAGGCCCCGCGCAAGGTTCACAACCCCCCTCCATAGGCCACGCCATGATCGATCTCTTCCAAGGGAATGGACAGCGACAAGGGCGGGATTGCCAGAACCGCATCGATGTCGGTCAACGTGCGATGTCTCCAGCTCTCGTCACCGTCCCGCGCAAGGACGAACACCGACTCTTATCCTGTGCCGTAACGACTTTAGTCCAGAAGGTCGATATTGTCTGGTCGTTCCGCGACCTGGCACCAGTGTCGGGGTTCGCCGCCATCGGCGACGCCGAGGCACAGGGCGCCGGCGGGAATGGTGCTTGCCGGCGGCGGGCGGTGCGATAGGCTGTCTGCCGGCGGGGCCTCGATCAGCAATGGGCCATTCTCGGCATGGCATCGCAAACCACACAGCTCGACTGGGACGACCTGCGCATCGTGCTGGCGGTGGCGGAAAGCGGCACCCTCTCGGCAGCGGCGACGGTGTTGCGCGTCAGCCATCCGACGCTGTCGCGCCGGCTTCGGCGAATCGAGCAGCGCCTGGGTGTGCGGTTGTTCGAGCGCACGCCGTCGTCGTGGCGTGTCACGGCGGCGGGCGAGGAGATGAAGGCGCTGGCGCGCCGCCTGCGCGACGAGATCGCCGCACTGGAAGCGCGCATCGCCGGGCGTGACCGCAGCCTGCGTGGCTCCGTCCGCCTGACGGCACCTGACGCCGTGTCTGAGTATCTCCTTCCCGGCATGCTGGCCGATCTCTGTCGGGAGGCGCCGGAACTGACCATCGAACTGGTAGTGTCCAACCAGGTCCTCTCACTGGCGCAGCGCAGCGCCGACCTGGCCCTGCGCGTCACCGAGTCGCCGGACCCCGCCCTGCTCGGGCGGCGGGTCGGCACGGTGGCGATGGCCGTCTACGCCGCACGGTCGTTGGCGGCGGGGCTGCCGGAGGACGGCGGTGACCGCCCCTGGATCGGCTACGACGACGCCCTGGCGTGCACCGGGCCGGCGGCGTGGGTCGCGGCCAGGGTGCCGGACGCTTGCGTCCGTTTCCGGGCCAACACGGTGTTGGGCGCGGCGCGCGCCATCGGCTCCGGCATCGGCTGCGGACTGCTGCCCTGCTTCGTCGGCGGCAGTCTTCCGGACCTCGTGCGCCTGGGGGAGCCGATCCCCTCGCTGGCGGTGAGCCTGTGGCTTCTGGTCCATCCGGAGATTGCCGAGGTTCCTCGGATGCGTGCGGCGCGCGACGCTCTGGCCCGGAAACTGAAGGCGGCGGCGCCGCTGCTGGCCGGCGAAACGCCGTGACCCCACGTGGGGGAGGATCACAGCCCGGCTGAGCCGACGCGATGAAAAGTTCTTTCAGCCCGCTGTGCGCAAACGGCCGGTCGGGCGGCGGAGCGGAGCGGTTAGGGTGTCCCGGCAATCCACAGGGAGAGACCCGATGCATATCGTGCTGCTCAACGTTTCGGACGACCGCGCCAAGGCCGGGGCGTTCCTGGACGGGCACAGGGAATGGTTGCGGCGCGGGTTTGACGATGGCGTGTTTTTGCTGGCCGGCAGCTTGCCCGGCGGCCGCGGAGGCGCCATCCTGGCGCATGGCTTGAGCCTCGCCGAATTGTCGGAGCGGGTGAACGCCGATCCCTTCGTCGTGGAGCGCCTCGTGCAGCCGGAGATCCTGACGATCACCCCGTCGATGACCGACCCGCGGCTCAAGGCCCTGCTCGCCTGAAGGCCCGATCACGGAGGAAGGGAACCATGAGCGCCACGATCCCCGGGCCGGACGGGAGGCCGCGTTGCCGTTGGTGCGGTGCGGCGCCGGAGTTCTTCCACTACCACGACACGGAGTGGGGCTTCCCGGTCGCCGACGACTGGCGGCTGTTCGAGAAGCTGAGCCTGGAGGCGTTCCAGTCCGGCCTGAGCTGGCGCACCATCCTCGCCAAGCGGGAGAACTTCCGCGCCGCCTTCTGCGGCTTCGACTTCGCGCGGATCGCCCGTTTCGACGAGGGCGACGTGGCGCGCCTTCTGGCGGACGCCGGCATCGTCCGCCACCGCGGCAAGATCGAGGCGGTCATCCACAACGCCCGCCGGGCGGTGGACCTGGTCGAGACGGAAGGCTCGCTTGCGGCCTTCCTGTGGCGCTACGAGGCGGATGCGGCCCGCCGGGAGGCGCCGCAGGCGGCGTCGGTCTCACCGGAATCGGTGGCGCTCTCCAAGGACTTGAAGAAGCGGGGCTGGGCGTTCGTCGGCCCGACGACGGCCTACGCCTTCATGCAGGCGATGGGGCTGGTCAACGATCACGCCGAGGGGTGCGTCGTCCGCGGCGAGGTCGAGCGGGCGCGGGCGAGCTTCATCCCGCCGGGGCGCTGACGCCCGTTCCCGCCCGGCGCCTATCCCTCCGCCACCGGCTCGTAGAACTCCGGTCCGAATCCGGCGGCGAGGCGGCCGGCCGTGTTGAAGGGGCGCTTCAGCGCGCCGCGGAAATGCCGGCGCACGAGCTCCTGCCACGTGGCGACGGGATCGACGCCGCGCCGGTCGCAGACGTATCCGAACCACCGCCGGCCGGCGGCGACGTGGACGATCTCGTCGTCGCAGATGGTCCGCAACAGCGACGCGCTCTCGGCATCGCCGAAGCCTTCGAGCCGGGCCACCGTTTCGGGTGTCACGTCGATGCCGCGGGCCTCCAGCACCATGGGCACCACCGCCAGCCGGGCGGCGATGTCGCCGGCGGTCTCCTGTGCCGACTGCCACAGGCCGTCATGCGCCGGGAGGGCGCCGTAGGACGACCCCAGTTCGTTCAGCCGCCGCTCGAGCATCGCGAAGTGGCGCGCCTCGTCGTCGGCGACTCCGACCCAGTCGTCGAGAAAGCCGCGGGGCATGCCCTCGTCGGGGAAGCGGGCGACGAGGTCCCAGGCGAGGTCGACGGCGTTCAGCTCGATGTGGGCCAGCGCGTGCAGGAGCGCGATCCGGTTGGCGTCGCTGCCGCCGCGGCCGCGCTTGGGCATGTCGCGGGGCCGCTTCAGCTCCGGCCGGTCCGGCCGGGCCGGGCGGTCGGGCAGGGTGGTGCTGCCCGGCGCGGCGATGCGGCCGTCCCGCCACGCCGCGGCGACGGCGTGGGTCAGGCGCACCTTGCCGTCCGGCGCCGGCGTCTCGAGGACCGCACGCGCCGCCTCGGCGAGGGTGGAGGGGAGAGCGGCGGTCACTGCCAGGCGTAGGCGACGAAGGAGGGGTTCTTGAAGTCGGCGCGCTTGCCGTAGCGCAGCGCGTCGCTGCCGTCGGCCACGCAGACCCGCCCGCCGGCGGCCAGCAGCACCGCGTGGCCGGCCGCCGTGTCCCACTCGCAGGTCGGCCCGAAGCGGGGATAGAGGTCGGCCTTGCCGCAGGCCAGCGCGCAGAATTTCAGCGACGAGCCGCAGGAGATGCGCTCCTTCACCGAAAAGCCGGCGAGGAAGCGGTCGGTCTCGTCCGCGTCGCCGTGGGACCGGCTGGCCACCACCGTCAGCCCCTCCGGCGGATGGCGGCGCACGGCGATGGCGTGCTCGCCGCGGCCCTCCACCCACAGGATCGCGGTGCCGGCGCCGGCGGCGGCGTAGAGATCGCCGACGGCGGGGGCGTAGACCACGCCCAGCACCGGAACCCCCCGGTCGATCAGCGCGATGTTGACGGTGAACTCGCCGTTGCGGTTGATGAACTCCTTGGTGCCGTCCAGCGGGTCGACCAGCCAGAACCGCCCGCCGGAGACGTCGGGCACCCGGCCGGCCGCCACCTCCTCCTCGGCCACCACCGGGATGTCGGGCGTGAGATGGTGGAGGGCGGGTAGGATGACCGCTTCGGCGGCGTGGTCGGCGTTGGTGACCGGGCTGCCGTCACCCTTGGTGGTCACCGTCGTGCCGTCGTTGTAAAAGCGCAGGATGACCTGACCGGCCTCGTGCGCGATGGTGCGGACCGTCGGCAGCAGCTTGGCCACGGTGATGTCGGTCATGGGTCTCCTCCGGGTGCGGGGTGTCATGAAACGATAACGCGCCGGAGGATTCCCCGGAAGTCCTCCAGCGGTCGGCCGGGGGAGCGCTTTCCGGATAGACGGCGCGGGAGAAGGGAAGAAGCATGAACGCGGCATGGCGTGCAATGGTCGAATCGGATCTCGCGGCGGTTCTGTCGGTCGCCGGGGAAGTCCACCGGGACTATCCGGAGCGCCCGGAGATCTTCGCCGAGAGATTGCGGCTGTTTCCGGCAGGGTGCCGCATCGCCGCCGACACTGCCGGGGCGGTGCTGGGCTACGCCGTCCTGCATCCCGGCGTGCTCGGCCGCCCACCGGCCCTCGACGCGCCGTTGGGGCGCCTGCCCGACTCCGCCGACTGCCTCTACCTGCACGATGTGGCCCTGCTGGCGTCGGCCCGCGGGCTCGGCCTCGGCGAGGCGGTGGTGGCGTACGCCCGCCGACTGGCCGGGGAGCGGCGTCTCGCCTGGCTGGCCCTGACCTCGACGCCCGCCGCGGCCGGCTACTGGCGGCGCGCCGGCTTCGGCCCGTTCGCCGCGGCGGACACGGCGCTGGCGGCGAAGCTGGCCTCCTACGGTGACGGCATGGCCTACCTGGTCGCGCCGGTGCCGCTCACGCCGACTTCCTGAAGTTGATGCGCGGCTCCTCGCCCTTGAGCAGGCGGCGGATGTTGGCGTCGTGGCGGACGGCGACCAGCACGGCGATGAACAGGGCCAGCGCGGCGACCGGGGGGCCGGCGACGAACCAGGCGACGACCGGCGCCAGGGCCAGCGCGGTGAGCGCCGACAGCGACGAGATCTTGAACAGGAAGGCCACCGCCAGCCAGGTCAGGCAGGCGACCACGCCGACCGGCCAGGCGACCGCCAGCAGCACGCCCAGGGCCGTCGCCACGCCCTTGCCGCCTTTGAATCCCAGCCACACCGGGAAGGTGTGCCCGAGCATGGCGCCGCCGCCGGCCCACAACGCCGCCGCCGGCCCGGCCACCGCCAGGGCGAGCAGTGCGGCGATGGCCCCCTTGCCGCTGTCCAGCAGGAGGGTCGCCGCCGCCAGCGGCTTGTTGCCGGTGCGCAGCACGTTGGTGGCGCCGATGTTGCCGGAGCCGATGGTGCGGACGTCGCCGTAGCCGGCCAGACGCGTCAGCACCAGTCCGAACGGGATGGAGCCCAGGAGATAGCCGACCAGGGCGGCGATCGCGATCGTCGTCACCGGCTCACTCCGTCGCTTGCCAGACGGTGCGGCCGTCGACCACGGTGCGCAGCGGCCGGCCCTGCACCGGCCGGTCCTCGAAGGCGGAGTTCTTGCTCTTCGATTTGAAGCGGCGGACGTCGACCGTCCAGGGAACGTCGGCGTCGAACAGCACGAGGTCGGCCGGACCGCCGGCCGTCAGCCGGCCGCCCGGCAGGCCGAGCAGGGCCGCCGGCTTGCAGGTCACCTTGGCGAGGGCCTGGAGCAGGGTGAGCTTGCGCTTGTGGGCCAGCTCCAGGACCAGGGGCAGCAGCGTCTCCAGCCCGACGACCCCGCAGGCGGCCTGGGCGAACGGCAGGCGCTTGTGGTCCTGGTCCTGCGGCCAGTGGTCGGAGGCGATCACGTCGATGGTGCCGTCGGCCAGTCCTTCGACGATGGCGCGGCGGTCCATCTCGCCGCGCAGCGGCGGCGACACCTTGGCGAAGGTGCGGTATTCGCCGACGTCCGTCTCGGTCAGGGCGAAGTAGTGGGGGGCGGTGTCGCAGGTGATCTTCAGCCCACGCGCCTTGGCGCGGCGGATGACGTCGACGGATTCGCCGGTGGAGATGTGGGCGAAGTGGACGTGGCCGCCGGTCAGCTCGGCGAGGCGGAGGTCGCGTTCGATCATGATGATCTCGGCCTCGCGCGGGATGCCGGGCAGGCCGAGGCGGGTCGCCAGCTCGCCGGCGTTCATCACGCCGGTGGCGAGCCGCGGCTCCAGCGGGTGCTGCACGATCAGCTTGCCGAAGGCGTGGGCGTAGCTCAGCGCGCGGCGCATCGTCAGCGGGTCGGCGATCGCCCGGGTGCCGTCGGTGAAGGCGACGGCACCGGCGTTGGCCAGCAGGCCCATCTCGGTGATCTCGCTGCCGGCGGTGCCGCGGGTCGCCGCGGCGTAGGCGAACACCTTGACCTGGCGGACCTCGCGGCCGCGGCGGGCGACGAACTGCAGGCCGGCGACCTCGTCGATCACCGGGTCGGTGTTGGGCAGCAGGACGATCGCCGTGATCCCGCCGGCGGCGGCGGCGCGCGCGACGCTCTTGATCGTCTCCTTGTGCTCTTCGCCCGGTTCGCCGACCTGGACGCGGATGTCGACGAGGCCGGGGGCGAGCCACAGCCCGGCGGCATCCACCACCGTGGCGTCGCCCGGCACGCCCTCGGCGAACAGGCCGGGGCCGACGTCGGCGATGCGCGTGCCCTCGGTCAGCAGGCCGCCCGGGGCGTCGAGGCCGGTCGCGGGGTCGAGGAGGCGGGCGTTGACGTAGGCGACGCGGGCCGGCACGGCCGGTGTCGCGGGCGGGATGGGGGTGTTCATGGGCACAGGTGTCGTCTCCATCACGCCTTAGGCGGCATCGGCCTCGCGGGCCTGGCGGGTCAGCAGGTCGAGGACGGCCATGCGCACCGCCACGCCCAGCTCCACCTGGTCGAGGATCATCGACCGCTTGAAGTCGTCGGCCACTTCCGAATCGATCTCCACCCCCCGGTTCATCGGTCCGGGATGCATGATCAGCGCGTTGGGCTTGGCCACCGCCAGCTTCTCGTAGTCCAGGCCGAAGAAGTAGAAGTACTCGCGCGTCGACGGCACGTACTGGCCGGCCATGCGCTCGGTCTGCAGGCGCAGCATCATGACGATGTCGGCGTCCTTCAGCCCACTCTTCATGGTGTGGTGCACCTCGACGCCGAGG
Source organism: Azospirillum sp. ST 5-10 (assembly GCF_051225715.1). NCBI lineage: Bacteria > Pseudomonadati > Pseudomonadota > Alphaproteobacteria > Rhodospirillales > Azospirillaceae > Azospirillum > Azospirillum sp. ST 5-10. Next base: position 35,110 of record NZ_JBPJSP010000030.1, read on the forward strand.
CGCTCGACCGCCGACGGCAGCAGGGTCGGCGGGGCGACGACCCGCACGTGCGCCCCCATGGCGTTCAGCAGGTGGATGTTGGAGCGCGCCACCCGGCTGTGCAGGATGTCGCCGCAGATCGCCACCACCAGCCCCTCCAGCCGCCCGAGCCGGCGGCGGATGGCCAGCGCGTCGAGCAGCGCCTGCGTCGGATGCTCGTGGTGCCCGTCGCCGGCGTTGAGCACGGCGCAGTTGACCTTGTCCGACAGCAGCTTGACCGCCCCCGACTCGGAATGGCGGACGACCAGCGCGTCGAGGTGCATGGCGTTGAGGGTGGCCGCCGTGTCGATGAGCGTCTCGCCCTTCTTCACCGAGGAGGACTGCACCGCCATGTTGATGACGTCGGCGCCCAGCCGCTTGGCGGCCAGCTCGAACGACGTCAGGGTGCGGGTCGAGTTCTCGAAGAACAGGTTGACGACGGTGCGTCCGCTCAGCACCTGCGACTTGCGCTCACGGCGGCGGCTCTGCTCGACGTAGCCGTCGGCCAGGTCGAGGACGAGGGAGATCTCCCCGGCGGTCAGCCCCTCGATGCCGAGGAGGTGGCGGTGCGGGAAGCGGGGCGTGATCGGGGGCTCGGTCATGAGGCGCGACTATAGGAGCGGCGACAGGGCGCCGCAAGCGCGGCTCCGGGGCCGGGCGCGCCGATCAGAAGCCGCCCGTCGCCGGCGCGTTGGCGAGCTCCAGGAGCACGTCGACGTGGCACGGCGTGCCCGGCTTGCACCAGCAGGCGAGGTCGCGCCCGCGGAGCTCGGGCAGGGCGGCGAGGACGGCCTCGCGGTCCGCCGCGGCGCGGACGCGGACACGGCCGGCGTGGGCGGCGAACTCCTCGTCCGGCAGGGTGCCGGCCAGCCAGCGGCGGTAGCGGTCGACGGCGGCGGCCTGATCGCCGTCGGCGGGAAAGGGGTTCCCCCACTTCGTCGTGCGGTCGACCTTCACGGCGCCGGGCGGCATGCGCCAGCCCTTGGCGCGGGAGAGTTGGATTCGCTGGGGCATGGGGCACCTCCTGCGGACGCGGTCAGGCGGCGTCCGCCGGGCGTCCGGCGGGCGTCCGTCCGGCTTCGGCGAACAGCCAGTCGCGGAACGCCTTCACCTTGGGTCGCGTGAAGTAGTGGGGCGGGGCGACGACGTAGTAGGCGTGGGTGCCCGGCAGCACCGTGTCGAACAGGCGGACCAGGCGGCCGGCGGCGAGGTCGTCGGCGACCAGCACCTGGCGCGCCAGGGCGATGCCCTGCCCCTCGATGGCCGCCTGCAGCAGCAGCGCCGAATCGGTGAAGCGGGGCCCGCGCTTGGTGTCGGCGCTTTCGACGCCGGCCGCGGCGAACCACGTGCCCCAGGTGATCTCGTAATCGTCGTGCAGCAGGGTGTGCGCCAGGAGGTCGGCCGGCCGGGCGACGGCGCGGCCACCCGCCAGCAGGGACGGGGCGCCGACCGGGAAGACCGGGTCGTTCATCAGCCAGTCCGCCTGCACGTCGGGCCAGGGCGGGCGGCCGAAGCGGATCGCCAGGTCGACGTCCTGCTGCGCGAAGTCGACCATCTGCGACGTCGTGAGCAGGCGCAGCTCGAGGTCCGGGTGCGCCGTCTGGAAGCGGCCGAGGCGCATGACCAGCCACTTCGCGGCGAACGACGGCATCGTCGAGATGGTGAGCGACCCGGTGGAGTCGTTGCGGTGCAGCCGATCGGTCGCGTCGGCCATGGCGTCGAAGGCGTCGCGCAGCGGCGGCAGGTAGGCCTGGCCGGCCTCGGTCAGGAGCAGCGCCCGGTTGAGGCGGCGGAACAGCGGCATGCCCAGCCACTCCTCCAGCGCCTTGATCTGGTGGCTGACGGCGGCCTGGGTGACGTGCAGCTCCTCCGCCGCCTTGGTGAAGGAGAGATGGCGGGCGGCCGCCTCGAAGGTGCGCAGCGCGTTCAGGGGCGGCAGGCGGCGGGTCATGGCGGGGCCGGGCTTCGCATTAGTTCCGCTAATCGATTCTATGAGAAACCATCGTTTGTCCGCAAGAAGCGGGTCGTCCATCTTCCCTCTTGCAACGAGAGTGATGACGGGCCGCCTCTCCGGCCGCCCCTTCGGGATGGAGACGGAAACCATGCGCACCACGATGACCGCCGACACCACCACCCGCACCAGGACGGGCCTCGCCCGGACCTTCGGGAACCTGGTCGTCGCGGCGGCCGACACGCTGGCCACCTGGAACGACCGCCGGCGCCAGCGCGCCGCCCTCCAGTCGCTCCCCGATCACCTGCTGCACGACATCGGCGTGTCGCGCGCCGACGTCGCACACGAAGCCGACAAGCCGTTCTGGCAGGGTTGACGGTGCATGAGCGGGGCTGATGACAGGAATGTGTGGACGGGCGGCTGCCTCTGCGGCGCCGTCCGCTACACCATCGCCGAGCGGCCGAGCGCCGTCTCGTTCTGCCACTGCGGCCAGTGTCGGCGCCAGCACAGTCACGCCGGCGCCTACACCAGCTTTCCCCGCGCCGCGCTGAGCGTCGAGGATCCGGCGGGGGCTCTGGTCTGGTACCAGTCGTCGGCGCGCGCCCGGCGGGGCTTCTGCGGCCGGTGCGGCGCCGGCCTGTTCTGGGATCCGACGGAGGAATCCCGGATCGACGTCACCGCCGGCAGCCTCGACGAGCCGACCGGGCTTGCGGCGGACCGGCACATCTACGTGGAATTCAAGGGCGATTGGTATGCGATCGGCGACGACGGGCTGCCGCGCTACCGCAGCGACGATCCGGAGGTGACCGGCACCGCGGGCTGAGCCCCGGCGGTCACGGCCGTTCCGCCTGGGCGGCCGGCACCAGGCGTAGGATGCGGTCGTCGCCGCGGGCCGGGGTGCCGCGGCCGTCGCTGTTGCTGGTGCCGACATAGAGCGCGCCGTCCGGGCCGTGGGCGGCGATGCGCAGGCGCCCGTGCCGGCCGGAGGTGGCGCCGGTGGCGAACAGCCGGTCGACGCCGCGCACCCGGTAGCCGCCGTCGCGGTCGAGGTCCAGGTGTACCAGCGCCTCCGACTCCAGCGTCGCGATGTAGAGATCGCCGCCGAGGAAGGCGATGCCGGCCGGCGGCACCGCGGTGTCCGGCCACACCGTCAGCGGATCGACGAAGGGCTCGACGCCGGCGGCGCCGACCACCAGCGGCCAGCCGTAGTTGCCGCCCTTGCGGATCACGTTGACCTCGTCGTGGGCGCTCAGCCCGAACTCGCCCGTCGGGCCGTGCTCGCCGGCGAAGAGGTCGCCGGTCTGCGGGTGCCACGCCAGCCCCTGCACGTTGCGGTGACCCAGCGACCACACGGGGGAGCCGGCGAAGGGATTGTCGGCGGGGATGCCGCCGTCGGGCCGGATGCGCAGGATCTTGCCGGCCAGCGACGTGCGCTCCTGGGCCTGCCGCGGCCGGGTCGCGTCGCCGGTGCCGACATAGAGCATGCCGTCGGGGCCGAAGGCGATGCCGCCGCCGTTGTGGTGGCGGGCCGCCGGGATGCCGTCGAGCACCACCCGCTCGAACCGTGCCGCGCCCCCCTCGTCGACCAGCCGCACGACCCGGTTGACGGCGCCGTCGCCGGCCGTTGCGGTGAGCATGGCGTAGACGTAGGGCTGGCGCGGGAAGTTGGGATGCAGGGCGATGCCCATCAGCCCGCCCTCGCCGCCGGAATGCACGTCCAGCGTGGCGTAGGGTTCGCGCCGCACCGCGCCGTCGCGCGCCACCACGCGGATGCGGCCGGGGCGCTCGCTGACCAGCGCCCGCCCGTCGGGAAGGAAGGCGATGCTCCACGGCACGTCCAGTCCGGAGGCCCAGGGCTCGACCCGGAACTCGGGCGCCTCGGAGCGATAGCGGTCCTCGACGCTGTGGGGGCGTCCGCCGAGGATGGGGTCGGCGCTGACCGGCAGGACGATCGCCGGCGGCGTGGCGAGCAGCAGAGCGATCAGGGCCGTGCGGGACGGCGAGGGTGGGCGGACCATGGGCAACCCGGCCGGCTGGACGGTGGTTTGATCTGACAACGAGCGTGCACCGGCGCGGTTCCGACATTGATCCGCCCGGACCCCGGGGATCGCCGTCGGGACGACGGGCCCGGGCGCCGCCTTACGCGAACGCGGCGAGGATCAGCGGCAGGGACAGCGCCGCCAGCAGGGTCTGGACGGTGATGATGGCGGCGATCAGCGCGTGGTCGCCGCCCATCTGGCGGGCCAGGGCGTAGGCGCTCGCCGAACAGGGCAGGGCGTTGAACAGGACGGCGACGGTCAGCGCCAGCCCGTCGACGCCGAGCGCGAAGCCGGCCGCCGCGGTCGCCGCCGGCACCAGCAGCAGCTTGGTCGCGGTGGCGACGCCGACCCCCAGCCCGGCGGCGCGCGCCGCCGCCAGGTCGAGCCCGGCGCCCACCGACAGCAGGCCGACGGGCAGGGCGGCGCGCGCCAGGATCTCGATGACCGGGCCGGCCACCGGCGGCTTGCCGAGGCCGGTGAGGTTGAGGGCGACGCCGCACAGGGCGGCCAGGATGATCGGGTTGGTGGCGAGCCCGCGCAGGATGGCCCCGGCCGTGACGCCCCGGGCGTCGCGTCCCCAGCGGGCATGGGCGAGCACGGCCAGCACGTTGACCAGCGGGATGATCAGGGCGATGCCGACGGCGATCAGGGTGAGGCCGGCGTCGCCGAAGAGGGCGCGCGCGGCGGCCAGGCCGACGTAGGTGTTCATCCGCATCGAGCCCTGGAAGACCGAGGCGAAGGCGGGACCGTCGAGGCCCAGCGGACGGCGCGCGGCCGTCATCAGCGCCGCCGCCGCCAGGATGCCGGCGGCCATCGCCGCGGCCATCGGCGCCATGTCGTCGCGGCCGAGGTCGGCGCGCGCCAGTTCGTCGACGATGAGCGCCGGGAAGAAGACGAAGTAGGTCAGCCGGTCGGCCCCCGCCCACACCGCCGGCGGCACGAAGGCCCGGCGGCGCAGGGCGTGGCCCAGCAGGATCAGCAGGAAGATGGGGGCGAGCGCCCCGAAGACGGCGACCATGCGCGACCGCGGCGGTGGGGGATGGGGGCGTGGTTACGCGTCGTCGTTCTCGTCGCCGGCTCCGGCGTCCGACGCCAGCCGCCGCTGGTGGGCCAGGGAATCCAGGGCGCCCTGCAGGATGTAGGCGGCCGCCATCTTGTCGACGACCTCGCCGCGCCGCTTGCGGGTCATGTCGGCCTCGCCGGTCATGAAGCGCTGCACCGCGGCGGTCGACAGCCGCTCGTCCCAGAAGGCGATCTCCGGCTCCCAGCCGAGCAGGTCGGTGCGGCCCAGCAGGTTCTGGGCGAACTGCCGCGTCGACTGGGCGCGCGGCCCGCTCGACCCGTCCATGTTGAGGGGCAGGCCGACCACCAGGCCGCCGATCCCGTAGTCGCGGATCGCCCGCGCCAGCTCGCGCGCGTCCTCGGCGAACCTGGTGCGGCGCACCGTGCCGATGGGCGAGGCGACGACGAGGCCGGGATCGGACACGGCCATGCCGATGGTCTTGGTGCCGACGTCGAGGCCCAGCAGGCGGGCCCCCCTGGGCAGGGCGGCGGCGAGGTCGCGGAGATCGTGGATCATGGGTCCACTCATAGGCCGGCGCCGGGGCGCCGGCAAGGCCCGCCATACGGCGTTGCAGCGCTCCGCCGCGGGTGCTAGCTTCCGAGCCGCTTTATCTCCAGTCGTCGCGGAAGAGAGTTAGGGATGTCGCTCGACAAGGCCGCCGTGGCCAGGATCGCGCATCTGGCCCGCATCAAGGTGCCGGACGAGGAACTCGACCATCTGGCCGGCGAGCTCAGCCGGATCCTGGATTTCGTGGAGCAGCTCGGCGAGGTGGACACGGACGGCGTGCCGCCGATGGCCAGCGTCGCCGCGCAGAAGCTGCGCTGGCGCCAGGACGAGGTCACCGACGGCGGCCAGGCGGACGCGATCCTCAAGAACGGGCCGGAGACGGCCGAGGGCCATTTCTGCGTGCCGAAGGTGGTCGAGTGATGAGCGGGCTGACCCATCTGACCATGGCCGAGGCCCTGAAGGGGCTGGCGGCCAAGGAGTTCACCGCGGTCGAGCTGACCGAGGCGCACGTCCGCGCCATGGAGACGGTGCGTCCCCTCAACGCCTTCATCACCGAGACGCCGGACAAGGCGCTGGCGATGGCGCGGGAGTCCGACGCCCGCCGCGCCAAGGGCGAGGCCGGCCCGATGGACGGTCTGCCCATCGCGGTGAAGGACCTGTTCTGCACGAAGGACGTGCTGACCACCGCGGCCAGCCACATCCTCGACGGCTTCCAGCCGCCCTATGAATCGACCGTCACCGCCAACCTGTGGCGCGACGGCGCGGTCATGCTGGGCAAGGTGAACCTGGACGAGTTCGCCATGGGCTCGGCCAACATCACCTCCTACTACGGCAACGTGGTGAATCCCTGGAGCCCGGGCGAGCCCGGCGCCTGGACGCGCACCCTGGTGCCCGGCGGCTCGTCGGGCGGCTCGGCGGCGGCCGTGGCGGCGCGCTGCGCGCTCGGCGCCACCGGCACCGACACCGGCGGCTCGATCCGCCAGCCCGCCGCCTTCGTCGGCATCGTCGGCGTCAAGCCGACCTACGGGCGCTGCTCGCGCTGGGGCATCGTCGCCTTCGCCTCGTCGCTGGACCAGGCCGGGCCGATGACGCGCACGGTGCGCGACGGCGCCATCATGCTGCGCTCCATGGCCGGCTTCGACCCCAAGGATTCCACCAGCGTCGACATGGCGGTGCCCGATTTCGAGACGGCGCTGACCGGCGACGTCCGCGGGCTGCGGGTCGGCATCCCCAAGGAGTACCGGGTCGACGGCATGCCGGCCGAGATCGAGCAGATCTGGCAGAAGGGCGTGGAGTGGCTGAAGGCGGCCGGCGCCGAGCCGGTGGAGATCAGCCTGCCGCACACCAAGTACGCGCTGCCCACCTATTACATCGTCGCCCCCGCCGAGGCCTCGTCCAACCTAGCGCGCTACGACGGCGTGCGCTACGGCCTGCGGGTCGAGGGCGGCAACCTCAAGGAGATGTACGAGAACACCCGGGGCGCCGGTTTCGGCAAGGAGGTGCGGCGGCGCATCCTCATCGGCACCTACGTGCTCTCGGCCGGCTACTACGACGCCTACTATCTCAAGGCGCAGAAGGTCCGCAGCCGCATCAAGCAGGACTTCGACGAGGCGTTCCGGAGCTGCGACGTCATCCTCACGCCGACCGCGCCGTCGGGCGCCTTCGCCGTCGGCGAGAAGATGGACGACCCGATCCAGATGTACCTGAACGACGTCTTCACGGTGCCGGTCAACCTCGCCGGCCTGCCCGGCATGAGCCTTCCCGCCGGACTGGGCGCCGACGGCCTGCCGCTCGGCCTGCAGCTCATCGGCCGGCCGTTCGACGAGGAGACCCTGTTCCGCGTCGGCGGCGTCCTGGAAGAGGCGGCGCAGTTCACCGCCACCCCGCCGTTCACGGCCTGAGCCTGAGAAGACGAGTGAAGCGATGACCTACATCCAGGGTGAAACGGGCGATTGGGAAGTGGTGATCGGGCTGGAGGTCCATGCCCAGATCGTCTCGAAGGCGAAGCTGTTCTCCGGCGCCGCGACCGACTTCGGGTCGGCCGCCAACAGCCAGGTGAGCTTCGTCGACGCCGCGTTCCCCGGCATGCTGCCGGTGATCAACGGCTTCTGCGTCGAGCAGGCGGTGCGCACCGGCCTCGGCCTGAAGGCGGAGATCAACCTGTTCTCGGTGTTCGACCGCAAGAACTACTTCTACGCCGACCTGCCGCAGGGCTACCAGATCAGCCAGTATCTCCAGCCGGTGGTGGGCAAGGGGCAGCTCGTGCTCGACCTGCCCGACGGCTCGTCGCGCACGGTCGGCATCACCCGCCTGCACCTGGAGCAGGACGCCGGCAAGTCGATCCACGACCTCCACCCGTCGAAGACCTTCATCGACCTCAACCGGTCCGGCGTGGCGCTGATGGAGATCGTCTCGGAGCCCGACCTGCGCTCGGCCGAGGAGGCCGGCGCCTATCTGCGCAAGCTGCGGTCGATCCTGCGCTATCTCGGCACCTGCGACGGCAACATGGAGGAGGGCTCCATGCGCTGCGACTGCAACGTGTCGGTGCGCAAGCCGGGCGGACCGCTGGGCACGCGCTGCGAGATCAAGAACGTCAACTCCATCCGCTTCGTCCAGGCGGCCATCGACTTCGAGGCGCGCCGCCAGATCGAGGTGCTGGAGGAGGGCGGCACGATCTCCCAGGAGACGCGGCTGTGGGACACCACCCGCCTCGTCACCCGCTCCATGCGCTCCAAGGAGGAGGCGCACGACTACCGCTACTTCCCCGACCCCGACCTCCTGCCGCTGGAACTGGACCCGGCCTGGGTCGAGGCGATCAAGCGGGACCTGCCGGAGTTGCCGGACGAGAAGAAGGCGCGCTTCATCAGCGCCTACAAGCTGTCGCCCTACGACGCCAACGTGCTGGTGAACGAGAAGGCCAAGGCCGACTACTTCGAGGCGGTGGCCGCCGGGCGCGATCCCAAGATGGCGGCCAACTGGGTGACGGTGGAGCTGTTCGGCGCCCTCAACAGGGCCGGCAGGGACATCGAGGACAGCCCGGTGTCGGCCGCCGACCTCGGCGCGCTGCTCGACCTGATCAGCGACAACACCATCTCCGGGCGCATCGCCAAGGACGTCTTCGAGACCATGTTCGAAACCGGCGGCAAGCCCGGCGACATCGTCGAGGAGAAGGGGCTGCGCCAGGTGACCGACACCGGCGCCATCGAGGCGGCGATCGACGCCGTGCTGGCCGCCAACGCCGACAAGGTGGAGGAGTTCCGCGGCGGCAAGGACAAGCTGTTCGGCTTCTTCGTCGGCCAGACCATGAAGGCCACCCAGGGCAAGGCCAACCCGGCGCTGGTCAACGAGATCCTGACCCGCAGGCTGAAGGGCTGAGGCGCCGCCGCGCGACCCCGCCGGAACCGAGCGGACCGGCGGGGCGACGCGGCGAATTGGCGGTTGCAAATCCCGCACTGCCTGTGTCCAGTGGGACCGGCGGGAGGCGGAATGAGTGCACTCACCCTGATCGTTGCCGGCGTGGCGCTGCTGGCCGGTGCGCTTGGCGGCTTCCTGATCGGCCGGCGGCGGCCGGCCGGCGACGGCGAGGCGCGGCTGCGCGCCGTCCTCGACACCGCACCGGTGGGCGTCATCATCAACACCCGCGCCGGCGCCAACCTGTACCGCAACGCCCGGGCGCGGGCGTTCTTCCGCCGCAGCGACGCCGAGTTCGAGACGGGGGGCGTGGTGGCGCTGTACGCCCGTCCCGAGGACCGCGCCCGCTACGTCGACCGCCTCTACCGCGACGGCGCCTTCACCGAGGAGGAGGTGCTGTTCCGCAAGGGCGACGGCGAGACCTACGTCGGCAGCATGACCTCGGCCGTGCTGGAGTACGGCGGCCGGCCGGCGCACATCACCTGGCTGCACGACCTGACTCCGCAGCGGGAGGCCGACGCCGCGCGGCGCGACCTGGCGGCGCGCCTGGAGATGGCCCTGGAGGCGACCAACGCCGCCGCCTGGGACGCCGACCTGGTGCAGCGGACGTGCTGGTGGTCCGACACCTTCCCGCGCATGCTCGGCTTCACGACGCCGCCGGAGATGCCCGCCGACTTCTGGGAGGGGCGCCTCCATCCCGACGACCGGCAGCGGGTGCTCGCCACCATCGCCGCCTATCTCGGCGGCGAGACGACCCGCTACGACTACACCTACCGGCTGCGGCGCGAGGACGGCACCTGGATCTGGATCGAGGCCAAGGGCCGGGTGCTGCGCGACGGCAGCGGGCGGGCGGTGCGCTACGTCGGCATCATGGCCGACGTCACCGAACGCCGCCGCCAGGAGGAGACGCTGCGGCGCAGCGAACAGCAGCTCCTGCGCATCCTCGAGGTCAGCCCGATCGCCTGCAACATCACGACGCGGGACGGCCGCTGGCTGTTCTGCAACGCGCAGTCGGCGCAGATGATCGGCCGGTCGCGCCAGGACCTGATGGAGACCGCGCCGGCGCTGCTCTACGCCAATCCCGAGGACCGCACCCGGCTGATGGACCGCCTGGACCGGGAGGGCGCCTTCCGCGACGCCGAGGTCGCCTTCCGGCGCGACGACGGCTCGCTCGTCTGGGTGCTGTCGTCGTGGAGGGAGATCGAGTTCGAGGGGGAGCGGGCGCTGCTGACCTGGCTCTACGACATCACCGACCGCAAGGCCGGCGAGGCCGAGGTCATGGCCGCCAAGGAGGCGGCGGAGGGGGCGCTGGCCGACCTGCGCGTCGCCCAGGAGAGCCTGATCCAGGCGGAGGCCATGGCCTCGCTGGGTCAGCTCGTCGCCGGGGTGGCGCACGAGATCAACACACCCATCGGCATCGGCCTCACCGCGGCCACCCATCTGCTGGAGCAGACGCGGAGCCTGCGCGAGCGTTTCGCCGGCGGCGGCATGCGCCGCTCCGACCTCGGCCACTACCTGGACGCGGTCGAGGAGGCGGCGCGCCTGCTGGTGGCCAACGTCAACCGCGCCGCCGACCTGGTGCACAGCTTCAAGCAGGTGGCGGTCGACCAGAGCTCCGGCGAACGCCGGGTGTTCGACCTGCAGACCTACATCGGCGAGGTGCTCTTCAGCCTGCGCCCGCGCCTGAAGCGCTCCGGCGTGGTCGTCGAGGTGGACTGCCCCGAGGGCATCCGCATGGACAGCTATCCCGGGGCCCTGGCTCAGGTGCTGTCCAACCTGACGGTCAACGCGGTGGTCCACGCCTTTCCCGACGGGTCGCCGGGGCGCATCCGGGTCGTCGTGCGGCGGGCCGGTGCCGCGGAGGTGGTGGTGGAGTTCGCCGACGACGGTGCCGGCATCGAGCAGGCGACCCTGGCCAAGATCTTCGAGCCGTTCTTCACCACCAAGCGCGGCGAAGGGGGCAGCGGCCTCGGCCTGCACATCGTGCGCAACACGGTGAGCGACGTGCTGGGCGGCCGGGTGGAGGTCGATTCGGCGGTGGGGCAGGGCACGCGCTTCACCTTGACCCTGCCATGCACCGCCCCCGCGGCGCTGGACCCCGCGCCGGCGCTGTCGGCATCCTGAGGGCCGCACACGTCCGAGGAGGGATTTCGCAGATGATCGAGCTCTACACCTGGGGCACGCCCAACGGGCGCAAGGTCTCCATCATGCTGGAGGAGGTCGGGCTGCCCTACACGGTGCATCCCGTCAACATCGGCAAGGACGAGCAGTTCGACCCGGCCTTCCTGGCGATCAGCCCCAACAACAAGATCCCCGCCATCGTCGACCCCGACGGGCCGGGCGGCAAGCCGCTCGCGCTGTTCGAGTCGGGCGCCATCCTCATCTATCTCGCGGAGAAGACCGGCAGGCTGCTGCCGACCGACCCGCGCGACCGGATCGTCGCGCTGCAGTGGCTGATGTTCCAGATGGGCGGGGTGGGGCCGATGCTGGGCCAGGCGCACCATTTCCGGCGCTTCGCCCCGGAGCAGATCCCCTACGCCGTCCGCCGCTACTCCGACGAGGCGAAGCGGCTGTACGGCGTCATGGACAAGCACCTGGCGAGGGCGGACTGGTTCGCCGGCGACTACGGCATCGCCGACATCGCCATCTATCCGTGGCTGCAGCGCTGGGAGTGGCAGGGCATCGACCTTGCCGACTTCCCCAACGTCAAGCGCTGGATGGACGCCGTGGGCGCCCGCCCGGCGGTGCAGAAGGGGATGGCGGTGCCCTGAGCCGCCGCGCGCGGCGGGCGGATCAGGCGGCGTGCAGCTCGTGGTACTGCAGGTGCTTGGGACGCCGGCCGCGCCGCTTGGGCGCGGTGAAGGCGGCGTTGCGGCCGTCGCGGCCCTCCGCCTCGGCGCGCAGCTCCTGGATGCAGCGCTCCAGCAGCTCCTTCTCGCGCAGATCCTCGCGGTCGGTGATCTCCAGGCAGCTCAGCTTGTTCTCGACGAGGTCGATCAGCGTTTCGACGCAGCGCTTCGACATGGTCATGGGTTGCCCTCCTCTCCGACGAACGAGCCGGTCCGCCCGGCATCGACTGCTGATGCAACCCATCATAGGCGATCATTCTAAAATGTCGATAAAATTTTACCCATATTTGTTCCACTTCGCGCGTGGGGCGGTGCGACAAAGGGGCCTTGCCGGGGCTTTGTAGGCGTTGACAACGGCGCCTGCGGCCCGCTAGAACCCTCTCCAGCCACGGCGCCCCAGGGCGTCTGCCGGTGGAGCGGTGGGTGAGTGGCTTAAACCAGCAGTTTGCTAAACTGTCGTACGGGTTAAACCGTACCGGGGGTTCGAATCCCCCCCGCTCCGCCATCTCCGCTTTTTCCATTTCCGTCGGCCACCGCAAGCAAGCAAGCCGTGAAGGGCTTGATCCAAGGCTGGCGTGCGCCTCGGGTCGGCCGGTTTGGCCAGTGCCGCGCACCGTCGACCACGCGAATCCGCGGTGCTATGACGCGAACGCTGAGCGGACGCGGTGATGATTTTCCGAGTGGCGACGGTGTGGCCTGTCACGGTGCAATCCTTCCACAGGCGGTACTGCGTCAGGCCACACAGTAGGTACAGCGAGAAGGCCTGCAGCTTACATTGTCCCCAGATGACGTGCCCTATCGATTCGAAAGAGTGCCGCCCAAACTGCTGCACCCTTGGGCGGACGTAATCAACGTGCTGCCGTCGGGGCGTGTGCATTTGGCAACCGCGCCTGCCTCTGAAGCTGTGCTGGATGACGGATCCGGAATGAATCGCGATCTCCAGCCTGCCGCCTCCATGCATTGATAGAATAGATTCTCCGTACGATTTTGTTCTGCTGCGCATCCAAGAATGCCACGGCAGAGTGCAGGCGAAGCTGCATTTGCTTCATATCGACACTGCGCAGAGGCTTTTTGCAGTGTTGTGTCTCCCCATACTCTTATCCATTTGATATGTCCGCTTGGCGCGCACGATGATAAGCCAATAGCTACCGGCGCAAGCAATAATAAACGCATATCCGGGCCCTCCAGTTCGGCTAACCTACATCTGTCGGTCGCGTCTCAGTGTTATCTCTGCAGCGGAGAAAATGACAGGGAACGTGTCTAATTTGAAGGGAAACAAGAAGCGAGATGCGCACGTGTGCGTGTCTCGGGCAAATCCACTGCCTGCGTCAGCCAACTCGAACCTGCAGGAGGATCTGCCACCGGCTGCTGACATAGGGACGAGGATCGGGCGGCGTCGCATGCAGGTGGTCGTGCAGAATCATCGTTTGCCGATTCGGGACCAAAGTGGAGGACGGGGACGGCGGACGTTGACCGGCCATCTGATTCTCCCGTTGGCCGACATCCCTCCAACGATCGCGCCCGTCGAGATCGCACGGGCGGAGCACAGGACTCGCCGCCTCCGGCGGGGACAGCCGCGGCGCAGCCGCTAGGCGCGTCTGCCGTAGTTGCCGAACCCTACGTTGAACAAGGCGTTGATCAGGACGGGCAAGGGGTTCATGACGGTGGACAGGAAGCCGAAGCCGCCGGCCACGCCGTCGAGCTGATCGTCGCTCAGCGGCCCATCGCTTTGGGCGCCGGCCAATTCCGCGTCGACGTGCGCGCGAATGTCCGCGGCGCTCGTCCCGATGTTGTGCTCGGCGGCGATGCGGGCGAGCATCGCGTATGCCTGGTCGATGTCTTCGGCCTCGCGGAGGGGCAGGGCCACGTCGGGTCTCGTCGCGAGAAGGTGCTGAAGGCGTTCGATGCCCGTCATTGCGCACTCCTGTCCGTGAAAGGGCGGACGGATCGTACGTCAAACGACGGTGGTGTCCAGGCGTCCATGGTCACCCCCCGGGGGCGGCCGGAAGGCTACGGCTACGGGCCGACACCCCTTTCCCGCTGGTCCCACTCCTTCCACATCGCCCAGGCGATGCGCCCGGCGAGCATGCCGGCCTCGTCGGCGTTCTTCGGCGCGATCGGGGTGGTGGCCAGCAGGTGCGCTGCGGCTCTGATGCAGGCGACCTTGATCATCGTCTCGTCGGCAGGCATCGCGTGGTCCTTTCCATGACGGACGCAGTGTACGTCTGCGGGAAGACACGACGGAGGGGCGCTTCGGGAGGTGCCACGGAATCGCGGCAGCGTCTGCCGAGGCGCCTCGCCGGCCGCCTCCGTCACAGGAACGGCCGCGCGAGCATGTCGACGCCGAGGGCGAGCAGGGCGATCAGGAAGCAACGGCGGAAAACCGTCGGGCTGATCCTGCGGCGCACGATCTGCCCCGCTCCCATGCCGGCGAGGGCCGGCACGACCGCCAGGGCCGACAGGGCGAGATGGTCCGCCTGGACGGCGCCCCGCCCCGCCAGCCCCGCCGCCAGCGCGACGGTGGAGACGGTGAAGGACAGGCCGAGCGCCTGCACCAGATCCTCCTTGCCGAGGCCCAGCGCCTGGAGGTAGGGCACGGCGGGGATGACGAAGACGCCGGTGCCGCCCGTGACGAGGCCGGTCGCCGCGCCGACGGCGGCCGACAGCCGCGGTTCCAGCCGCGCCGGCACGCGGAGCGGGCGCGCGACGAGCGCGTGGGCGGCGTAGAGGACGAGGGCACCGCCGAGCGCCGCCGTCGTCAGCCGTGCGTCGCCGCCGGCCAGCAGCGACGAGCCGGCCACCGTCCCCGCCATGATCGTCAGCATCATCCCGCGGAGGCGGCGCACCAGCGCGCCGATCCCCGGCCCGGCGAGGAGCTGCCAGACGTTGGTCACGAAGGAGGGGACGATCAGCAGGCTGGCCGCCGCCAGCGGCGAGAGCAGCGCGCCGAGCACGCCCATGGCGAACGTCGGCAGTCCCATGCCGGTGACGCCCTTGACGACGCCGGCGGCGAAGAAGGTCGCGGCGATCGCCGCGATCGTGCCTGTCGAATGTTCCATCATGCCTTCGGCATACCGGAATCCGCGGCGGGGACAATGCGGATGATCCGCAGACAGACTTCGGCTGGCCCATAGGCTGGAGGTCGGCTATCGTTGCCGGATGCGCTTCGACCTGACCGACCTGCGCCTGTTCCTCGCCGTCGTCGACGCCGGCAGCATCACGCACGGCGCGGCGGCGGTCGGGCTGTCCCTGCCGGCCGCCAGCGAACGGCTGCGCGCCATGGAGGCCGCCGGCGAGGTGACGCTGCTGGAGCGCGGCCGCCGCGGCGTCCGGCCGACGCCGGCCGGCGAGGCGCTGGCGCATCACGCCCGCCTGATCCAGCGCCAGATGGCGCGGCTGCACGGCGAGCTCGGCGAACATGCGGGCGGGCTGCGCGCGACCGTCCGGCTCGCCGCCAACACGGCGGCACTCACCGAGTTCCTGCCGGAGCGGCTCGGGCCCTGGATGGCGGCCCGACCGCGGATCGACGTCGAGCTGATGGAACGCCAGAGCGTCGACGTCGCCAGGGCCGTCGCCGCCGGGCTGGTGGACATCGGCGTCCTGTCCGACGCGGTCGACACCGGCGGGCTGCAGCGGCGTCCCTTCGCCGTCGATCGGCTGGTCCTGGTGGTTCCCCGCGGGCACGCGCTGGCGGCGGCGAAGCGGGTCGCCTTCGCCGACGTGCTGCACCAGCCCTTCGTCGGGCTGGCGGGCGGCGCGCTGCAGGACCACGTCGACGCGCAGGCGGCCAGGGTCGGCGCCCGCCTGAAGACGCGGGTGCGGCTGCGCACCTTCGAGGGCATCTGCCGCATGGTGGCCGACGGCGTCGGCCTGGGCATCCTGCCGGCGACGGCGGCGCGGCGCTGGAGCCGGGCGGCCGGGATCGCCCCGGTCCGCCTCGTCGACGACTGGGCGGTGCGCCGGCTGTCGGTGTGCGTCCGCGCGGCGGACGACCTGGCACCGCCGGCGCGGGACCTCGTCGCGCATCTCGCGTCGGACGGTGCGGCGGCGCCGTAGACGCCGTCGGCGGAGCGGGCCGTTCCGTCGGACGCCGTCCTTGCAAAGGCGAGCGGCGGCGGCGTACAGTCGCGCCTGGTCGGCAGTTCACCGAGGCGTCGCCGCCCCGCGAGGGGAAGCTAAACCTGCCATGTCCACCGATCGACCGACACCTTATCCCGTGCCGAGTCGGAAGAGGCGACCACCGACGCTCCAGACCTGGATCGGCACATCGTGAGGATAAGCGATGTCGAAACCAGCCCTGCCGTTCGCGGCCCACGACATGTCCGCGCTCGCCCGCTCGCTGAAGGACCAGCTCGCCGCGTGCGAGGGCGCTCCCGGCCATGTCGAACTGCTCAACATGCTCGCCCGCTCCGTCGGCTGCCGGAACTTCCAGCATTTCCGCGCCCAGTCGGCCGCCCGTGAGCGCCTCGAGGCGGCGCCCGCGGAGCCGCCGCCCGATCCCGCCGACCCGGTGCGGGTGATGCGGCTGGCCCGCTACTTCGACGCCGAAGGCCAGCTCCAGCGCTGGCCCTCCAAGGCCAGCCACCAGGAGGCCTGCCTGTGGGTGCTGTGGTCGCGGCTGCCGGCCGGCCGCGTCCTCGACGAGCCGCAGGTCAACCGCCTGCTGCAGGCCGGCCACCGCTTCGGCGACCACGCCCTGCTGCGGCGGTGGCTCTGCGACTACGGCATGGTGGCCCGCACCGTCGACGGCCGGGAGTACCGCCGCGTCGAACGCCGCCCGCCGGCCGATGCCCGCGCGCTGATCCACCACGTGCGCCGGCGCGACGGCGGCCGGGCCGGGCCGGCGCCGCGTCCGGCGGCGACCGCGTGAGCCCATCGGCCGGCGCCGGGGCGGGCCGCGGCGGATTCGCCTCGGCGCCGGCCCGGCCGGTGTGCTACGACCGGGGGCAGTCCTCAGAACGGTGTGGCCGGCCATGGAACGGGTGACGGTTTCCCTCGACGACGCGCTGCTGGCGCAGTTCGACGACTTCATCCGCCGCAAGGGCTACACGAACCGTTCGGAGGCGGTGCGCGACGTGCTCCGCGACCGGCTGCAGGAGGACCGCCTCGCCGAGGACCGCGCCCCCTTCTGCGTCGCCAGCCTCAGCTACGTCTACAACCACCACGAACGCGAGCTGGCGCGGCGCATCGCCGAGATCCACCACCGGCACCACGACCTCGTCCGTTCCACCATGCACGTCCACCTCGACCACGACACCTGCCTGGAGGTGACCATGCTCGAGGGGCCGACCGGGGCGGTGAAGGAACTCGCCGACGCCATCTCGTCGGAAACCGGCGTGCGGCACGGCCAGGTCAACCTGGTTCCCGTGTCCGCCGACGCCCAGCACCAGCACCAGCACGGGCATGGGCACGGCGCCGGGCACGATCATGGGCATGGCCCTGGCCACGAGGCCGGCGGCGACGAAGCCCCGGTGCGGCCGCACGCCCACACCCCCGGGCGGTCCTGACGTGCGGCAATTCCCCACGCCCGCCGAGGGTTGACGCCGCCGGCCGTGTATGAAGAATAAAAAAATCGTCGTACCACACCGGCCCCGCCGCTGCGGCGGAGCCCATCGGGGGATCGCATGGGGACCGCATCCGCACCCGCCGCCCTGGCGGGAATCGCCGCCGCTTGCCTGACGATGGCGGCGGCATCCGCCGAGGCGCACTTCCTGGAGCTGCTGCCGTCGGACGAGATCGTTCCCGTGGAAGGGCAACGCACCGTCACCCTGGACCTCGTCTTCACCCACCCCATGGAAGGCGGTCCGACCATGGACCTGGCGCCGCCGGTCCGCTTCGGCGTGCTCAGCGGCGGCACCCAGCACGACCTGCGGGCCGCGCTGGCGCCGCGGAGCGTCGACGGCAAGACGGCGTTCACCGCCAGCCACCGCTTCGCCGCACCCGGCGACTACATCTTCTACCTGGAGCCGGCACCCTATTGGGAACCGGCGGAAAAGGTCCACATCGTCCACTACGTCAAGACCGTGGTCGATGTCGGCGGCGGCGAGGACTGGGACGCCCTGGTCGGCTTCCCCGTCGAGATCCGGCCGCTGACCCGCCCCTACGGCATCTGGACCGGCAACCTGTTCCGCGGGCTCGCGCTGAAGGACGGAAAGCCGCTGGCTTTCGCCGACGTCGAGGTGGAATGGGTGAACGACGGTTCGGTCACGCCGCCGTCCGACCCCTTCATCACCCAGGTGGTCCGCACCGACCCCTCCGGCGTCTTCGCCTACGCCCTGCCGCGGGCCGGCTGGTGGGGCTTCACCGTGCTGGCCGAGGCCGACCGGACCCTGGCGGCGCCCGACGGCACGCAGGCGCCGGTCGAGACCGGAGGGGCCATCTGGGTCCGGGCCGTGGACATGAAGTGACCGGCGGCGGAGAGGCGCGATCATGGCCCACATTCCCGACGGCGTCCTGTCCGTTCCCGTTCTCGTCGCCGGCGCGGCGGTGGCCGCCGCCGGCTGCGCCTACGGGCTGAAGCGCCTGGAGCCCGAGGCCATCCCGCGGGTCGGGGTTCTGGCGTCGATGTTCTTCGTCGCGTCGCTGGTCCATTTCCCCGTCGGCCCCACCAGCGTCCACCTCATCCTCAACGGCCTGACCGGGGTGGCCCTGGGCTGGGCGGCCTTTCCGGCGATCCTGGTGGCGCTGCTGCTGCAGGCGGTGCTGTTCGGCTTCGGCGGGCTCACCTCCCTCGGCGTCAACGTCGCCATCATGGCGGTCCCGGCGGTGGCGTGCGGGGCCATGGTGGGCGCGGTGCGCCGGCTGAGCGGGAACGACCCGCGCTGGACCGTCGCCGCCGCCGGCGGCGCCGGCGCGTTCGGCGTCCTCGGCACGGCGCTGGCGGTGGCCCTGGTGCTGGCGCTCAGCGGCCGGGAGTTCGTGCCGGCGGCGCGGCTGGCGGTGCTCGCCCATCTGCCGGTGATGGCGATCGAGGCGTTCTTCACCGCGGCGGCGGTGGCCCTGGTGCTGCGCGTCAAGCCGGGCATCCTCGCCGCCGCCGCGCTGGCCCTGGCGGTGTTGGGCTCGGGGAACGACGCGCAGGCCCACAAGCTCAAGATCTTCGCCGCCGCCGAGGGGGCGGCCGTCTCCGGCTACGCCTATTTCGACGCCGGCACGCGGGCGCAGGACGCCCGCGTCACCGCCATCACCCCCGACGGCGCGGTGGCCTTCGAGGGGCGCACCGACGCGCGCGGATCCTTCCGGTTCGAGGCGCAGCGGCGGCTCGACCACCGCCTCGCCGTCGACGCCGGCGACGGGCATCAGGCGTGGTTCACCGTCCGCGCCGCCGAACTGCCCGAAGGGCTGCCGTCGGGCGCCGCCGCCGGCGGTGCCCCGCCGCCCGCCACGGCGGCGCCGGCCGCAGCGGCGGCCGCCGGAACACCCGCCGGGGAGGACCTCGCGGCACTGATCGAGCGCAGCGTGGCCCGGCAGGTCCGGCCGTTGCGCGAGGACCTCGACGCCGACCGCGAGGCCGTCCGCCTGCACGACGTGCTGGGCGGCATCGGGTACATCGTCGGGCTGGCCGGCCTGGCCTACGGGCTCGCCAACCGGTCCCGGCGCCTGCCGGAGGACAGACGATGAGCCTGCTCTGCGCCGGGGCCGGCGGCCGCGACGGCGGCATCGTCCGCGCCCTCGACCCGCGCACCCGGGTGCTCGCCGCGCTGGGGTTCGCGGTCGCGGTCGTCGCGCTCGACGCGCCGGCAGCCCTGGCCGCGGCGCTCGCCCTGGCGGCGGCGCTGGCCGTGGCCGCCCGCCTGCCGCTGGCCGGCACCCTGCGCCGGCTGGCGGCCCTCGACGGCGTGGTGGCGCTGGCCGTGCTGACGCTGCCGTTCACCGTCCCCGGCACGCCCTGGTTCACCGTGGCCGGCGTGAGCGCGACGGCGGAGGGAGCGGTCCGCGCCGCCGCCATCCTGCTGAAGGCCAACGCCACCGTGCTCGCCCTCCTGGCCCTGGTCGGCACGATGGACGCGGTGGTCCTCGGCCGCACCCTGGCCCGGCTCGGCGCGCCGGACAAGCTCGTCCATCTCTACTTCTTCACGGTGCGCTACCTCGACGTGCTCGACCACGAGTACCGGCGGCTGCGCACCGCGATGCGCTGCCGCGGCTTCCGGGCGCGCACCGACCGCCATACCTGGCGCAGCATCGGCTGGCTGTTCGGCATGCTGATCGTCCGCTCGGTCGAGCGGGCCGAGCGGATCGTCGCCGCCATGCGCTGTCGCGGCTTCGACGGGCATCTGCGCGGGCTCGACGAGGATCCCGGCTTCCGCCGCGGCGACGGCGTCTTCGCCCTGGCCTCGACCGTCGGCGTGCTTCTGGTCGCCATGGTGGGCTGGCTGTGACGGCGCCGCTCTTCCGCCTGGAGGGCATCGCCTTCGCCTACGAGCCGGGGCGGCCGGTGCTGGCCGGCGCCTCCTTCTCGCTGCACGCCGGCGAGCGGGTGGCGCTGGTCGGCCCGAACGGGGCGGGCAAGACGACCCTGTTCCACCTCATGGTCGGCCTGCTGCGGCCGTCCGCCGGGAGCGTCGAGGCCTTCGGCGCGGTGCGGCGCAGCGAGAAGGATTTCCGCGCCGTGCGCCGCCGCGCCGGCCTGCTGTTCCAGGATTCCGACGACCAACTCTTCTGTCCCACGGTGATCGAGGACGTGGCCTTCGGCCCCCTGAACCTCGGCCTGGCGCCACGCGAGGCCCGGGCCCGGGCGCTCGACACGCTGGGCGCCCTCGGGCTGGAGGGGTTCGGGGACCGCGTCACGCACCGGCTGTCCGGCGGGCAGAAGCGGCTGGTGGCGTTGGCGACCGTGCTCGCCATGGCGCCGGAGGTGCTGCTGCTGGACGAGCCCACCAACGGCCTCGACACGGCCACCGAGAAGCGGCTGATCGCCATCCTGGCCGAGTTGCCCCAGGCCATGGTGATGATCTCCCACGACGAGCGGGTGCTGGCCCGGCTCGCCCGGCGCCGCGTCCGTCTCGACGGCGGCCGGCTGCTGGACGAGGCGTGACGGCTCCCCCGCGCTGCGGCATATGCGCCCACCGCGAACTACGCCGTAAGTTTTAAAGCTTCTGCAATATCGGGCGCCGAAGACTCGGCTCGGTAACAGACAACCCTATCGAGCGGGGAGGGCGCGATGCCGTCCATCTCACTTTCCATCCGGACGAAGCTCTGGAGTCTCGTCGTGCTGGCCAGCCTGGCCTGTTCGGTGATCGTCGCAACGGCGCTCTATCTCAGCTACAGCCGCATGTACCAGGACCGCGTCGACGCGCTGCGCTTCATGGTCGAGGCGGGCCACGGCCTTGCGGTGAAGTTCGAGGCCGAGGCGGCGGCCGGCCGCATGTCCCGCGAGGAGGCGCAGAGCCGCTTCAAGGAGGCGCTCCTGGCCATCCGCTACAACGGTGAGGAGTACCTGTTCGCCCACACCTACGGTGCCGTCGGCTTCGCCCATCCCAGCGACAAGCTGATGGGCAAGGACGTGTCCGGCATCAAGGACAGCCGGGGGGTGCCGGTGATCCCCGCCCTGGTCGACATCGTCAAGCGCGGCGGCGAAGGCACCTACGCCTACGATTGGCCACGCACCCTCGGCGGCACGGAGACGGCGGTCAAGGTTGCCTACGTCAAGGGATTCGATCCCTGGGGCATCTTCATCGGCACGGGAATCTTCGTCGATGACATCCGCGCCGAGTTCCTGGCGCAGCTCTCGACGCTGATGGGGGTGGTGGCGGTGCTGGCGCTGCCGGCCATCGTCCTGCTCGCCTACGTCGGCCACTCGGTCAGCGTCACCCTCCGCCGCCTCGCCGAGAAGATGCGCGCCCTGGCGTCCGGCGACCTCGCCGTGACGTTCCCCGAGACCGGGCGCGGCGACGAACTCGGCGCCATGGCGCGAGCGGTGCAGGTGTTCAAGGAGAACGCCGAGGCGAAGATCCGGCTGGAGGCCGAGCAGGCCGAACTGGCGCGCCGCGCCGAGGAGGACAAGCGCCGCACCATGGCGCAGCTCGCCGACAACTTCGAGCAGGCGGTGGGCGGCGTCATCCGCTCGGTCGCCGAGGAGGCCGAGGGCATGGAGCGGCGAGTCCAGGAGATGACGCGGTCGGCCGACCAGACGAACAACCTGGCCGGCACCGTCGCGGCGGCGACGCAGCAGACCTCGGCCAACGTGCAGACCGTCGCGTCGGCCACCGAGGAGCTGTCGGGCTCGATCGGCGAGATCAGCCGGCAGGTCGGCCAGTCCTCGCAGATCGCCCGCGAGGCGGTGGTGATCGCCGGACGCGCCAACGACAAGGTCGGCGGACTGGCCGTGGCGGTCGAGCGCATCGGCGCCGTGGTCGAGCTGATCAATTCCATCGCCAGCCAGACCAACCTGCTGGCCTTGAACGCCACCATCGAGGCGGCGCGCGCCGGCGAGGCCGGCAAGGGCTTCGCCGTCGTCGCCTCGGAGGTCAAGGCGCTGGCGAACCAGACCGCCAAGGCCACCGAGGACATCGCCGCCCAGGTGGCCAACGTCCAGACGGTGACCGGCGAGGCGGTGCGGGAGATCCAGGAGGTCGCCCGGGTGATCGGCCACATCAACGAGGTGGCGACCTCGATCGCCTCGGCCGTCGAGGAGCAGGGTGCCGCGACCCAGGAGATCAGCCGCAACATCCAGCAGGCCGCCCACGGCACCCAGGAGGTCTCGACCAGCATCGGCGGGGTCAACGCCGCCGCCGGCGCGAGCGGCAAGGTCGCCTACGAGGTGCTGGAGTCGGTCCGCCACCTCTCGGTCCACGCCGACGAGCTGACCGGCGAGCTCGGCCGCTTCCTGGCGCGCGTGCGCGTCGGCTGAGGCTCCTGGGACGCCCGCGCCGTCGTGTCCGGGGGTCTCGGTGCGGTCGGCGTGCTATAACCCGACGCTGCGCCGTCCGCAGGGGGCGGACGGCCCGTCGGGAGGACCCGCATGACCGAAAGCACGAAGTACGTGCTCGGCGAGGACCGGATGCCGAAGGCCTGGTACAACCTGGCCGCCGACCTGCCGGTGCCGCTGCCGCCGCCGCTCCATCCCGCCACCGGCAAGCCGATCGGCCCGGACGACCTGGCGCCGATCTTCCCGATGGCGGTCATCGCCCAGGAGGTCTCGGGCGAGCGCTGGATCGACATCCCCGAACCGGTGCGCGACGTCTACCGCCTGTGGCGGCCGAGCCCGCTGGTGCGCGCGCGGCGCCTGGAGAAGGCCCTCGACACGCCGGCACGGATCTACTTCAAGTACGAAGGCGTCAGCCCGGCCGGCAGCCACAAGCCCAACACCTCGGTCCCCCAGGCCTTCTACAACAAGGAGGAGGGCGTCCGCCGCCTGACCACCGAGACGGGGGCCGGGCAATGGGGCTCGTCGCTGGCCTTCGCCGGCTCGCTGTTCGGGTTGGAGGTCGAGGTCTTCATGGTGAAGATCAGCTTCCACCAGAAGCCCTACCGTCGCGCCCTGATGGAGACCTACGGCGCCACCTGCATCGCCAGCCCCTCCGAGCTGACGGCGGCCGGCCGCGCCATCCTGGCGAAGAGCCCGGACTCCACGGGCTCGCTGGGCATCGCCATCTCCGAGGCGGTGGAGCGGGCCGTGCAGCGCGACGACACCAAGTACGCCCTGGGCAGCGTCCTCAACCACGTCCTGCTGCACCAGACCGTGATCGGCGAGGAGGCGATGGAGCAGATGGCGATGGCCGGCGACGAGCCCGACGTCGTCATCGGCTGCACCGGCGGCGGCTCCAACTTCGCCGGGCTCGCCTTCCCCTACCTGCGCGAGAAGCTGCGGGGCCGGGCGGTGCGGGTGGTGGCGGTCGAGCCGGCATCCTGCCCGACCCTGACCAAGGGGACCTACGCCTACGATTACGGCGACACCGGCCACCTGACGCCGCTGGTGAAGATGCACACGCTGGGCTCCACCTTCATCCCGCCGGGCTTCCACGCCGGCGGCCTGCGCTACCACGGCATGGCGCCGATGGTGAGCCACGTGAAGGAGCTGGGCCTGATCGAGGCCCGCGCCTACCCGCAGACCACCTGCTTCGAGGCGGCGGTGCGGTTCGCCCGCACCGAGGGCATCGTGCCGGCGCCGGAGGCCTCGCACGCGGTGCGCGCCGCCATCGACGAGGCGCTGCGCTGCAAGGCGGAGGGCCGGGCGGAGACGATCCTGTTCAACCTGTCCGGCCACGGCCACTTCGACATGCAGGCCTACACCGACCACTTCGCCGGCAAGCTGCAGGACGTGCCCTACGACGAGGCGGCGCTGCAGGCCGCCATGGCCGACCTTCCCGAGGTCGCGCCGGCGTGAGGCGCTTCCGCGCCCGCCTCAACCGATGCGGGCGCGGAAGCCGGCCGCCAGCGCCAGGAGCAGCAGCCCCACCCCGGCGAACAGGGCGGGGAAGCCGGCGGCCTCGACGACGTGGCCGGCCAGCGTGACGCCGGCCGCCTGGCCGAGGAACAGGCAGCTCGCGAACAGCGACACGGCGATGCCGCGGGCGTGGGGCGCCATCTGCGTCGCGTGGGTCTGCAAGGTGTTGTGGAAGAGGTAGAAGCCGGTGCCGCAGGCGGCGATGCCGGGCACCAGCGTCCACCACGCCGGCACCAGGGCGAACAGGCCGTAGCCCGCCGCCAGCAGCAGCCCGCCGGCCAGCACCATGCCGGACTGGCCGAGGCGGGCGAGGATGCGGTCGGCCGACAGGGTGTAGGCGAGCGCCCCCAGCCCGAAGGTGGTCAGGATGAGGCCGATGGTGGCGTAGTCGAAGCCGTAGTCGAGCCGCAGGAAGGCGCCGAGATAGGAGAAGCCGCCGAAGAACAGCATCCCTTCGGCGAACACCGTCGCCAGCACGCGGCGCACCGCGGCCGAGCGGAACAGGCCGCGGTAGGCGGAGACCAGCCCGGCGACGCCGGTGCGGTGATGGGTCTCGACGACGCGCGGCGACCGCCACTCGAGGTACAGAAGGCCGGCGATGACGAGGTAGGCGGCGGCGAACAGCGCGAAGACGCCGCGCCAGCCGACGAACTCGCCGAGGATGCCGCCCAGCGACTGGCCGGCGATGATGCCGAGGATCTGGCCGGAGATGAAGCGGGCGAGCACCGGCTGGCGCCGCTCGTAGGGCACGTGGTCGCCGATGTAGGCCATGGACAGCGGGATCAGCGCCGCCGCGGTGGCGCCGCCGGCCAGCCGCAGCAGGCCGAGGGTCGCCAGATCGCCGGCCCACGCCGCCGCCAGGGTGGCGAAGGCGCCGAGGAAGGTGGCGACGGTGATGGTGCCGTACTTGCCGAAGCGGTCGCCGACCGGCCCGTAGACGATCTGGCAGAGGCCGTAGGCGAGCGTGTAGGCGGTCGCCACCACCGAGGCGTCGGCGACGCTCGCCCCGAACTCCTCCGCCACCTGGGGCAGCAGCGGGTCGGCGACGCGCAACGTCGTCGCCGAGGCGAAGGCGGCGCAGGCCAGCAGGACCAGCGGGCGCGCCGACAGGGTCGGGGCGGCGGAGGCGGGGACGGCGGGGGAGGCGTCGGGCATGCGGGCACCGCGGGAGGACGGACCGGAGAAACCTAGCGGCGCCCTCGGTCGGCGCCAACAACCGCATGGCTGCCCCGCAATCCGCGGCGCGTCCGCCGGCGGCTGCGACGTCATCGCGGTTGCCAAGGCCGGTCCGGATGGCGACGATGGGCCGCCGCGCCGGGTGCGGCCGATGGAGGACGAAGAGGATGGACTGCGACACCCCGACGGGCTCAGGCCCGCTGCCGCTCGACGACGCGCTGGCCCGCATCGCCGCGACCTACGGGCCGGTGACGGCGGTCGAGCCCCAGCCGCTGGGCCGCTGCATCGGCCGCGTCCTGGCCGAGCCGGTGGTCGCCGAGGGCGACGTGCCGCCGGCCGCCGTCTCCGCCGTCGACGGCTACGGTTATGCCGCGCCGCCCGCGGGTGAGCGGGAGCCGCTGCGGCTGCCCGTGGTCGGCCGCGTGCCGGCCGGCTCGGTGTTCCACGGCGCGGTCGAGCCGGGGGCGGCGGTGCGCATCTTCACCGGCGCGCCGGTGCCGGCCGGCGTCGACACCGTCGCCATGCAGGAGGACTGCACGGCCGAGGACGGCGTCGTCGTCGTCGCCACGCCGCCCGAGCCCGGCGCCAACGTCCGCCCCGCCGGCGAGGACATGCGGGCGGGGGCGGTGGTGCTGACTCCGGGCCGCCGCCTGCGCGCCCAGGAGGTGGGGCTCGCCGCCGCCGTCGGCCGCTCCTCGCTGATGGTGCGCCGGCGCCTGCGGGTGGTGCTGTTCTCAACCGGCGACGAGCTGCGCGAGCCGGGAACCGCCAAGCCGGCCGGCGCCATCTACGACGCCAACCGCTACACCGTGGGCGCCCAGCTCGCCACCCTGGGGGTGGAGCTGGAGGACCTCGGCATCCTGCCCGACCGTGCCGAGGCGGTGCGCAGCGCGCTGGCGTCGGCGGCGGAACGCGCCGACCTCGTCATCACCTCGGGCGGTGTCTCGGTCGGCGAGGAGGATCACGTCAAGGGCGCGGTCGACGCGCTGGGCGGCATCGATCTGTGGCGGCTCGCCATCAAGCCGGGCAAGCCGCTGGCGATCGGCCGGCTGGGCAAGGCCGTCTTCCTCGGCCTGCCGGGCAACCCGGTGTCGGCGATGGTGACCTTCATGCTGGTCGGCCGGCCGCTGGTCCTGCGCCTGGCCGGGGCGGAGACGACGCCGGTGGCGCGCTGCCTGGTGGTCGCCGGCTTCGAGCATCGCCGCAAGCCGGGCCGCCGCGAATTCCTGCGCGCCCGCCTGGAGACGAGCCCGGACGGCCTGCCGGTGGCCCGCAAGTTCGCCAACGACAGCTCCGGCGTGCTGACCTCGATGGTGGAGGCGGACGGGCTGGTCGACATGCCCGCCGAGGCGAGCGCCATCCGCCAGGGCGACATGGTGGCGTTCCTGCCCTTCACCGGGCTGTTCGGATGAGGGGCCGCACCGGCCCCTCACCACGCGCCGTCAGGTGTGGCCGCTGATCACCGCGTGCAGCGGCTTGGTCTCCTCGAAGCGCTGCTGCTGCTCGGGGCTCGCCTCGCGCTGGTGCAGGGTCTTCCACTCGGCGTAGGGCATGCCGTAGACGGCGGTGCGCGCCTCCTCGTCGGTCAGCGGCACGCCGCGCTCCTTGGCGGCCGCCAGATACCATTTGGACAGGCAGTTGCGGCAGAAGCCGGCGAGGTTCATCAGGTCGATGTTCTGCACGTCGGTGCGCTTCTGCAGGTGCGCCACCAGGCCGCGGAAGGCGGCGGCCTCCAGCTCCGTGCGGGTCTTCTCGTCCATGTCTCGTCCCTTTCCTTCGGTTCTGGAGTTTCGTGCGCTCCATAGGAAACGCACGAAACTCCGTGACTTTGCTTGACCGGCGGATTCACGCTTCAGATCGATTCCGATTCCACGCGATCCGCTCTTGTCAGCGGTGGCGGGTGACGAAGCGGCCGTGCACGTGGAACTGCTTGGACGATCCGCCCGCCAGGATGACCCGGCCGATGTCGCCGGATTCCGTGGCGACGAAGCCGGACAGGGTGTGGATGCCGTAGTCGAACAGCCGGTCCGTCATCGGCGTGCCCGGCCCCACCAGCGCCACCGGCACGCCCCGCGCCGCCGCCAGCAGGCGCGGCAGGGTGCGGTTGGCCAGGGTGGAGGCGGTCACGGCGGCTCCGGCGGCTCCCGGCAGCAGCCATTCCGAGGCGGCCTCCGGGTACTGGTCCGGCGTCGGCTCCATCTCGATCACCTGGGCGCGGGGCAGGCGCTCGCGGATCTGCGGGAAGCCGCCGACGACGACGACCGGGCCGTCGCATGCGGCGAAGAGGTCGAGGCCGTTGGTCGCCTCCCCCTCCAGGTCGGCGCGGTTGTAGTGAGCGTTGACCGCGGCGAGGCCGACCGCCGTCTCCAGCGGATCCCAGGAGCGCGCCGCCTGCGCTGCCAGCGCCTTCAGGCTGGCGCCGGCCCAGCGCTCGGGCGGCGGCTCGGCCGTGGCGGCGGCGGGGCGGGCGGTCAGGCCGACGCGCCCGTCGGTGGTCTCCAGCAGCAGCCATTTGGGGCCGACGACGACCCCCGCCACCTCGGCGTCCTCGACGCCCAGCACCAGGTCCTCGTAGAGGCGGTGCGGCCCCCACCAGCGCCACAGCGATTCGGCCTGGGGCGACAGCAGGTCGCCGTAGCCGCCGGTGGCGGCGTGCCATTCGTTGAGGAAGCGGCTGCCGACGCTGGTGAGCACCGGGATGCCCTCGGCCATCGCGGCGAGGATCTCCTGGGCGAGGCCGCCGCCCTCCGCCTCCAGCCCGCCGAACTTGTTGACGAGGATCAGGTCGGCGTGCTCCGCCACGGCGCGGCGCACGGCCTGGCTGGCGTCGGCCACCCCGGCGGGATCGACGCGGCAGGAGGTGGAGCCGCGCCCCAGATCCTGGGAGATGCCGAAGGTGCGCTCGTCGGCGACGTCGACCAGTTCCATCTGGTCGGCGCAGTGCGCGCCGCCGCCGAAGTTGCGCTGGATCACCCCGCCGACCCGGAAGCCGCGGCGCTTCAGGGTGAAGGCGAAGTCCTCCAGCAGCGCGTCGACGTCGCGCGAACCGGGGCCGTGGACCACCGCGGCCGGGCGCAGCGGCGGCGGGGTGACGGGGCGCAGCGTGCTCATGGACTGGGACCTCGGAGTTCTCAGACGCCGCGGCGGATGTGGTAGACGAACACCTCGTCGCGCGTCTCGTGCGCCACCAGCTCGTTCGCGGTCGTGTTGCAGAAGTGCTTGAAGTCGATGACGGAGGCGGGATCGGTGGCGTACACGATCACCTCCTCGCCGGCCGCCATCGTGTCGAGGAGCGTGCGCGTCCGCAGGATCGGCAGCGGACAGTAGAGGCCCCGTACGTCAAGCTCTCGCGCAGCCAAGCCGGTGCTCCCATCCCCAAAGGTGTCGGTTCGGCGGCGATGTTAACGCCAATCTCCCGGCCGATCCAAGGGTCCGGGCGGCCCGGGCGAGCGAAAACGGGGGAGGGGGTGCCCTTTGCCGCGCCCGCGCTGTTGAAGCCCGGGAGGAACCCGAGCCAGAGAGGGGGGACGGCAGGCCATGGCCAAGCGCGTTGTCGACAAGGTGGTGGTGGTGACCGGCGCGTCCAGCGGCATCGGCTGCGCGACCGCGGTCGAGTTCGCCCGGCGCGGCGCCGCCGTGGTGCTGGCGGCGCGGCGCGACGAGGCCCTGCACGCGGTGGCCGACGCCTGCCTGGAGGCGGGCGGCCGCGCCATGGTGGTGCCGACCGACGTCACCGACCCGGCGCAGGTGGAGCATCTCGCCCGCCGCGCCATCGACGCCTTCGGCGGCATCGACGTCTGGGTGAACAACGCCGGCGTCATGGCGCTGGGCCGCTTCGAGGACGTTCCGGGCGACGTGTTCGACCGCGTCGTCGCCACCAACTTCCTCGGCACCGTGCATGGCTGCCGCGCCGTGCTGCCGCACTTCCTGGAGCGCGGCGAGGGCGTCATCGTCAACAACGCCTCGACGGTCTCCACCGTCGGCCAGCGCTACGCCACCGCCTACGTCGCCTCGAAGTTCGCGGTGCGCGGCTTCTCCGAGACCCTGCGGCAGGAGCTGGTGGACGAGCCCGGCATCCATGTCTGCACCGTCATGCCCGGCACCATCGACACGCCGCTGTGGCAGCACGCCGCCAACTACACCGGCCGCGCGGTCCGCCCGCCGGGGCCGGTGACGGCGCCGGAAGCGGTGGCGGACGCCATCGCCGATCTCGCCGAGCGGCCCCGCCGCGAGATGTTCGTCGGCGGCCCCGGCCGGGCGGCGGAGATCCAGCAGGCGATGGCGCCGGGCGTCAGCGAATGGGCGCTCGCCCGCTTTTACGAGCGCGGCATGTTCGAGAACCGGCCCGCGCCGCGGACCGACGGCGCCGTCCGGCGCCCCATGGCGGAGTTCCACGAGGCGAGCGGCGGCTGGGCCGAGCCGGCGCCGCCGGCACGGGCGCGGCGCTTCTCCTGGGCCAACCTCGCCCTGTTCCTGCTGCCCATCGGCCTGATGAGCCGACTGCCCATGGGGCTGGGCGGCCGTCACGCCTGGTGAGCGGGGAAGGAGAGCGGAGGATGGGGCTGTTCGGCCGCAAGGCCAGGATGCCGAAGCCGGTGCCCGGCCTGCACAAGGACGCGGCGACGCCGATCGGCACGATCTGGAGCGTCGTCGAGCCCGAGAAGGACGGCCTCGCCGACGGCGACCTGCTCGACGCCGACCGGCTCCTCGGGGTCGGCGACATCATCAACGTGCGCAGCCGCCCAGGCGGCGCCAAGCGCTTCGCCCTGCGCGTCACCGGCCGCGACGACGACGTGGTGCACACCGAACGGGTGCGGCACTGAATCGAACCCTCCGCCGGCCGCCGGCGACCGCATCGCGGTTCGCCGGCGGCCGGGGCGGGCGCGGGGTCACGCCCCGCCGATGCCCTCGTTGAAGCGTTCCCCCGTCTTGGGATCGATGTCCTCGCCGGTCCCCGGGGTGCCCGGCTTGGCCTCGTCGCGCTTGGTCATCGCCGGCTCGTCCTTGCGCACGTCCTTCCACGTCTCGCCTTTGGGCTTGCGGTCCTCGGCCATGATCTCCTCCGTATCGCGGTCCTCGCTGCCCCGGTAACAGCCGCGGCCGGCGATGGTCACACCGGACGGTGTTCGTTCGAGGCGAGGCGGCGCCGCGTGAACACTAAACAGTAGAACGCGCAACAAACATTTTGCCGGAGCGCGCTCGCCGGGGCGGGAGGGTGCCGGGCAATCCGTTGCCACACCGGCCGCACCCGCTCGTCCCAACCGCCTTTCCGCTGCGGAGTGGCCTTCGCCCGAACGGGAATCATGCCGTCGCCATCGCGCGGACGCCAGGGCGCCCGCCGCGGGTCGGAACAGGACGGTCGCCATGCTGATTGTTTCTCGCCTTGACAAGTCCTGTGTTTAGTGGAATCGTCGACACTAATCAAATCACTAAACATCAGCGGGATCGGCCGGCACGGCGCCGGGCCGCCCGTTCGTTGGGGAGGACAACCATGGGCAAGGCGGTGACGTGGATGTGCGGAGCGGCGGCGCTGG
Organism: Azospirillum sp. ST 5-10; assembly: GCF_051225715.1. Taxonomy (NCBI): domain Bacteria; kingdom Pseudomonadati; phylum Pseudomonadota; class Alphaproteobacteria; order Rhodospirillales; family Azospirillaceae; genus Azospirillum; species Azospirillum sp. ST 5-10. Next base: position 66,043 of record NZ_JBPJSP010000030.1, read on the forward strand.
CGCTGGCGGCGGGTGCGGCCCAGCCGGCGATGGCGCAGTCGAAGGAGCTGACCCTGTGCTGGGCGGCGTGGGACCCGGCCAACGCGCTGGTCGAGCTGTCGAAGGATTTTACGTCCCAGACGGGCATCGGCATGAAGTTCGAGTTCGTGCCGTGGACCAGCTACGCCGACCGCTTCCTCAACGAGCTGAATTCCAAGGGCAAGCTGTGCGACCTGATCATCGGCGACAGCCAGTGGATCGGCGGCTCGGCGGAGAACGGCCACTACGTGAAGCTCAACGACTTCTTCGCGCGTGAAGGCATCTCCATGGATGACTTCATGCCGGCGACGGTGACGGGCTATTCCGAGTGGCCGAAGAACACGCCCAACTACTGGGCCCTGCCGGCCATGGGCGACGCCATCGGCTGGACCTACCGCAAGGACTGGTTCTCGCGCCCGGAGATCCGCGCCGCCTTCAAGGAGAAGCACGGCCGCGAGCTGGCGCCGCCGAAGACCTGGGACGAGCTGAAGGAGGTCGCCGCCTTCTTCCAGGGCCGCGAGATCGACGGCAAGAAGGTCTACGGCGCCTACATCTACACCGAGCGCGGCTCCGAAGGGATCACCATGGGCGTGACCAACGCCCTCTACGCCTTCGGCTTCAAGTACGAGGACCCGAAGAAGCCCTATTCCATGGAAGGCTTCGTCAATTCGCCCGACGCGGTGAAGGGGCTGGAGTTCTACAAGTCGCTGTACGACTGCTGCACCGCCCCCGGCATGACCAACGCCTACATGCAGGAGGGGCTGGACGCCTTCAAGTCGGGCCAGGTGGCGATGCAGATGAACTTCTTCGCCTTCTTCCCCGGGCTCTACAAGGACCCCGACGTCGGCGGCGAGCGGATCGGCTTCTTCGTCAACCCGATGCAGAAGGAGAAGGGGACCCAGCTCGGCGGGCAGGGCATCTCGGTCGTCGCCTATTCCGACCACCGCGACGACGCCTTGAAGTACATCAAGTGGTTCGCCCAGCCGGACGTGCAGAAGAAATGGTGGTCGCTCGGCGGCTACTCCTGCCACAAGGCGGTGCTGAGCGATCCGGACTTCCCCAAGAGCGCGCCGTTCGCCGCCGACTTCCTGGAGTCGATGGGGATGGTCAAGGATTTCTGGGCGGAGCCGTCCTACGCCTCGCTGCTCCTCGACATGCAGAAGCGCATGCACGACTACGTCGTCGCCGGCCGCGGCACGGCGCAGGAGGCGCTCGACCTGCTGATCAAGGACTGGACCGTGGTGTTCGAGGACGACGGCAAGCTGTGACCGAGCCCGCCCCCGGCGCGCCGCCGGGGGCGTCCTTCCGCTTCCCCGACCAACCGGGACGGCCATGACCGAGCTCTCCACCCTCCACACGCTGGCCGAGCGGGCCGGCGCGGCGACGCCGCCCGCGCTGGCGGCGCGGGTGCGCGGCCTGTCCGACCGCGCCGTCGCCTGGCTGTTCATCGCGCCGACGATCCTGCTGCTGCTGGCGATCAACGTGTTCCCGCTGATCTGGACGGTGCGCCTGTCCTTCACCAACTACCGCGCCAACCGGCCGGACGCGCCGCTGCGCTGGCTGGGGCTCGACAACTACACGCGCATCCTGTCCGACGTCGACGTCTGGTACGCCATGCAGGCGACCGCGCACTTCGTCGTCTGGTCGATCACCTTGCAGGTGCTGCTGGGCTTCGGGCTGGCGCTGCTGATCAACGCGCGCTTCCGCGGCCACGGCTTCTGGACCACGGTGATCCTGCTGCCGATGATGCTGTCGCCGGCCGTCGTCGGCAATTTCTGGACCTTCCTGTTCCAGCCGCAGACCGGCCTCTTCAACTACGCCGTCGCCTTCGTCAGCGGGGTCGACCCCAGCTCCTTCCAGATGATCGGCGACGTGCACCTCGCCCCCTGGGCGATCGTGCTGGTCGACACCTGGATGTGGACGCCGTACGTCATGCTGATCTGCCTGGCCGGCCTGCGCTCCATCCCCGAGGACATCTACGAGGCGGCCGAGGTCGACCGCGCCGGCCCGTTGCGGCGCTTCTGGTCGATCACCCTGCCGATGGTGCTGCCCTTCCTGATGCTGGCGGTGCTGTTCCGCGGCATCGAGAACTTCCGCATGTTCGACATGGTCAACCTGCTGACCTCCGGCGGCCCCGGCTCGACCACCGAGCTCGCCTCCATCACCTTGAAGCGCGAGGCCTTCGAGAAGTGGCGCACCGGCTACTCCTCGGCCTTCGCCGTCATCCTCTTCGTCACGGTGTTCGGCCTCGCCAACATCTACGTCAAGGCCCTCAACGCGGTGAGGCAGCGATGAACGGCGTCTGGCCCAAGCGCCTCGCCGCGGTCCTGGTGATCGGCTACGCCGTGCTCACCGTGGTGCCGCTCCTGTGGATCGTCCAGACCGGCTTCAAGACGCCGTCCGACGCCATCGCCTATCCGCCCAAGATCGTCGCCGAGCCGTCGCTGGAGGGCTACGTCAACCTGTTCACCACCCGCTCGCGCCAGACCGCGGAGTACATCGCCGGCCTGCCGCCGCCCGACGGCTGGGTGGAGCGGCTGGTCCGCTCGCGCAACATGGTGATCGCCGGCCCGTCCAAGGTGGGCGAGCGGTTCGCCAACTCGCTGATCGTCGGCTTCGGCTCGACCTTCCTGGCGGTGTTCCTCGGCACGCTCGCCGCCTACGGCTTCTCCCGCTTCAAGGTGCCGCTGAAGGACGACCTGATGTTCTTCATCCTGTCGACCCGCATGATGCCGCCGATCGCCGTCGCCATCCCGATCTACCTGATGTACCGCGAGCTCGGCCTGACCGACACCCACGTCGGCATGATCCTCCTCTACACCGCGGTCAACGTGTCGCTGGCGGTGTGGCTCCTGAAGGGCTTCATCGACGAGATCCCGCGCGAGTACGAGGAGGCGGCGCTGATCGACGGCTATTCGCGCCTCGCCGCCTTCCGCAAGGTGGTGCTGCCCCAGGCCGCCACCGGCATCGCCGCCACCGCCATCTTCTGCCTGATCTTCGCCTGGAACGAATACGCCTTCGCGGTGCTGCTGACCTCGGGCGAGGCGCAGACCATGCCGCCCTTCATCCCCTTCATCATCGGCGAGGGCGGCCAGGACTGGCCGGCGGTGGCCGCCGCCACCACCCTGTTCCTGGTGCCGATCGTCGTCTTCACCGTGCTGCTGCGCAAGCACCTGCTGCGCGGCATCACCTTCGGCGCGGTGCGGCGATGAGCTGGCCCCGCGCGCTGCGCCGCGGCCCGTGCGAAGCCGCCGCCATGGCGGTGATCGGGCTGGGGGCGTTCATGCTGATGCAGCCGTTCTCGCTGGCCCTCTACGGCTGGTCGTTCGCGGTGATCCTCGCCGGCACCGTCGGCTTCCTCGTCGTCAGCCATTTCCCGGAGTGAGCGAGCCCATGGCCGAGATCCGGATCGAGAACGTGCGCAAGGAGTTCGGCGCCTTCGTCGCCGTCCAGGGCTCGACCCTGACCATCGACGACGGCACGTTCTTCGTCATGCTGGGGCCGTCGGGCTGCGGCAAGACGACGACGCTGAGGATGATCGCCGGGCTGGAGCTGCCGACGTCGGGGCGCATCCTGCTGGGCGGCGAGGACGTCACCGGACGCCGCGCCGCCGCCCGCGACATCGCCTTCGTCTTCCAGCTCTACGCCCTCTATCCCCACATGAACGTGCGGCGCAACATCGCCTTCCCGCTGGTCTGCCAGGGGGTGGCGCGCGGCGAGATCCGGCGGCGGGTGGAGGAGACGGCGCGCCTCCTGCGCATCGACCACCTGCTGGACCGCCCGGTCTCCGGGCTGGCCGGCGGCGACCGCCAGCGGGTCGCGCTGGGCCGCGCCATCGTCCGCCAGCCCAAGGCCTTCCTGATGGACGAGCCGCTGGGCGCGCTGGACAGCGAGTTCCGCCACCTCATGTGCGGCGAGCTGCGCGACCTGCACGACCGGCTGGGCGCCACCACCGTCTACGTCACCCACGACCAGATGGAGGCCATGTCGATGGCCGACCGCATCGCCGTGATGAACCACGGCGTCGTCGAGCAGGTCGGGCCGCCCCAGGAGATCTACGACCGGCCGGCGACGCTCTACGTCGCCGACTTCCTGGGCTCGCCGCCGATGAACTTCCTGCGCTTCGAGGGCGCGGTGCGCCGCGGCGACCGCCAGGTGGCGGTGAACGGCGCCGCCGTGGCGGTGCCGGAGGTGCACGAGGACCGCCCGCCCGGCCGCCTGGTGCTCGGCGTGCGGCCGGAGCACGTGCGCCTCGACGATGCCGCCGCCCTGCGCGGCCGCGTGCTGGGGGTGGAGTACATGGGCACCACCCAGATCGTCACCGTCGAGACCGCCCACGGCACCGTCAAGGCGCGCATCCCGTCGAGCCGGACGGTGCGCGACGGCGAGACGGTGGGGCTGGCGCTGCGCGCCGAGAGCCTCGTCCTGTTCGACGGCGACGGCGATGGCGGCCGCGCCCTGCGCAGCGCCCTCTACGACGACCCCCGGCCCGGCCGCGAACCGCTCGGCGAGGTGCGCCATGGCTGAGGTGACCCTGAGCGGCGTGAGCAAGCGCTACGGCGCCGTCACCGCGCTGGACGACCTGACCCTGACGGTGGGCGACGGCGAGCTGGTGGTGCTGCTGGGGCCCACCGGCGCCGGCAAGACCACGGCGCTGCGCCTGGTGGCCGGGCTGGAGCGGCCGGACGCCGGGCAGGTCGCCATCGGCGGCCGGGCGATGACGGAGGTGCCGCCGGCCGGCCGCGACGTCGCCTTCGTCTTCCAGCAGTTCTCGCTCTACCCGCACCTCAGCGTCTACGACAACCTGGCCTTCCCCCTGCGCGCGCCGCTGCGGCGCGAGCCGGAGGCCGCCATCCGCGCCCGCGTCGAGGAGATCGCCCGGCTGCTGCGCATCGACCACAAGCTCGCCAACCGGGCGACCCGGCTGTCGGGCGGCGAGATGCAGCGGGTCGCCATCGGCCGCGCCCTGGTGCGCCGCCCCGCCGTCTACCTCATGGACGAGCCGCTGTCGGCGCTCGACGCCAAGCTGCGCTCCGAGCTGCGGCTGGAGCTGAAGCGGATCAAAAGCGAGCTGGGGGCGACCATCCTCTACGTCACCCACGACCAGGTGGAGGCGATGACCCTGGCGACCCGGATCGGCGTCCTCGACCGCGGCCGGCTGGTCCAGGTCGGCACGCCCCGCGAGGTGTTCGAGCGGCCGTGCAGCGTCCACGTCGCCGCCCGCCTCGGCATCCCGGCCATCAACCTGATCCCGGCGGGGCTGCTGCCGGCTCCCGCGGCGCCGCCCGGCACCCGCACCATCGGCGCCCGCACCGAGCACCTGCGCCTCGGCGCCGCCGGGCCGCACGCCCGGCCGGCGCTGGTCCACCGGGTCGAGCACCTGGGCGACCAGAGCCACCTGCACCTGGAGGTCGGCGGCCACACCCTGGTGGTGCTGGCCGACCCGCACGCCCCCTTGCGGGCCGGCGACCGGGTCGCGGTGGAGCTGGCCGATCCCGTATACTTCGACGCCGAAGGCCGTCGCATCGACGGCGAGGCGGCGCTGCCGGCCGCTGCAACCATGGGGAGGGCCCGGCCATGACGGCCGACACGACGAGCGACGCCGCCGCCCTGGCGCGCCTGATCCGCACCGTCGCCGAGACGGTGATCGCCCACGCCGACGAGCTGACGGCGCTCGACCAGGCGATCGGCGACGGCGACCACGGGCTGAACATGAAGCGCGGCTTCGAGGCGGTGCTGGAGTCGGTCGACGAGCTCGCCGCCAAGCCGCTGCCCGAGGCCCTGGCCGGCGTCGGCAAGGCGCTGGTGATGCGGGTCGGCGGCGCCTCGGGGCCGCTCTACGGCACGCTGTTCCTCACCCTGGGCAAGACCCTGCCGGCGGCGCCCACGGCGGAGGACGCGGTGCGGGCCTTCGCCGCGGCGGTCGATGCGGTCAAGGCGCGCGGCAAGTCGGACGCCGGGCAGAAGACGATGCTCGACGTCCTGGTGCCGGTCCTGGATGATCTGCGCCGCGGCGGCCCCGGGCTGCCGGGCCGGCTGGCCGCGGCGGCGCACGCCGCGGCCGAGGCGACGGTGCCGATGCGGGCGGTGCGCGGCCGCGCCTCCTTCCTGGGGGAGCGCAGCGTCGGCCACATGGACCCCGGCGCGCGGTCGTCGGCGCTGATGGTGGACGCGGTTGTCGGATGGTTGGAGGAGCGGGCGTGAGCAGCAACGTAGGCATCGTCATCGTGTCCCATTCGCCGGACGTGGCGCGGGGCACCGCCGACATGGTGCGCCAGATGGTCGGCGACGAGGTGCCGCTGGCCTGGTGCGGCGGCAACCCGGACGGCGGGCTCGGCACCAGCGTGCCGGCGATCCTCGACGCCATCGAGCGGGCGTGGTCGGAGAAGGGCGTGGCCGTGCTGGTCGACCTCGGCGGCGCCGAGACCAACAGCGAGATGGCGATCGAGATGCTGCCCGCCGACCGGCAGGGGCGGGTGATGCTGTGCAACGCCCCGATCGTCGAGGGCGCGGTGATGGCGGGAACCGAAGCGTCGGCGGGGTCGAGCCTGGACGAGGTCCGGCGCACCGCCGAGGAATTGAGGCCGGCGTGAAGGCGGACGCACCCATGAACGGACAGGCCCACGGCGCGATCCTGATGCGCCACGAGGTCGGGCTGCACGCCCGTCCCTCGGTCAAGCTGACCAAGCTGGCCAAGAGCTTCCGCAGCCGGATCGACCTCGGCCTGTCGGCCGAGGGCCCGTGGATCGACGCCAAGAGCATCGTCAAGGTGATGGCGGCCAAGGCGCCCAAGGACACGGTGCTGCACTTCCGCGCCGAGGGCGAGGACGCCGACGCCGCGGTGTCGGCGCTGGTCGGGCTGGTGGAGCGGGATTTCGACGATGGCGCGTGAGACCGGCGCGGACGAGGGCATGCGGCGCTTCCACGGCCGGCCGGCGGCGCCCGGTCTGGTCTCCGGCCGCCTGCACCGGATCGCCGAGGCCGCCGCCAGCGGGCGCCGCGCCGGCCCGCAGGCCGAGGAGGACGCGGCCCTGCGCGCCGCCATGGCGGCGGCGGCCGAGGAACTGGCGGTCCTTGCCGGCGGCGCCGGGGACGACGAGGCGGAGGCCATGCTGGCCTTCCAGATCGCGCTCTTGGAGGACGAGGCGCTGACCGAGGCGGCGTTCGCCGCCGTCGCCGCCGGCGTCCCCGCCGAAACGGCCTTCCGCGACGCGCTGGACGCGCAGATCGCCGATTACGCCGCCGCCGAGGACGCCTATTTCCGCGGTCGCGCCGCCGACCTCGTGGACCTGCGCGACCGCGTGCTGCGGCGGCTGACCGGCGCCGAGGACGAGGCGCTGCCGGGCGACGCCGTCCTCATCGGCCACGACCTGCCGCCGTCCCGATTCCTCGCCGTCGCCTGGGCCGGCGGCGGGCTGGTCCTCGGCCGCGGCAGCACCACCAGCCATGTGGCGATCCTCGCCCGCGCCCGCGGCGTGCCGCTGGTGGTCGGCCTCGCCACCGACGGGCTGGAGGACGGCGCGCCGGCCCTGCTCGACGGCGAGGAGGGCACCCTGGTGGTGCGGCCGGACACGGAGGCCGTCGCGGCCTTCGCCGAGGCGCAGGCGCGCCGCGCCGCGCGCCGGGCGGCCGAGGCGGTCCATCTCGACTGCCCGGCCGCCACCGCCGACGGGGAGCCGGTGCGGGTCCTGATCAACGTCGGCGACCCCGGCGAGCTGGCGGCGGTCGACCCCGCCCACGTCGACGGCGTCGGGCTGGTGCGCACCGAGTTCCTGTTCCACGGCCGCGACCGCCTGCCCGACGAGGAGGAGCAGCTCGCCGCCTACCGCCGCATCCTCGCCTGGGCGGACGGCCGGCCGGTGACCATCCGCACGCTCGACGCCGGCGGCGACAAGCCGATCCCCGGCCTGACCCGGCCCGGCGAGAGCAACCCCTTCCTCGGCGTGCGCGGCGTGCGGCTGTCGCTGCGCCGGCCGGAGGTGTTCGCGGTGCAGCTCCGGGCGCTCGCCCGCGCCGCCGCCGAGGGCCCGCTGAAGGTGATGGTGCCGATGGTGGCGCTGCCGGCGGAGATGGCGCGCTGCCGCGCCCTGCTGGAGGCGGCGCTGGCCGAGCTGGCCGCCGCCGGCGTGCCGGCGGCGCGGCCGCCGCTCGGCATGATGGTGGAGGTGCCGGCGGCGGCGCTGTCGGTCGCCGCCTTCGCCGCCGACTTCTTCTCGGTCGGCAGCAACGACCTGATCCAGTACACCATGGCGGCCAGCCGCGACGAGCCGGAGCTGGCCGAGCTGGCCGAACCGGCGCCGGCGGTGCTGGAGCTGATCGCCCGCGTCGCCGCCCACGGCGCCGCCACCGGCCGCGAGGTCAGTCTGTGCGGCGACCTCGCCGGCGAGCCGCGCCACGTGCCGGCCCTGCTGGCGGCGGGCTTGCGCAGCCTGTCCATGGCGCCGCCCGCGGTCGCCGCGGTCAAGGCGGCGGTCGCCGGCTGGAGGGCGGTGCGGTGAGCGAGCCCCGCAAGACCGCGGCCGTGCCGGCCGACCCGCCGCTGGTGGTCTACAAGCGCATCCTGCAGCAGGTGCTGAACCTGCGCCCGTCCGGCACGCGCCAGCGGCTGGCCGAGGCGATCGGCAAGAACCGCAGCTTCGTCTCGCAGATGGCCAATCCGGCGCACGCCACGCCGGTGCCGGCGCAGCACCTGGAGCAGATCTTCGAGATCTGCCACTTCGCCCCGGCCGAGCGCGACGCCTTCCTCGCCGCCTACCGCCGCGCCCATCCGCGGCGCCTGCAGCTCCTGCACGGCCACCACCGCACCCGCCGGGTCGCCGTGGAGGTGCCCGACCTCGGCGACGAGGCGCGCAACCGCACGCTGGACGCCATCGTCGCCGAGTTCGCCGCCAGGGTCGCCCAGCTCCTGCACGAGCCCTGATCCGACAAGAACCGCAGCCCCCGGGGAGGAAGGTCCATGAAGAAGCTGATCAACGGCGTCGACACCGTGCTGAGCGAGAGCCTCGCCGGCTTCTGCGCCGCCCACGCCGACATCGTCGCCGCCGACCCCGAGGGGCGCTTCGTGCGCCGCGCCGCGCCGGTGCCCGGCAAGGTGGCGCTGATCTCCGGCGGCGGCTCGGGCCACGAGCCGCTGCACGCGGGCTTCGTCGGCCGCGGCATGCTCGACGCCGCCTGCCCGGGGCAGGTCTTCACCTCGCCCACGCCCGACCAGATGGTGGCCGCCGCCGAGGCGGTGGAGAGCGGCGCCGGGGTGCTGTTCATCGTCAAGAACTACGAAGGCGACGTGATGAACTTCGACATGGCGCGGGAGCTGCTGGAGTGTCCCGTCGCCACGGTGCTCACCAACGACGACGTGGCGGTGGAGGTCTCGAGCTTCTCCACCGGCCGGCGCGGCGTCGCCGGCACCCTGGTCGTCGAGCGGATCGTCGGCGCCGCCGCCGAGGAGGGCAGGGACCTGGCGGCGCTCCAGGCGCTGGGCGAGCGGGTCAACGGCCGCACCCGCAGCATGGGCGTGGCGCTGACGAGCTGCACCGTGCCGGCCGCCGGGAAGCCCACCTTCACGTTGGGCGAGGGCGAGATGGAGATGGGGGTGGGCATTCACGGCGAGCCCGGCCGCCGCCGCGTGCCGCTGGCGAGCGCCGACGCCATCGCCGACGAGATGGTGGGCGCGGTGCTGGGCGACCTCGCCGACCAGGCCGCGGGCGACGCCCTGCTGCTGGTCAACGGCTTCGGCGGCACCCCGCTGATGGAGCTCTACCTGATGTACGACGCCGTGCGCCGCCGCCTGGAGGGCAGCGGCGTGACGATCGCCCGCTCGCTGGTCGGCAACTACGTGACCTCGCTGGAGATGGCGGGCTGCTCGGTGACCCTGTCCATGCTGGACGGCGAGGCGCTGCGCCTGTGGGACGCGCCGCTCCACACCGCGGCCCTGCGCTGGGGGGTGTAGGGTCGGGCGCTCGCCTCCCGCCGCGGAGTGGGGGGAGGCCGGGAGGGGGGACCGACGCGAGCACGTGACGCTGGCGGTGGCCGGACACGCCCACGGCGGTCGTTACGCTGCCGGAATATTGCCGATTCACGGGTGGGCGCGGGGGAAACCACCTCTATTCTCCCTTCCCCTCCGATGCGCCGCAAGGGCCGTGGCCGGCGCTGCGCATATCGTTTCGCCGTTGCAATGAGGGAGGCGCCGTGCCCTTGTCGATTCAGGCCGGGCTGTGGGGGCTGCTCGGCGGTTCGGCCCTGCTCCTGGGGGCGGCCGTCGGCTATCTCGCCCGGATTCCCCGGCGCGTCATCGCCGCCATCATGGCGTTCGGCAGCGGCGTGCTGATCTCCGCCCTGTCGTTCGAGCTGATGGAGGAGGCGATGGACCGCGGCGGCTTCGCCGCGACCGCCGTCGGCTTCCTCGGCGGCGCGCTGGTCTACACGGTCGCCAACGTCGTCGTCTCGCGCTGCGGCGCCAAGCACCGCAAGCGGTCCGGCGGGCAGCAGCCGTCCGACGGCGGCAGCGGGATGGCGATCGCCATCGGCGCCCTGCTCGACGGCATCCCCGAGTCCATCGTCATCGGCGTCAGCCTGATCGGCGGCGGCGCCGTCAGCCTCGTCGCGGTGATCGCCGTCTTCCTGTCGAACGTGCCGGAAGGCCTGTCCAGCGCCGCCGGGATGAAGCGGGCCGGGCGGTCGGCCGCCTACGTGTTCGGCCTGTGGGGCGGCATCGCCGCGGTCTCGGGCATCGCCGCCTCGGCCGGCTATGTGGTCTTCGCCGGTCTCGGCGACGCGGTGGTGGCGGCCACCCAGGCCGTCGCCGCCGGCGCCATCCTCGCCATGATCGCCGACACCATGATCCCCGAGGCGTTCGCGGAGACCCACGACTTCGCCGGCTTCATCACCGTCGCCGGTTTCCTCGCGGCGTTCGCCCTGTCCAACCTGGGCGGCGGCGCTTGAGGCGCCGGTCGCACGGCGATGCGCCGGGCCTATTCGGCGGCGGCCGCGACGGGCGCGCGCTCCCCCTCGATCCAGGCCAGCAGGCGTTTCTCCACCCGGATGAGGAGCAGGCTGGCCGGGTCTCGCAGGCTGTCCCATGCACATCATTGACCGCCTTTCGAAGAGGATCGGATATGCAGATCATTGAAACCGAGCGCCTGATCCTGAGGCCCTTCCGGGAGGGAGATGCAGCGGACCTCTTCGCTTATCTGCGCGCGCCCACCGCCCCCTGCTTTCTCTCGCTCAAGCTCGCAGACCTGGCTGAGGCGGAGATCGAGGTCAAAAAACGCGCCCTCGACGAGGGCAGCGTGGCGATATGTCTGAAACAAACCGGTCAGGTCATCGGCGATCTGTTCGGCGGCGCCGGAGAGGATGAGGAAGACGAAACCACCTCGGTCGGCTGGAACCTCAACCCGCAGTTCGGTGGCCAGGGATATGCGTTCGAAGCCGCAAGAGCCCTGCTCGATCATCTTTTCCGGGCAAAGGGCTTTCGCCGGATTTATGCCTATGCCGAAGACCACAACAAACCCTCGCAGCGCCTCTGCGAAAAGCTGGGCATGCGCCTGGAAGGCATGTTCGTCGAGTTCGTATCGTTCACCACTGACGACGCGGGCAATCCGATCTACGAAAACACCATGCAATACGCCATCCTGCGCCGCGAGTGGATGTCTCGCGTTCCAGCAATTTGACAACCGCCGGGCATGAGCGGCGCGCAGGCGCCGGGACGTCGGGCTATGGCGTATAAGCGGCGCTGCTCGGCAGGGTGCGTATGCTACTTGGTGGTGATGCGGCAGTCGGCGGCCATATCGCACCATAGAGGGCAATCGACGGGGTTTGGCGGATGGGGTGTCGGACGAAACGGTGTTCGCCGACGCTCGGTGTCGCCCGCCAACTACCTGACAAGTATGCCCTTTGCGTAATGGCTGCGCTCGCGCTTGTTCGCTATCGTGCGTCCCTAGCCGCCACCGAATGTGGGGTGAAATGGGGGGTGGGATGGCGAAGAAGCGAGGGGTGCCGCACCCCGAGAAGGCGCTGACGGCGGTGGCTGTCCGAAACGCCAAGCCGGGGTGGCACGCGGATGGGCACGGCCTGTACCTCGAAGTCGATGAGACGGGCGCGCGGCGGTGGGTGCAACGGCTGATCGTTCAGGGCCGGCGGCGGGATATCGGGCTGGGATCGGCGTCGCTGGTGTCGCTGGCGGAGGCGCGCGAGACGGCTCTCGCCAACCGGCGTCTCGCCCGCAGCGGGGGTGACCCGCTGGCCGCGCGCCGGCGGGAGAAGGCGAGGGCGGCCTTGCCGACATTCGAGGTTGCGGCTCGATCGTGCCACGAAGAACATGAGAAGAGCTGGAAGCCAAAGCACGCAGCCCAGTGGATTTCGACTCTGGAGGCTCATGCTTTTTCTGTGCTCGGGGCGATGCGCGTGGACCAGATCGGAACACCGGAGGTTCACCGTGCGCTGGCACCAATCTGGATCGAGAAGGCCGTGACGGCGCGGCGCGTCCTTCAGCGCATCAGCATGGTGTTGGACTGGGCCGCAGCGAAGGGTTTCTGCGACGGAGAGAACCCGGCGCGCGGGGTGACCAAAGGTCTGCCGAAGCAGCGCGCGACAGCGGAGCACTTCGCCGCTCTGCCCTGGCAAGAGGTGCCGGCATTCCTCGCCACGCTGCGGGAAACCGAGAAGGCCGGCCCCGCGACCAAGCTACTTTTCGAGTGGATCATTTTGACTGCCGCGCGGTCAGGCGAGGCACGCGGTGCACGGTGGTCGGAGGTCGACCTCGCCGCGAAGACCTGGACCGTGCCGGCGACTCGAATGAAGGCCGGGAAGACCCACGTCGTTCCGCTCTCGCCCCAGGCGGTTGTTGTGCTGGAACAGGCCCAAAAGCTGCGCACCGACGACACCGCCAGTGCCCTGGTCTTCCCAAGCGCCAAAGGTGGCCGGCAGATCTCGGATATGACGCTGACCATGCTGCTGCGGCGCATGGAGGTTTCCGCGACCGTGCACGGGTTCAGAAGTTCGTTTCGCGACTGGGCGGCGGAGTCGACCAACTTTCCCCGCGAGGTGGCGGAAGCGCAGCTTGCCCACGCGGTCGAGAATAGGGTGGAGGCAGCGTACCGCCGCTCTGACCTCCTGGTGAAGCGGCGCCGTATGGTCGACGCATGGGGCAATTTCTGTACCCGCCCAGGCGGAAAGGTGGTCCCAATCTCCCGGCCCGCCGCAGCTACGGGGCAGGGCCGTGGCTGATACCCCCGACAGCGGTATCGCCGCCTTCCGCGACTGGCCCCCGCCCTCCGAAGCGGATGTGCTGATCCGCGACATTGTCGCCGCGGCAGGCGTCTCGAGGCGGGGTGAGGCGCCGGCGGAGATGCGTACTCGATTGGTGGCGCTTCTCCGGATAGTCCAGACCTTCGTGGAGTCCCGCACTGACGAGGTCATCCATCAGGGGCCCGAGCAGGATGTCGTGGTGCGGTCGGCGTCGGCGGAACTTTTGCGACGACTGATCAACTCGCTGGAGGACCTGAAGCACGGGGTTCGAGACCCACTACTTGAGCGGTCACCGTCCCATGGTCGCCCGCGACTTCGGGCTGATGAGCGGGAGCGGATGTTGTCCGCGCTCGCCGCATTCAGTGCCCTGCGCGAACAAGGCGTCGCCAGTCGCCCCGAGCGAATCCGTCGGATCGCGAAAGCGATGGGCGTCGATCCGCAAACGGTCCGGAGCTGGGTCAACAACGCCCGTAGCCGAAATCGATAGACCGGGGTTTTTGGTTGCGGCCGTTAACCACCTCTGGTGTGCGTAGTCATTCGCACACGAGGAAAACATGGATACGGATCTACTCGGCGCGTTCAGCGTTGGGGCCTTTTGCGCGGTCTACGGAATCGGCCGCACAAAATTCTACGATGAGGTGCGCAACGGACGCCTAACACCCGTCAAGCTCGGCCGGAAGACCCTCGTCCCGAGGGGTGAGGCACGGCGCTGGCAGGCCTCATTGCCGGCCGCGACGTCAACCGCGGCGCACCGGTAGAGCAACCCTCCCCACAGGCGCGTCGTGAGACGCCCCGTCCCTGCTGATGGAGCTTCCACCATGAGTTTTACCTCTCCAGCGCCCTCCCAAGAGGGCGCCGCGGCGCCGCGCGACAACGGCGCCGTGCGCGTGACGCTCTACGAGGGCGGCGAGGCGTACCGGCTGGTGCTGCACGGCCAGCTCGGGGCCGTGCTCGTCGCCCTGATCGAGCTGGGGCCGGCCGGGCTGTCACCGCAGGAGGCGCTACGGCGCCGGCTCGGAATGCGCCTGGCCTCAAACGTGCACAAGCTCCGCCGCCTCGGTGTGAACGTCACCACCGAGCGCGAGCCGCATGACGGCGGAACCCATGCTCGGTACGTCCTGGCGAGCGTCGTGGCGCTCGACCTGCTCGACCGCGGGCAGCCGACATGAGGGCCGCTGTCGCGGCTCGGATAACACCAGCGAACGCCGCGTGTGTCCCCGATCCATCCGCGATTGAGAAGGGTACGTTTTCGTGGCGTTCCGCGGCGAAAACGGGCAGAAATTTCCTTTCTTCCCAGCGGGTTACGGACACCAGTCCCAACGTTGTCCGGCTTGATCGCTCCATATACAGTGCGCCACTTCATCGCGGTGGTGCCCGCCCGCGCCGGGTGTCCGAGGCGCTGACCGAGCGCGAGGCGCAGATGCTGCGCGCCGCCTTCGGCCACGCCGCCGCCATCGGCAAGCCGCTGAGCCACTGGGTCAGCATCTCGTGGTGGCTGGTGCCCGGCGAGGGCGACCCGGCCCAGCGGTTCGACGCCTTCCGGCGGCGGCTGTTGCCGCAGCTTCGCCGCTGGGCCGCGAAGGCGGGCCAGGACCCCCGCAGCGTCTCGCTGGTCTACGCTGGGGTCCACGAGGCCCCCGGTGGCCGGAGCCACACTCACGTCGGCGTCCACCTCCAGCCGGGCATTCTGCCGACCGGCCGCGGCGTCGTGGTCAGGACCCTCCGCCGGCTCGCCTTCGGCAAGGGCAGGCACGCCGCCGCGTCCCTCGCCTTCGGCCCCTGCGACGCCGGCGTGCTCACCTACATGACCAAGGGTCTGCCCGCCGACCAGCACGAGCGCCACGGAGTCCGGCCGGACTGGTCCGCGGGCCAGGGCGTCGTCGCCGGTAAGCGCATCGCCATCAGCACGGCCACGCTGGGCCAAGCCGCCCGCGCCAGAGCGGATGTCACGCCCGGCGCACCCGACGCACTGTGCCCCACCGCCACCGCACCGGCCGCATCTCCCAGCGTCCCGCCTGCCGCTGCCTGCCCGTGGCGCCTCGGCTACAGCCGGATCCACCCCGGCGTCATTGCCGCCGTCCCTCGCTCGCCGGCACCGGCGAAACCACCGTCTCCCGCCGCGCCGCAGGCCCCGACGACGGTGCCAACCGATCTGGCAGGCGACGGCCGGCTCGATGTGTGGGTGTCCGGTCCCCCGCCTGGGCCAGCGAGTTCACCGCCGCTCGCCGCTCCACCGAGAGATAGACCATGACCACGACGCCCAACCTCGCCCAGCGTCTCGCCGACATCGCCGCGTCCTTCGCCGCCGAGGCCGCGGCGCGCACCGCTGCCGCTGGCCTTCCCGTCGACCCCGACGTCGACCGCCGCCGGCGCGCCGCCGCCCGGCTGTCGCGGCTGGCCACCGCTCACGTTGGGATGGGCCGGCCTGATGACGCCCTCGACCTCTACGCCGCCGCGGCGCGGCTGGACCCCACCCACGTCGGCGCCCTCGCTGGCATCGCCCGCGCCGGGCACCAGGCGGGGCGCCCCGACATTGCGGAGGCCGCCGAGGACGCGCTGGTTGCCATGGCACTTGAGCACCCGACCGCCGGCGTGATGGTGCCCATCATCGCGAAGTTCGGGCGCGATGTGCCCGCTGCGCTACACCAGCTCGCGGCCCTGACCTACGCCGCCGGCCCGCCGATCGACGGACAACAGCTCTACGCTGGCGAGCCGCTCGACGGCGCCACGGTCGGCGTGGACTTGGCCTGCTGTGGCTATGGCGACGCCCTCATGCTGGCCCGCTACATCCCGCTCCTCGCCCGCGTGGGTGCCCAGGCCGTCGTCGCGGCGTGGGAGCCGTTGCACCCGTTGCTGCGGTTCATGCCCGGCGTCGCCGACGTCGTGAGCCCCGGCGTGGCGCTGCCCGGCACCATCATGCCCGTCAGCGTTCTCGCGCTTGCCGCCGGCGAGGCAGCGACTGCCCCCTACATCCGCACGCCGCCCGACCGCGTGCGACCGCCCTTCGCGCGGGACCGGCTGCACGTGGGCGTGGTGTGGGCGTGCGGCGACGGGCATTCCTTCCCCGAGCGGAGCGCATACCTCGCCGACCTCCGAGGACTTGCCGGCCTGGACGAGGTGCAGTGGCACGCCCTGCAGCTCGGCAGCGCCCGCCGCCAACTCGCCGTCCCGCCGCCGGGCATGGCTATTGTCGACCACGGGGACGAGCTGCACGACTTCGTGGACACCGCGGCCATCATCGACCGGCTGGACCTGGTGGTCACGGTCGACACCACAGCCGCCCACCTCGCCGGCGCGATGGGCCGGCCGGTGTGGGTGCTGCTGTCCTGCTACGCCGATCCGCGGTGGGGCACCGTCAGCACCTCGACGCCCTGGTATCCGACGGCGCGTCTGTTCCGCCAGCCGTCACCCAACAACTGGGGCGCTGCCGTCGCCGAGGTGAGGGACGCGCTCGTTGGGCTCCTCGGTCGGCAGCAAGGTCGGGAGCATCCACGGTGACCACGAGGACGGCTCCGAAACAGCCCCCCTGTACCCTCGGCACCAGGGCGATATCCGGGACGTTGTTGGGACAGCACTTGCAAACGAGGAGAGTGGTGATGGGCGCAGCCGCCGGCCTCTGGCCGAACCTGATGGGCTTGGACGGGAGGCTGTCATGGCCAGGGCTGCCGCCGGCTATCCGTGCCCGGCTCGAGGCGGAGCGCGCCGACTTGGCCGCCAGCATCCTTGCCACCCCCGCAATGGACGATGCCGATCGCCTGGTGCAGATGAGCACGCTGGTCCGCGCCGCCGCGGCGGAGGCGCCCCCCGACAGCGAGTTCATCCGCCTCTTCGCGCTGTGGCGCGTGGCCAACGTCCCCGCCCCGCCGCCGGCACCTACCCGCCGCCGGAGATCAGCCAGCAGCCGCAAGAAGCGCCCCAGCCGCGCCGGGTAGCGCGGGGCACCCCTCCGCCCCACAGCGTCCTTGCGGGCCCGCGTGGACGATGGGTGGGCCGCGACGCCAGATGCACAGGGCGAAACGCCCTCCCCCGCTCAAACGTCCACCGTGCCACGGTCCCGTTTCGCGACCCTGGTCGATGATGTGGCCGCCGCGCCGGGTAGGACAAGCCTGCCATTCAGCGCCAGCGACCAGTGCGCGTCCAGGCGCGTTCTCCACGGAGGGCGCCCGCTCCCCCCGCCGGAACGCCACCAGCCCACCAGTGCCGCGTCGGCGGCCAGGAGATGACCATGCCCGTTCTGCCCGACCCGCGTCATGAGAAGTTCGCACAGCTCCTGGCGAGCGGCCTATCGACGGTTGATGCCTACGCCGCCGCCGGCTTCCAGCGGCATACTTCCAATGCTGCCCGGCTGATCGCGAACGATAGGGTTCGAGCGCGCGTCGTCGAACTTTTGGAGAAAACCGCGGCCGAGTCCATCGCGACCGAAACCGCCAAGCAGCGCGTCATCCGCCTCGCCTACGAGAAATTGGCGCAGGCGCTGCCAAGTATCCCGATCACCTCCGCTGCCGACGCCCGCGCGCTGGCGGACATCGCGCTCAACCTCGACAAGGACCGCCGCGTCGAGGACGGCGGCGTCTCCGATCGCCAGGGCGGCGAGAAGTCGGGCAAGCTGGCCGAGGAGCTGGAGGCGGTCCGAGAGTGGCTGCGCGCCGCCAAGGACGCCATGCGCGCGGCACCGACTGCCGAGTCGGAGCTGGCGGCAGAGGTGGACGAGGACGCGCCATCGCTGGCGGCGCCGATCCGTCACTGACCGTACCCCCAACCAGCGTCAGTGATGTTCGAACCTGAGCGGGGGACCCACTGACCAAGCGGTACCCCCGGCCCCCACCGGCACCCCCGATTTTCAGCGGGGGGCCCTGTCAGGCGACACGTCAAACTGCCCCCCTGGCGCCACGAGGATCTGCCCCCCTTGAGAGAAGGGGAATTGAGGGATG
>NZ_JBPJSP010000031.1:0-81908 GCF_051225715.1 Azospirillum sp. ST 5-10
CGGTCGTCACCTTCGACACCGGCGACCAGGTGACCCTCACCGGCATCCGCGCCGCCGACGTCGCCGGCGACTGGTTCACGACCTGACCGGTGGCCGACCTCCCGCCCACCGGGCGGCCGGTGCCGGGGGCCGTCCCCTCCCTCTCCCCCGGTCACCGGGGGGGAGGGGCCGGGGTCTGGTGGTGGCACCTCCACCGGGCCGCCTCCCACCCCCCGACGCGCCCGCCGCAGCCCCCATATCAGGGAAGCGGGCGGCGCCCGGGATGGCTGCGGTGGTGGAGGACGGCGATGACGGTGGACGGCGGGGCGGCGGTGCGGGACGGGGCTGCGGCGTGGACGGGCGCGCCGCCCTCCGTCCGCGCCGCCGCCATCCCCCCGCCCGACGCCGTGCCGGGCGGCGGCGAGGCGGCCCGCCGGCGCCGCCGTCTCCACGCCGGGGCGCTCGCCCTGACCGCCGCGGTGTTCGCCGCCGACCTCCTCACCCACGCCGAGAGCGTGTCGATCTGCTTCGCCTACGCGGCCCCCGTGCTGCTCGCCACCCTGATCGACGCGCGGACCCCGTTCCTCTATGCGGCGTCGGCGTCGCTGCTGGCGGTCGCCGGCCTGGCCGTCCAGCCCGGCGACGCCACCACCGCGGCGTTCGTCGTCAACCGCGCCATCGCCGTGGTCGGCCTGTGGCTGCTCGCCCAGCTCCTGCACTCCCGCCACCGCGCCGAGGCGGCGCTGCGCCGCAGCCTGGAGGTGGAGCGCGGCAAGGCCGACATGCAGCGCCGCCTGATCGCCATCCTGTCCCACGAGGTGAAGACGCCGCTGACCACCATCGACGGCCAGGCCTACCGGCTCGGCAAGCTCGCCGACACCCTGGAGCCGGCGGACGTGGTGGCCCGCACCGGCAAGATCCGCGCCGCGGTGCACCGCATCAGCGCCATCGTCGAGCGCATCGAGCTGTCGTCGGCCGCCGGCAGCGGCGAGGCGATGGCCCACGCCGGCCCCACCGACCTCGCCGCGCTGCTGGTGGAGGCGGCCCAGCCCTACGCCGAGCGCCCCGGCGCCCCGGCCTTCGACCTCGACCTCGACCGCCTGCCGCCGGCGGCGCCGGGCGACGCCAGCCTGCTGCTCCAGGTCTTCGACAATCTGGTGTCCAACGCGGTGAAGTACTCGCCCTGCGGCGGCACCGTGCGGGTCGCCGGCTGGACCGAGGGGGTGGAGGCGGTGGTGCGGGTCGCCGACGAGGGCGTCGGCGTCGAGCCCAACGAGATCGCCTGCCTGTTCAAGCCCTATTTCCGCGGCCGCAACAGCGGCGGCGTCGGCGGCGCCGGCATCGGCCTCTATCTGGTGGAGCGCTACGTCGCCCTGCACGGCGGCCGCGTCGCCGTGGAGTCCCGGCCGGGCGGCGGCACCGCCTTCACCGTGCGCCTTCCCCTGATTCCCAAGACGACGGACCCGGTCCACCATGACGCACCGCAGTAGGATCCTCTGCATCGAGGACGACCCCGGCACCCGCGAGCTGCTGGAGGAGGAGCTGGCCGAGGCCGGCTTCGCCGTCCACGCCGCCGCCGACGGCGAGACCGGGCTGGGGGCCGTGGAGGCGGTGAAGCCGGACCTCGTGCTGTGCGACATTGACATGCCCCGTCTCGACGGCTTCGCCGTGCTGGAGCGGGTGCGCGGCGGCAGCGCCGCGGTGCGCAACGTGCCCTTCGTGTTCCTCACCGCCTATGGCGCCCGCGACAACCAGATCCGCGGCCGCCGCCTGGGGTGCGACGACTACGTCACCAAGCCGATCGACTTCGAGCTGCTGGTGGAGATCGTCCGCGGCCGCCTCGCCCGCACCGGCGGCGCGCCGCGCCCCGGCGAGGAGGTCCGCCTCACCGAGCGCGAGGCGGAGGCGCTGACCTGGTCGGCGCGCGGCAAGTCGTCGGCCGACATCGCCGTGCTGATGGCGGTGTCGGAACGCACGGTCAACTTCCACATCGACAACGCCATCCGCAAGCTGGGCGTGGCGACGCGCATCCAGGCGGCGGTGAAGGGGGCGCTGCTCGGCCTGGTGGCGCCGTGACGGCGCCGGCCAGGCAAAGCTGCGGACTCTATGGTTTTGCAGGTTTTCCGAGCCCGCCCAAAGGTGGGCGGAGGTCGGAAAACCTGCTTAGCCGGCGTCCGGGCCGCCGCCGGCGGTGCCCAGGATGTCGGCCATGCTGACGATGGCCTCGGCGACCTGGAGGATGCGCTTGTTCTGGTTCATGGCGGTGCGGCGGATCAGGGCGTAGGCGTCCTTTTCCGAGAGGCCGCGGCTGCTCATCAGCAGGCCCTTGGCGCGCTCGACGACCTTGCGCTCGTGCAGGGCGGTGCGCGCGGACTCGAGCTGGCTGCTCATGTCCTGGAGCAGCCGGGACTGGGCGTGCATGAGGTCGGCCACCGAGCGCATCAGCCGCGGGCGGACGCCGTCGAGGGTGTAGAGGCCGGCGCCGTCGTCGGCCCCGCTCCCCGCCAGGGCCGGGTCGGCGTCCATCACCAGCATGGCGACCGGCGCGGCCGCCGCGGCGTCGGCGCCGCCGCCCGCCCCGGCGTCGGCCCGCTCCAGCTCCCGCCGCGCCGCCGCCAGGGTGGTCGCGCAGAGGCGCCGCAGGTCCTCGACCAGCGCGTCCTCCACCGCCTTCATGGCGTCGATGCGCAGGGTGGCCCGCTCGTACCACGCCTCGGCGGCGACGGCGGCGCCGGCGCCCGCCAGCGCCGCCCGGCGCATGCGCTCGACGTCGGCCGCCGCTGGGATGGCGAGGGCGGCGCGGTGGCGGGCGGCCTGGCCCGGCTCGGCGAACTCGGCGAACACGCCGAACGCCCGCTCCTGCGCCGCCATCAGGTGCAGCAGGCAGCGCCGGTCGGCGTCGTCGAAGACGCCGCGGGAGAAGGCGGCCCCGGCGTTGGCGCGCTCCTGCCCGGCGTACTCCTTGCCCTGGATGAAATGGACCAGGGCGACCAGGGCGCGCGACATGGCGGGGTCGGCGGCGATGTCGGCCGCCTCGAAGACCACCGCCAGCAGCCGGCCGACCAGCCCGGTGAAGGCGGCCACCGCGTCCAGCGGCGCCGGCGCCAGCGCCGCGATCCGGCCGCGCAGCGCCGCCAGGCCGTCGAGCGCCTGCAGCGCGTCGGCAACCCGACCGTAGAAGCGCGCGCCCGAGCCCATGCGGTCGAGCCGCTCGTCGACGTGCTCCAGCCGTGCCCGCACCACCTCCTCCAGGCTGCGGCATTCGGCGATGCGCCGGCCCAGCCGCTCGGCGAACCGGCCGCCGTTGGAGCCGAGGAAGATCGAGGAGGCGCCGCGCTCCTTCTGGAGGGCGTGGATCAGCGCGCCGATGTCGCGGACCAGGTCGCTGAGCGCCGAGAGCTGCTCCAGGTCGCGGATGCGGCAGAGCCGCGCCGAGCGCCGGAAGCGGGCGGCGGCGGGCAGGGGCTCGGGCGGTTCCGTGGAACGGCGGGCGTTTCCCATCGCTCTCCCCGTCGGGACGCGTAAGGCCACGGTGGTCATCGGCGGGACTCCTGCGCTGGCGGGTGCCGGCCGCGGCCGGGCGGCGGGGCCGCGGAGCCCTCCGCCACCGCAGCAAGCGGCATGCCACCGCGGCGCGGCGGCGCGGCGGGCCGCCGCCGTGGCCCGCCGCCGTGACCCGCCGGGGAACCTGCACGGAAATTGGGCAGGAGGCGGCGCGCGCTTGGGCGGCCGTCGCGATGCCCAAACACGCGCCGACAAGATCGCCGCGGCGGGGCGGCGGAGTGCGGAACCGGAACCGGTGTTGCGGAAATCCTCGGCGCCGGTTCCATTCATGAAACCGCCGCGGCGGCCGCCGGCGCCATGTGCTCCGGCCAGCGTTCGTGCCGGACCGCGCCGCTCTGTTCTTCAAGATCGTCCGGCTTTTGACGCAAACTATCTTTGCCCGGGGCCGTGCATACCGTGGCATTCTCGAAGTACAGTTGCAAATACAGGGAGAGTGACTTGCAAACGACAAGTCCACGGCAAGAGATCAGCCAGAGGCTGAGGGCGAACCAGGAAAGATTTTCCTAGACAACGGGCGATTGCCCACGTACACGGCATAATAAAGGGAGAGCGGATCGATAATTTTGTGGCTGGAGCGCCCATGCGCATCGCGTACGTCACGCCGAATTCACCCCTTCCGGCTGATCGTGGCGGGCGCTTGCGGGCGCATCATCTTTGGCGGGCGCTGTCGGCGCACGCCGAGGTCAAGGCCTTCGTGGTCGGCGACACCCCGCCCTACCGCGAGCGGGAGTTGCTGCGCGCCGGCGGCGGCGCCCTGTTTCCCCGCCGCCGCTTCCGTGCCGATCCGCAGCGTGCGGCGGTGGCCGGCCTGTGGGAGGCCGGCCCGCTGCTGAACGGGCGGGCGGAGGATGCCGAGCCGTGGCCCGAGCTGTGGCGGTCCCTCGCGCGCGCCGACGCCTTCGACCGGCACCAGCTCAACGAGCGCCGGGCGGCCCGCCTCGCCGCGGCGGTGCGGGCGTTCGGCCCCGACCTGGTGGTGCTGTGCGACACCAGCCTGGCCGGGCTGCTGCCGTGGATGAAGGCGCTCGGCTACCGGGCGGTCCTCGGGCCGCACAACCTGGATTCGGCGCTGTACCGCGCCATCGCCGCGACCGCCGCCGATCCGGCCGAGCGGCGCTGGGCGACCCTGGTGGCCGACCGCTTCGCCTTCCTGGAGCGCACCTACCTGCCGCTGGCCGACCAGCTCTGGGCCTGCTCCGAGATCGACGCCGCGCGTTTCCGCGACGCGCTCGGGCTGGCCCAGGCGCGGACCGTGCCCAACGCGGTCGACGTCACCGCGCCCCTGGCGCCCAACGGCGACGGCAACCTGGTCTATGTCGGGCAGATGGGCTACCGGCCCAACGAGCAGGCGGCGCTGGCCCTCATCGCCCTGTCGCGACGCCTGGCGGCGCGCGGCGTCGCCCACACGCTGCACCTCGTCGGCCGCTCGACCGACCGCATCCGCGCCGCCGCCGCCGGCCTGCCCGGCGTGCGGGTGGTGGGGCCGGTGCCCGACGTCGGCCCCTATCTCGCCATGGCCTCGGTGGTGCCGGTCGCCTTGGCGGTGGGCGGCGGCACCCGCATCAAGATCCTCGAGGCGATGGCCGCCGGCCGCCCGGTCGTCAGCACCGCCGTCGGCATCGAGGGGATCGCCGCGACCCCGGGGGTGGACTGCGTGGTGGCCGACGACCCCGGCGCCTTCGAGGCGGCGGTGGAGGGGCTGCTGCGCGACCCGGCCAGGGCCGAGGCCATCGGGCTGGCCGGTTTCCGGCTGGTGCGCGAGGCCTATTCCCAGGAGGCGGTGGTCCGCCTCGTCGGCGAGCGCCTGCGCGAGCTCGGGCTGGCCCCGGCCCGGCCGGCGCCGCGGGCCGGCGGCGGGGCGGCGGTGGTCGCCCGCTCCGCCACCTTCAACCCGTTCAGCCGCCTGCTGTCGGTGCGGCTGCAGGTGCGCGCCGCCGTGCCGCTGGACGGCGCGGTGGTGATGGCCGGCGACCCGCCGGCGGAGCTGGCCAACGCGGCGGCGACGGTGGGCTGGACGCCGGGGCGCGGCCGCCCGACCCAGCTCGTGGAGGCGGTCGCGGTGCTGCCGCCCGACGTGGCGCCGGCCGACGTCCGCGTCCGCATGCAGGCCTACGGCGCTCCCGTGCTGGACGAGCGCGGCGACGCCTGGGAGCCGGTCGAGGAGCGGGCCGGCCTGATCGCCCTGACGCGCGACGCCGGGCAGCGCCGCCTCGGCGGCCTCGGCTGGTTCGCCGCGGCCGACGGCCAGCCCACGGCCGGCCTGGACGGCGGCGGCGGTGCGGCGGCGCTCGCCGGCACCGTGCCGACGGCGCGGCCGGCGCTGCGCCTGGCCGGCTTCTACCAGCCCTACGAGCCGGCGGCGGACGGCGGCCGGCGCCTGCACCTCCGGCCCGGCGCCGCCGCCGCGGCCGGCCAGTCCTTCGGGCCGCTGGCGCCGCTGTGGGAGCCGCGTCCTCCCAGCTCCCGCCGGCTGGCCGGGCTGCGGGACGTCCACGCCGGCCGCACCGCTTGGCTGATCGGCAACGGGCCGAGCGTGCGGCCCGAGGACCTCGACCGGCTGCGCGGCGAGATCACCTTCGGCTTCAACCGCTTCCATCTGGCGCACGGGATGACGGCGCTGCGGCCGACCTACACGGTCACCGGCGACCGCCAGATGATCGAGGATTTCGGCCAGGAGATCGTCGACCGCTCCGGCGGCACCGTCTTCGTCGCCGACGCCGAGCCGCCCGAGCTCGTCGGCGACTTCGTCTGGCTGCGCCAGATCGCCCACCACCCGCCGCTGTTCTCGTTCGATCCGGCGGAGTTCGTCAGCCCCGGCGGCTCCTCGCTGTTCGTGGCGATGCAGCTCGCCTACTTCATGGGAATCCGCACCTTCCACGTCTACGGCGCCGATTTCCGGTTCGTCTACGAGCGTTCCGGCAGCGGCGACAAGTTCCGCACCGCCACCGGCGACAACAACCACTTCATCCCCAACTACCGCAGCAACCGCCCCTGGTGCCCGCCCAGCTTCCGCGACATCTGCCCCGCCTTCCTCGCCGCCCGGGTGCTGATGGAGAGCGGCGGCGGCTGGATCCGCAACGCCACCCGCGGCGGCCTGCTGGAGATCTTCGAGCGCGCCGACTTCGACGCCGTGGCGCCGGGCGGGCGCGCCGGCGGCGCGGCGCCGACCCCGGCGCGCCCGGCGCGCCGGCAACCCGCGAACGTGGAGGCTTGAGATGGGCAGCCCGACCTCCGTCACCGTCTTCGCCACCAACGACCCGAAGGCCTATTCGGGCGGGCGCTACCACGCGCTGATCATGGCCTACGCGCTGGCCGCCGCTGGCTGCCGCGTCACCGTCGTCACCGACCACGTCCCGGCCTTCGACCGCGACCTGGCGCCGCTCGCCCCGTCGGGCGTGCGCTACGTGGTCGCGCCGGACTTCCGCTCCGGCGTCGAGGCGGAGCCGCAGGACTGGGTGGTGCTGGTGCCCACCGGCATCTTCCTGCCCGACTTCTACGCCGCCGCCGCCGACCACTGCGCCGCGGCGGGCGCCCGGATGGTCCTGCTGAACTTCGAATCGGCCAACTGGTTCAACGCCCTGTCGCCCTGTCCGCGGGACGCCCGGCTGTGGGACGCGTGGCGCCGGAGCTGCCTGGACGGGGCGCTGGTCCTGTCGAGCACGCGGGAGTCGCTGGCGCACGCCCGGGCCTTCTACCGTTCGCCGTACGCCTCGGTCCGCCACGACGTCTGGTATCCGCCGATCAACTCGCCGCTCGCCGAGAGCTTCGACGGCCTGGAGAAGCAGGACCTGGTCGTCGCCTTCGTGCGGCCGGGCGACGCCCACAAGGGCGGGCGCGACCTGCTGGGCCTCGACCCCGCCGTGCTGGCCGGGCAGCGGCTGGTGCTGGTGGCCGGGCGCGACGTCGACCCCGCCTATCTCCTGCAGGTCCGCAAGCATTTCGGCGCCGTGCCCGGCTGCCGCCCCGAGGTGATGACGCGGATCAGCGACGCCGAGAAGCTGCGCCTGCTGACCCGGGCCAGGCTGCTGCTGTTCCCCACCCATTTCGAGGGCTACGGCTATCCGCCCATCGAGGCGGCCTACTGCGGCACGCCGACCGCCGGCTACGACCTGCCGGTGCTGCGCGAGACGGTGGGGGCGGTCGCCGGGCTGGCGCCGGTGGGCGACACGGCGGCGCTGTCGCGCGAGGCGGCGCGGCTGCTGGCCGAGCCGCCGCTCCCCGCCGCGCTGCGCGCCGCGGTGCGGCGCTTCGCCCATTTCGGCCAGCGGGCCGAGGCCCTGGCCGAGCTGCTGCTGCGCCACGGCGCGGTGGTCCGCCCGCGCGCCGCCCGGCCCCTGCGCTGCGTCGCCGGGCCGTTCGCCGGCACCCCGCCGCGCCTGGCCGGGCCGGCCGACCGCGGGCCGCTGCCGGAGTTTCCCTGCCACGTCACCGCGCTCGGCCCGACGGCCGAGGGGCGGGTCGCCCTGTCGGGGATGGTGGCGACCGTGGCGGCCGCCGATGCCGTCGAGGTGCGGCTGCCCGGGGACCGCGTCGTCGGCGGCCTGCTGCGCCCGGTGGACGCCGGCCCGCAGGGCGGCACCTACCGTTTCCACGCCCTGCTGCCCCTGGCGCCGGGCGTCGCCGAGGTGACCTGCCGCGTGCTGGCCGGCGACGCGCCGGTGCTGGAGCAGGCGTTCCGGCTGACCGTGCCGGAGGAGACGCCCGCCCCGCTGCCGACGGTGCACGGCACCAGCCAGCGCGAGCGCGACGGCGAGGGGGCGGCGGTGCGCGGCTGGGTGCTGGCGCACCGCCAGCCCGACGAGGTGGCGGCGAGCGCCGACGGCCGCCGCTGGTCCATCGCCGCCGTCACCGGCGAACGCCGGGACCTCGCCGGGCGGCACCCGGGCTACGGCGGCTACCGGGCGGAGTTCCGCCTGCGCCTGCCGACGGCGGAGGTGCCGGCCGGCGGCCTCGCCCTGCTGCTGCTCGCCAACGGCCACGTCGTCGGCGGCATCGACGGCTGGCTCGGCGAGGCGGCCGCCCCCGCCGCCGCGGCCGCCGGCGCGACCGTCACCCCCGCCGCCGCCGAGCCGCCGCCCCCGCCGGTCCGCCTCGAGGTGAAGAACCTCAACGACGCCTACTGGACGCGGGGGATCTCGCGCTTCGGCTCGGTGCAGACGCCGTCGGCGTTCGTCACCGAGGGCGGCGAGGCGTGCCTGGGCCTCGCCCCCGGCACCGTGCTGCGCTTCCCGCACAGCGGCCTGCGGCGGGTGGTCAAGACCGAGCGCCGGGCGCCGGTGGTCAACGTCTACGTGGACCGCCCGCTCAACCCCTTTCTCGACGGCGCGCCGGCGGCGGTCGAGGTGGTGCCGCCGCGGGCCGGCGGCGACCTACCGTCGCGCTTCGCCATGGCCGAGCGCAGCGGCGACGGCTGGCTGCGCGGCGTCACGCTGGAACGCGGCGACCGCCACCGCCGCGGCTTCTTCCTGCCGGCCGGCGAGCCGGCGTCGGCCGCGCTCCGGCCGGGCACGGTGCTGCGCTTCGCGGCGAGCGGCGAGCGCACGGTGGTCGCGGCGGAGGAGGCCGAGGGCGGCCGGGTCCTCTGGCTCGACGGCCCGATCGGGCCGGTCGGCGACGGCGCCCCGCGGCCGGTCGAGATCGTCCGGGTGCCGGCGGCCGACGAGGCGCTGCTGTTCCCGGAGGCGCGCGACGGCGGCGGCTGGCGCCGCGGCATCCTGCGCGACCCGGCCGGCCGGCGCCACGGCCTGCTGGTGGCGACCGCCGCCTGTCCGGACCGCCTGGCGCCCGGCGCCTGCATCGACTTCCCCGGCAGCGGGCCGCGCCGGGTCGTCGCGGTCGAGCGGGCGGGGGCGGCGACCGCCGTGCTGGTCGACGGCGCCCTCGACCCGGCCCGCGACGGCCATCCCGGCTGGGCCCGTCTGCTCGGCGAGGAGGACGGCGTGCCGGTGCGCCCGCTGTTCCCGGTGCCGGCCTTCCCGGCGGCGGACCCGCTCTACCTGGCGCTGGTCCGCCAGGCCCGCGGCGCGGCGCGGGCCCTGCCGGCGGCCCCGCCCGCGCCGCGGGGCGACCGGCCGCGCGTGCTGTTCCTCACCCTCGTCCCGCCCTTTCCGGCCACCCAGGGCAACCGCGTGGTGACCCGCAACCTGATCGCCCACCTGGTGGGGCTGGGCTACGACGTCGACTGCGTGCTGCAGGGCCAGGCGGACGTGCGCGAGACCGTCGACGCCTTCGGCGGCCGCGTGCGCATCGTCCAGGTCCCCTTCCCGAACTGGGAGGGCTCGGCCGAGGTGCGCGCCCGCGCCAAGGCGGCCGGCGAGCTGGGGCGCGCCCTCAGCCCGGTGAACGCCTTCGTCGCCGAGGGGCTGAACCGCTACCACCCGTTCTTCATCGTCCGCGACGAGACGGTGGAGGCGGCCAAGGCGCTGGTGCGCACGCACACCTACGCCTCGGTCGTCTGCAACTACCACCACATGGTGCGCGTGGTGAAGGAGCTGGAGCCCTTCGTCGCCCTGCCGCCCGTCTGCATCGTCACCCACGACGCCCTGTCGCGCCTGCCGCTGCGGCTGGGCGACGTCGCGTTCGACAGCATGTACCGCGCCTGCCCGCCGGAGCTGGAGCGCGAGGCGCTGGACGCCGTTCCCGGCGCCGTGGTGGCCGCCATCTCCGAGGACGAGGAGCGCCATTTCCGCGCCATCGGCGTGCGCAACCCCATCGTCCTGTGCGAGTACGACGGCTGCGAGGAGATGGCGCGCCACGCCGTCGGCGAGGACGCCTTCGCGCGGCGCACGCTCCTCTACCACGCCAGCGCCAACCCGATGAACGTCGCCGGGCTGTTGTGGTTCATCGACAATTGCTGGCTCGACGTCGCCGCCGCGGTGCCGGACGCCCGGCTGCTGGTGTGCGGCCGCGTCTGTCAGGCGGTGACCCCCGACCTGCCCGGCGTCGAGCTGTACGGCGAGGTCGAGCGCGAGGACCTCTACGCGCTGGCCCGCGGCGCCAGCGTCGCCGTCAACCCGTGCGTCGCCGGGACCGGCCTGAAGATCAAGACGGTCGAGGCGGTCTGCCTCGGCCTGCCGAGCGTCTGCCTGCCGCCGGCCGTCGACGGGCTGCGCGACGACGCCGACCGCTTCGCCATCACCGCCGACGGGCCGGCGGCCTTCGCCGCGGCCTGCGTCACCCTGCTCAGCGACGAGAAGCGCTGGCGGGCCCTGCACCGCGGGGCGCGGCAGCTGGCGACCACCCGCTTCCACGGCGCCGCGGTGTACCGGGCGCTCGACGCGGCGATGGGCTGGCGGGCGCTCCCCGCCGACCCTGCGCCGGCTCCGGGCGATGGTGCCCCGGATCACGGCGTCGGGGATCACGACGCCCCCGATCACGACCCGCTGGACGAGACGCCGCGCGACCGCGCCCTCGCCGCCGACCCGGCCGGGCTCTTCCAGGCGCGGCGCGACTCGCCCGACGACCCGGCGGTGCTGGCGGCGCTCGGCAGCGCCATGGCGCAGGCCGGCGAGCCGGAGATCGGCCGCCAGCTCGTCGAGCGGGCGGCCGGCCTGGCGCCCGAGCGGGCGCACTACGCCCGGCTCGCGGCGCGCCTCGCGCTCGCCGGCGCCGACCCGTGGCTGGCGCTGTTGCACGCGGCGCGCATCGCCGCCGGACCCCACGTGGCGTCGGCGGAGGGCTATCGGCTGTGCGGCGAGGCGCTGGTCGCCCGCAACCAGCTCGAGGAGGCGGCCAAGGCGCTGTGGCAGGCGGTCGCCCTGGACCCCGGCCACCGCGGCGCCCTGGCGGCGCTGGCCGCGTGCTGCGACCGGCTGGGCCGCCAGGCGGAGGCCCACTGGTGCCGGCGTCGCCTGGGCCGTCCCTACCGGTTCGGCGAGACGCTCCGCTTCGCCGAGGGCGGCACCGGCGTCGGCTGCCTGGGCGCCGGCTGGTCGCACCCGGAGGCGTGGGGCACCTGGTCGGCCGACGGCGAGGCGAGCCTCGTCCTCGATCTCGCCGGGCCGCCGGCCGGCGACCTGGCCGAGGCGCCGGCCGGCGACCTGGAGGTGATCGTCGAGGGCCAGGGCTTCGTCGCCGAGCGGCACCCCGCCGTCACCGTCGAGGTGCTCGCCAACGGCACCGCGGTGGCGCGCTGGACGCTCCGCCTCGGCGCGGCGGACGGCGAATGGCGCGCGCCGTGCCCGCGCGCCCTGCTGGACGGCCGGCGCCGCCTGCATCTCGCCTTCCGCATCCGGACCCCCTGTTCGCCGGCGGCGCTGGGGCTGGGGGACGACACGCGGCCGCTCGGCCTCGGCCTGCGCGCGCTGCGCATCGAGGCGCCGGCGCCGGCGCCGTCGGCCCGCACCGGCACCCGCGTCGCCGTGCCGGCCTGAGCCGCCGCCCCCCGCCGCCCCATCGTCCCGTGCCCGCTGCCCTGCCGGAGGTTCCGCCCGTGCCCAGCCCGCGATTTCCCGAAGCGCCCTACAGCGACATCGACGTCTTCTTCGCCGACTACATGGAGCGGCTGCACCGCGCCGCCCTGGCGGTGGACCGCACCGCGCTCGGCCGGGCGGCGGCGCTGATCCGCGACGTCGCGGCGCGGGGCGGCACGCTCTACGTCTGCGGCAACGGCGGCTCGGCGGCGATCGCCAACCACATGACCTGCGACGTGCTGAAGGGCCTGCGGAGCGACACCGCGCTCACCCCGCGCATCGTCAGCCTGAGCACGCAGGTGGAGCTGATCACCGCGATCGCCAACGACATCGACTACGCCGAGATCTTCCGCTATCAGCTCAGCAGCCTGGCCAGGCCGGAGGACGCGCTGATCGCCGTCAGCTCGTCGGGCGATTCGGAGAACGTCGTGCGCGCCCTGACCTGGGCCATGGAGAACGGGATGCCGACCATCGCCATGACCGGCTTCGGCGGCGGCCGCGCCGCCCGGCTGGCCGACGTCGGCCTGCACGTGCCCTGCCACAATTACGGGATCGTCGAGGACGCCCACCATGCCCTGATGCACGTGCTGGCGCAGTTCCTGCGCCAGGCCCACATGCCCGCCGCCCTGGTCGGCGAGCGGGCGTTCTGAAAGCCACGCGAGACGCCCCGATGACCACCGTCGCCATGATCCCCGCCCGCATGGGCAGCCAGCGCCTCGCCCGCAAGAACCTGCGCGAGCTGCACGGCGTGCCGCTGATCGTCCGCGCCATCCGCAAGTGCCACGCCGCCGGCGTGTTCGACGAGGTGTGGGTGAACTCCGAGCACCCGGACTTCGGCGCCGTCGCCGAGGCCGAGGGCGCGCGCTTCCACCGCCGGCCGGAGCACCTCGGCGACAACCGCGCGACCAGCGAGCAGTTCGTCGCCGAGTTCCTGGAGCACCACGACTGCGACCGGCTGTTCCAGGTCCACTCCATCGCCCCGCTGCTGACGGTGGAGGACGTCCGCGGCTTCGTCCGGGCGATGGAGGAGGGCGGCTGGGACGTGCTGCTGAGCGTGGTGGAGGAGCAGTTGGAGTGCGCCTACCGCGGCCGGCCGGTCAACTTCACCTACGCCGAGAAGACCAACTCCCAGGACCTCGATCCCATCCAGCGCATCGTCTGGTCGATCACGGGGTGGCGCCGCGACCCCTACCTGGCGGCGGCGCGGGCCGGCGGCTGCGCCACCTACGCCGGCCGGGTCGGCTTCCATCCCGTGGGCCGCATGGCCGGCCACGTCATCAAGACCGAGGAGGACCTGCGCATCGCCGAGGCGCTGTTCGCGATCGTGCACGGGGCTTGAAATAGGACTTATGTCCTGTTATCCTCGTGGGGTTCCCAGCACAGGTGCGCCCGCCCCGGTTCCCGCCGGCGGCGGGCGTTTTCGTGTGCGCCCTGCCACGACGGAGAGCCCGATGCAGGAAATTCGCCAGGCCGCCGACGCCTCCGGCCGGCCGACCGCCGTCATCAACCCGCCGCCCCACCGCTGCGTGGTGGCGCTGAGCGCCGGGATCGCCAAGAGCGTGCCGGTGCCGGCCGGCGCCCGGCAGGTCCTGCTGGCCGCCACCGGCAATGTCTGGGTGCAGTACGACGGCGTGCCGGCGCTGCCCGCCGGCGACGCGCTGGGCGGCGCCGCGCCGGAGCTGAACCCGGGCGCCCGCACCCTGGAGGCGGTGAGCGCGCTGGGGCTGGTGGCGCCGGTGGACTGCCTCGTCTCCCTCGGCTTCTACGGGTGACGCCATGCAGACCGCGTACCGCTTCACGCCGCGCCCGGACCGCCTGGAGGACCCGACCAAGGCGCCGCTCGCCAACCCGCAGTTCGCCGGCACCGTCCGCGTGCCGCCGGGCAGCGCCGCCGCCCCGTCGCTCGCCTTCGCCGGCGATCCCGACACCGGCACCTTCCGCCCGGCCGAGGACGTGGTCGGGATCGCCGTCGGCGGCACCGAACGGGTCCGGGTGGCGTCCTGGTCGGTGAGCCTCGGCGGCGCCCCGGGTTTGGAAAGCCTGCGCGTCGTGCCGATCGCCAACGCCGCCAACTGGGTGCAGGTGGCCGGGAGCGTGACCGGCAACGGGTTCGTCACCGTGGCCGCCCAGGGCGGGGATAGCGACGTGTCTCTGCGGCTGCAAGGCAAGGGGAACGGAGGCATCTCTTTTGACACGGCCGGCGGTCGGCAGATGCGCATCGCGCACATCGCCGGCGCCACCTCATGGATAGAAGCGGTTGGTTCTGCGATCACCAGTCCGGCGCTCTACGCCAATGCCGCTTCTGGAAGTGCAACGCTTGCCCTGTACGGAAAGGGAACCGGTGGTGTGCGACTGGAGACTGTATCGGGGCGCATTGGCTTCTACGGTGCAACGCCGCAACCGAAGCTGAACGTAACTGGAAGCCGAGGAGGGAGCGCGGCGTTGCAGTCACTACTTACGGCATTAGCAACGCTAGGTCTAATTTCCGACGGCACGGAACTCTGACGGTCCTTCGGAGATGGACGGTAGTCCACAGCGATTGCCCCAGGACAGCAGCCGGCGCGAAGGCTGGGCGAACTGCGATTCGCCGATATCAATGGCGTGATGGGCTTTATGTAGAACGTGATTCGGCCCGTACAGCATGTCTCTCCGGACGTAGTGGGGTGAGCGACTTGACGCCAACGAAGTACCATGGCGGTATGAGAGCTCTCACCGCGAGGATCGGCGCGATGTACGAGTTCAATCCGCAAGCGTGGTTTGAGGTGCTGGCCGCCACCCCGAACCGTATGGAAGCCATAATCGAGATGACCTATCGGGCGTTGCTGCGCAACGGCGACACCGTTGTGGATTGTGGCGCTAACGCCGGTAGGCATACTCGACCGATGGCGGATGCTGTCGGGCTGGCTGGAAAGGTCTTCGCGGTCGAGGCGCTGCCAGACATGGCGGAGTCTCTACGCAACGGCTATGCCCCATTTCCACAGGTGGCGGTCATTAACCGGGCGCTGACGTCCAACGAGATCCACATGGCATCTCCGACCGTCGAGTTTCAGCACGCTCGCCGCCGGGCTGCCATGAGCGGCATCCGGAGGCGGCATGGACTGACGGACGAAGACGACATCGTCAGCGTCACTGTTCCCACGACTACGCTTGATGATCTGATTGCTCCCGATGTAGATATCAGCTTTATGAAGCTGGATCTTGAAGGGGGTGAGTTCCATACTCTCATCGGTGCACAGCGCATACTTACGACATCTAAGCCGATCCTTGTTTTCGAGGTTGGCCGATCATCGGCCGCGGCTACATACGGGTACACCAAGGAGGATTTCTTCGGCTTCTTTTCGAGTGTGCAGTACGAGATCCGCGATTTCTACGGCCGTCCGAGCGGCCCGGCGGAATGGAACGAACCATCGCTGCCTTGGTACTCCTGGGCATACCAGCGCGACGACAAGCGGATGCGTCACTTTTTCGATCGGATCTATCGCCACATCGTGGCTGCGGAGGTTGCCGACGCAGCAGCGACTCGGATTACAGCATGATGTTTGACCGGATCGTCAGCCTTGGTGGCAACTGCGCAGTAGCATGGCATCTACGGCGTCATTTCGGGTTTGACCGTGCCTATCCGTTCGACTGGTGGGTCACGCCGTTTTCGGCCGTCCTGAGTTGCCTCCGTACCGAATTTTCTGAACTCTTCAAGGATATTGAAAGGTCAGAGGACCGTAAAACCGTCCTGTGTAAGCGGTACGGCATCAGGCACCATCATGATTTTCCACGCGGCCAGGACGGCCTCATTACTGACGACTGGCGGAATTATATTTCTGAGGCGAAAGAAAAATACCAAAAACTTTGCAGCCGGTTCTTTCAGCATGATGCGGGTGATAAAATTCTTTTTGTAAGGCAGCATGGTAGTATATCACCTAACGCTGCCGACCAGCGTGCCTCCGGAGATGCTATCGACTTGCTCGACATCCTCCAGCAGAGTTTCCCCGCTGCGCTGGTCAGTTTGCTGTTCGTTGATCCTCCAAAGCAGGACAACGTTCCTGATAATGTGCTCTTGGACCGCGTGATAAACCACGGCGATTTGTCAGAAAATGATTTCCGAGTGACTATTACCGGTTGGACAGATGTATTGAGCCGAATAGCCCCAGCGGCGGATTGCGATAGGTCAGCCGGTAGCCGCATAAGAGAGTTGGCGCCTGGAAATTTCATTCCTTCTTGACGCCTTATTGAGGAGAGCAATCGTAAGCCGTCCGACGCTCGGGGGTGCCAACGACGTGACGGGCGCGATAACATGAGATTATTTTGACTAAGTGCTGGTATAGCATGTTCGCATCCGCAGGATGCTTCACCTATGGTATTTTCGGTACAATGTATCTGCCGCTCGGTTTGCTTTAGCAGCTCGGCCTTCGATCCGAGTGGAGCATATGGACGTAAATGATAAAATTTGCTATACAAAAGCATTGTTTGGGTGAGGATAGGGCGGGGACGGTTATGAAAAAGGCTGTTATATTTGGGATGGCTAGAAGCGGTACAAATTTCCTCCAAACAATGATCCATAGTCATCCAGACGCGCATTTCCATGGAGAGATATTTCACCCAAAAAATGCTTGGGTGAATCTTCCTGATCATTCTATAGAGTCTCTTGGTGTCGACGTAAAGGAATGGAGAGAGCAATCACATGTTAGATTTATTGAATGGGTATACAGTGAAACTCCCATTCATGATGTGGTTGGATTTAAAATTTTCCTCGGTCATGCCAAAGATGCGATAGATTACATTGTCGACAGCAGAGATATACATATATTATTCTTGGAGCGCGAAAATCGGCTTGCGATGTATTCGTCAGTCGAAATAGGAAAGGCAACGAACATATGGCATACTACGTCTCCGAATAGAAAAACTACATCAGTGCTCTTTGATGAGACAGAATTTTCATCTTTTCGAGCGTACGTAGACAGGTTAACAGAGGAGATGCGGACTAGATTGGCTGGTCGTCCAAACGTTCTTTTTCTTTCTTATGAAGATCTGCTTACTCCTAAGGCAAATACGGATATAGTAGAATTTCTTGGTCTAAGCGCAGAGTTTGCCCTTAGCAGTGCCCTAAAGAAACAAAACCCGGAAGCTCCTATAGAAAGATTTCAGAACCGTAATGAAGTAATGCAGTATCTTGAGCGCATTGGTCGGGTGCTGTGGGCGCATAAAGGATAGTATAACCAGGTATGTTTGAGAGGAGGTATCGCTGTGATATATCAGATATCTGACTGGATGGTGAACCAATACAACATTTGTTTCTTGCCAGGCGTCGGATTTCTGCGTGGCCCCGATCCAAGGCCTTTGAAAGAAGGAGAGTATATAGCGTTCATTGGTCCTGCGCATACATTTGGTCGTCATGCAGACGACTGCTTTGCAAATATAGTCGCGGATATGGCGAAGGTTAACGTATTTAATCTTTCTACATCTGCTGTTGGACCCCGGTACTACCTGGATAGACCGCATATTATCGAGTATCTCAATAAATCATCTGCCGTCGTCATTCATACTTTTACGGCGCGGTCTTGCGGAAATTCTATGTATCATAACAGGATGTTTGGAAACAATGTATTTCAGTTGGTTGGTGCGCCAGAAGATTCGCCAACAATACACGAGAACGACATTTTTCCGAGCATGTTTCAGCATGGCGACAGGGATTTAGCGATAAAATTGTGTTCCGAGATGCAGAGGACCTGGGTGTCCGAAATGAAAGACCTTCTTAGCAAAATAAGTGCAAAGAAAATTCTTTTGTGGTTTGCGAGCAGGGAGCCAAAATATATCCAGGATTCTTCTTCTTATGATGGATTTTGTGGGGGCTTTCCTCAGTTGGTCAACGACAATATGATAAATAACATCATGGGATTTGTTGACCGATATGTTGAAGTCATTTCGAAATCTGGCCTTCCTCTTTTGCACGTCAATCGTTTCACTGGGGAGCCTGGGCAGGCAAGATATGGAACTACGTTTAGGAGGCGAATGGACTATTATGGCTCGCCCGAGATGCATCAAGAAGCTGCCGCTGCGGTGTCAGAGGCTTTGAAAACATTAGTCCCAGAACATGTTTTTGGGAAAAGAATGGCCAGCGCACATTGCCTGGCTTGCCAAAAAGTGAAGTATCCACCATCTGCACCAGATCGACTGTCCGAAGCTGATGCTAAGCTCACTGGTGCGATTTCTGGAATACTGTTGACTCGGAAGCAATCTCATATTGCCGGCTGTCTAGGCAACCTGACACCTCGGGATCAATCAATTCTTTCTTGTCTGGCAGAGGGAGCTGTAGCTGACATTGTCATGATTGGCGGCAGTGGGCATGATCGCGAGTCAAAGTCTCTTTTATTTGTGGGGGATACGAACAGACCCCCTATTGATTCACACAATCATCTCCGATCCCTAAGAAACGATGGGGTTGCCATATTCACTGAATGGTTCAGGCCGAACTTTAGCAAGAGAAGGCAAGAATGGTCTGAAATATTACATGACCTAGGCTTGAAACCGCTTCTTGCAATCGACGCATGGCTGGTGGTTGGTCACGCGTCGGCAGCGCCGATCATCAATGAGCTAAAAAAATGGTTGGATCCAAGCGTAGATCCAGTGTTCGTTCCGCTCACCATCTCGACGCTAGGCAAAAGCATAGAAGGATATCGCACTCGAAACCTCCTTGAGTACGAGACAGAATTCCTTTCTCTGAGTGCTTCAGCGACCGTCAAAGGAGGGAGCACGCGCAACTCCACTCCCTAATGGGAGGAGCCGATCAGCCGGTCCGGCAAGAACTCCTCCGCCTCCCGCGCGTCGTCCAGCCCCGCGATGGCGGCGCGGCCCATGGCGAGGATGGCCTCGGCGGCGCTGCCGCCGATGTGCGGGGTCACCAGGAAGTTGGGATGGTGCAGCAGCGCCGTGTCCTGCGGCGGCTCGACGCCGAAGACGTCGAAGGCGGCGCCGGCCAGCCGGTCCTCGGCCAGGGCGCGGGCCAGCGCCGCCTCGTCGACGATGCCGCCGCGGGCGGTGTTGATCAGGACGGCGTCGGGCCGCAGCAGCGCCAGCCGCGCGGCGTCGAACAGGCCGCGGGTGCGCTCGGTCAGCGGCAGGTGCAGGGTCACCACCTCGGCCTCGCGCAGCAGCGCCTCCAGCGGCCGCGGCTCGACGCCGTGGGCGGCGTAGAAGGACGGGAAGTCGCGGATGTCGTGGGCCAGCACCCGGCAGCCGAAGGCGCGCAGCAGCAGAGCCACGTCCTTGCCGACGTGGCCGCAGCCGACGATGCCGACGGTGCGGTCGCTGAGCTGCCGGCCGGTCCACTGGCGCCAGGTGCCGGCCAGCACGCCGCGGTGCGCCTGCGGCACGTGGCGCAGCAGGGCGATGGCGAAGGCGATCACCAGCTCGGCCACCGATCGGCGGTTGACGCCCGCCGTCCAGCCCACCCGCTTGCCGTGGCGCTGCGCCGCGGCGAGGTCGACGTTGTCGAGGCCGACGCCGTACTTGCTGATGACCCGCAGCTCCGGCAGGGCCGCCAGCAGCGGCTCGTCGATGCGCTCCAGCGCCACCACCGCCCGCTCGCTGCCGCGCAGGAACGCCAGCAGCTCCGCACCGGCCAGGGTGCGGCCGCTGTCGTTGAAGCGGGCGCCGGGATGGCGGGCCAGCAGCTCGGCCCGCAGCACCGGATGGGCGGAGAACGAGCGGGACAGGACGGCGACGGTCGCGGTCATCGGCGGGCCTCCCCTTCCGGCTCCGCCGGGGCGGGCCCTTCCGGCCCCGCCGGGACGAGGGTGAGGGCGGCCGGCTCCAGGCCGGCGACGGTGACCACCGCCGTGCCGCCCGGCGCCAGGGCGCCCACCCCGGCGACGTTGCCGGTCGCCACGTACTGGCCGGCGCGCAGGGTGATGCCGCGCGCCGACGCCTGGCGGACATGCTCGACCAGCACGCCGAACGGCGTGCCGAGGATCGCCGCGGCGGTGCCGGCGGCGGCCGGCGCCCCGTCCACCGTCATGGCGACGGCGCGGTCGTCCCAGTCCGCCGGGTCGCCCAGCGGGCCGCCCGGACCCACCACCAGCCAGCCGGCGGCGCCGTGGTCGGCGACCAGCGCGCAGCCGCCGAAGGCGCCCAGCGCCGGGAAGCGGCTGGCCGGCACCTCGATGGCGGCGTGCGCCGAGGCGACGGCCGCGCGCACCGCGGCGGCGTCATGGCCGCCCGGCCGCGGCGGCAGGTCGCGGCCGAAGCGGAAGGCGATCTCGCCCTCGATCACCGTCTGCCGCAGCGCCGCCGCGGCGATCCGCGCCGGTGCGGCGAGCACCCGGTCGGCGGCGACGGCGCCCATGAACTGGCGGTCGAGGCCGAGCGCGTCGCGCGCCGGCCGGTTGGTGGCGCCCAGCTTCCAGGCGCCCACCGCCGTGCCGGGATGGGCCAGCAGCGCGTCCTGGACGCGCTCCGCCTCGGCCAGGGTGCGCGGCGCCAGGGCCTCCGGCAGGTCCGCCACCACCGTGCCCGCGTCCATCGCCCGCCGCAGGAGGTCCGCCAAGGCGCTCGCATCCGGCATCCGGTCCCCCCGCCGCCACCACGGCTGTTGCCGACAACGCCTCTTGCATAGCGCGGACAATTGCGCGATGGGAAGAGGCATGACGGCGGCGCGAGCGGCCGGGCGGGGAGGGGGGCGGCATGAGGCGCACGGCGGTGCTCGACGGTCTCGACGAGACGCTCGTCCACCCCGCCGAGACGGCGGCGGAGCTGGCCCGCCTGACGGCCGCGGCGGAGGCGGCGGTGCTCGCCGACGGCGAGCGCTTCGCCGACGTGCCGTGCCCGTGCTGCGGCCGCGCCGACGCCGCCGAGACCTTGGCGCGCGGCGGCTTCACCCACCGGCGCTGCGCCGGCTGCGGCACCCTCTACCTCAGCCCGCGGCCGCCGCCCGACCTGCTGGACTGGTACGCCGCCCGGTCGCCGCTGGCCCGCTTCCTCGCCTCGCCGGCCTACCGCGCGGCGGTCGACACGCACCGCCGCCGCATCGCCGGCCGGCGGGCCGACCGCCTCGCCGCGCTGCACGCCCGGGTGCGCCACCCCGCCGCCCACGCCGTCGTCGAGCTCGCCCCCGACGGGCCGCACCTCGCCGAGGCGCTGGCCGCCCTCGGCCTCGGGCCGGTGCCCGGCGTCGCCGACCCGGCGGCGCTGCCGGAGGCGGCGGCCGCCGTCGTCGCCGGCTTCGACGTGGTCGAGCACACCGCCGACCTGCCGGGCCTGCTGGCGGCGGCGCGGCGCGCCCTGGTGCCGGGCGGCTTCCTCACGCTCGGCATGCGCTCGGGCAGCGGCTTCGACGTCCTCACCCTGTGGGACAAGGCGCGCCTGCTGCCGCTGTCGCACCTGACGCTGCCCACCGTCGAGGGCATCCAGGCGGCGCTGGAGCGGCACGGCTTCACCATCCTCGACCTCAGCACCCCCGGCCAGCTCGACGTGCAGATGATCGAACGCGCCTACCGCGCCGGCGCCGCCGGCGACCTGCCCCGCGTCCTCGCCTACTTCTTCGAGCGGCGCGACGC
Source organism: Azospirillum sp. ST 5-10 (assembly GCF_051225715.1). Taxonomy (NCBI): domain Bacteria; kingdom Pseudomonadati; phylum Pseudomonadota; class Alphaproteobacteria; order Rhodospirillales; family Azospirillaceae; genus Azospirillum; species Azospirillum sp. ST 5-10. The sequence continues at coordinate 21,500 of NZ_JBPJSP010000031.1, forward strand.
CTTCGCCCGCGAACGGCTGCAGATCTTCCTCCAGGAGGCGCTGCTCAGCTCCCACCTCGTGGTGACGGCGTGCCGCCCGTGACGCCGCCCGTGACGCCGCCCGTGACCCCGCCCGTGACCCCGCCCGTGACCCCGGCCGCGACCGCGGACTCCCGGCCGCTCGGCGTCGGCATCGTCGGCTACGGCAAGGTCGGGCGGACGCGGGCGGAGTGCCTGGCCGGGCGCGGCGACGCCCGCCTCGTCCACGTCAGCGACCTCGACGCCGCCGCGGCGCCGCCGGGCGTGCGCTTCTCCGCCGACCACCGCGCCGTCGTCGCCGATCCCGCGGTGGACGCGGTGTTCGTCTGCGCCTTCAACAGCGTCGCCGCCGAGGTGGTGGAGGCGGCGCTGGACGCGGGCAAGCACGTGTTCTGCGAGAAGCCGCCGGGCCGCAGCGTCGCCGACGTCGAGCGGATGATCGCCGCCGAGCGGCGCAACCCCGGCCGCGTGCTGAAGTTCGGCTTCAACCACCGCTACCATTACGGCGTCGTCGAGGCCAAGGCGATCGTCGACAGCGGCCATCTCGGCCGCCCGCTGTGGCTGCGCGGCGTCTACGGCAAGTCGGGCGGCGACGACTTCCCGCGGATCTGGCGCTCCGACCCGACGCTCGCCGGCGGCGGCATCCTGCTCGACCAGGGCATCCACATGCTGGACCTGTTCCGGCTGTTCTGCGGCGACTTCGTCGACGTGCGCAGCGTCGTGCGCACCATGTTCTGGGACATTCCGCTGGAGGACAACGCCTTCGCCATCCTCACCAGCGCCGCCGGCCAGGTCGCCCTGCTGCACTCCTCGGCGACCCAGTGGAAGCACCGCTTCACCCTGGAGATCTGCCTGGAGCAGGGCTACGTCAACCTGAACGGCATCCTCTCCTCGACCCGCTCCTACGGCGACGAGAGCCTGACCTACGCCCGCCGTCCCGGCCCCGGCGACCCGCAGTCGGCGGGCCGGCCGCGCGAGGAGGTCATCTTCTTCGACCGCGACGATTCCTGGGCGCTCGAGGTCGACGACTTCCTCGCCGCCGCACGCGCCGGCCGCCCCGTCGCCGACGGCACCTCGGCCGACGCGCTCAAGGCCATGCAGCTCGTCGAGGCGATCTACCGCAACGGCGGCCGGGGGGCCGGTTAACCCAGATCAAGCCGCGCCGCCGGCGATCCGCCTATCCTGGTCCACGGGTGCCCGGGCCGCCCTGTCCCGGAGCGGGAGAGGGGCCCCGGCCCCGACGATGGGGAGGCGACCATGCTGCGTCTCATGGCGATGGCGGGGATGGTGGCGGCGCTGGCGGTGGGCGGCACGGCGGCGCTGGCCGGCGGCGGCGCCCTGGCGGCGGAGGACGGGCCGGGGAGTGCTGCGACGGGGCGGGCGCTGGCCGCCGAGCTGTGCGCCGACTGCCACGTCGTCCTGCCGGACCAGCCCGTCGGGGACTTCCCGGAAGGCCCCGACCTGATCGAGCGGATGGGCGATCCCGGCGTGACGGAGATGGCCCTGCGCAGCTACCTGCAGACCTCGCACCCGGTCATGCCGAACATCCGGCTGAGCCGCGAGCAGACCGACGACCTCGTCGCCTACCTGCTGACGCTGAAGCGCTGACCGTCCCGCCGGCGGTCGCGCAACGCCATCCAGGCGGCGGCGAAGCCGGCGCAGGCGACGAGCATCCGCTCCTCCACGCACAGCAGCGTGGCCGTCCCGCACGGGGCGATCGGCGCCGGCGCCGTCGGGCCGTCGGCCTCCGCCGGACGGCGGGGCGGTGGCGCCAGCCACATCGCCGTCATGGCCGGCCTCCGGACGCCAGCCGGTCCGCCTCCTCGGCCAGCCGGTCCAGCGCCGGGTCGATCGCCGCGGCCAGGGTGCCGGCGGCGTCCAGCGCGCGCAGCGGCCTGGGCAGCGACGCCAGCTCGGCCGCGGCATGGGCGCGCAGGGCGGCGAGCGCCGGCAGGGGCGCCACCCGCCGGCCGCCGCGCAGCACCGGCACCAGCAGCGGCCGCCCGCCGGCCGCATCGCTTCCGGCCCCATCGCTTCCGGCCCCGTCGCTTCCGGCCCCGTCGCTTCCGGCTAGGGCGACGCGGTCGGCGGCGATGCGGCCGGCGGCGTCGTGGTGGCGGAACACCTGCTTGCGGCCGGGCCAGGTCGCCTTGCCGGGGGAGCGCTTGCGCCGCGGCCGCCCGGCGTACTCCACCAGCTTGTAGGCGCAGTCCAGCGCCGGCGCGTCGGCGGCCGTGGTCAGGGCGGTGCCGACGCCGAAGGCGTCGATCGGCGCGCCGGCCGCCACCAGGGCGGCGATGGCGTCCTCGTCGAGGCCGCCGCTGGCGAGGATGCGGGTCGCCGCCAGGCCGCCGGCGTCGAGGATGCGGCGCACGGCGGCGGCCAGCGCGCCGAGGTCGCCGCTGTCGAGCCGCACCCCGGCCACCGCGATGCCGTCGGCGGCCAGCCGCGGCGCCATCTCCACCACCGTGCGCGCCGCCGCCTCGGTGTCGTAGGTGTCGAGCAGCAGGACGAGGTCCTGCGGGCGGGCGCGGGCGAAATGCTCGAAGGCGGTCCGCTCGCTGTCGTGGGCCTGGATGAAGGAATGGGCCATGGTGCCGACGACGGGAATGCCGTAGCACCGCCCGGCCAGGGTGGTGGCGGTCGCCGCGAAGCCGGCGAGATGGCTGGCCCGCGCCGCCAGCAGGCCGGCCTCGGCGCCGTGGGCGCGGCGCAGCCCGAAATCGACCAGCGTCCGGCCGCCGGCGGCCAGCACCATGCGCGCCGCCTTGCTGGCGACGACGGTCTGGAAATGGATCAGGTTGACCAGGCGCGTCTCGACGAGCTGGGCCTGCGGCAGCGGCGCGGCGACGCGCAGCACCGGCTCGTGGGCGAAGAAGACGGTGCCCTCCGGCATCGCGTCGACGTCACCGGTGAAGCGCAGGCCGCGCAGCCGGTCGACGGTCGCCGCCGGCAGGCCGCGCTCGCGCGCCAGCCAGTCCAGATCCTCCTCGGGGCAGCGGAAGGTCTCCAGGAACGCCACCGCCTGCTCCAGCCCGGCCGCCATCAGGAAGGCGCGCCGCGCCGGCAGCTTGCGCACGAACAGCTCGAACACGGCCGTGTCGGTCAGGCCGTGCGCGTGGTACGCCTGGAACATGGTGAGCTGGTAGTAGTCGGTCAGCAGGAGCCGGTTGCCTGCCGCCACGGGGTCCGTCTCGTCCATCCGCGCCGTCCCTGGGCATCCCGCCCTTCGGCCCGTCCTCAGGCCTTCGGCCCGCCCTCAGGAATCAACGCTGCGCCTCCCCCGGCTATTCCTCGCTAACCCAGGTTAAGGCGGCGGCGTGCCGTTCCGGTGACTCTTTCGGGTGAGGGAGGCGCCCATGGAACGCCGACACAGAACGTGGCTGGTGCTCGCCGGCCGGGGCCGGTTCCGCATCCTCCAGGCGTCCGGCAGACCGACGATGATCGAGGAGATCGTCCATCGGGACGCCGCCTTCGACGGCCGCGACGGGGCCGGGCTGCCGCGCGGGCTCATCGGCGTGCCGGCCGGCCCGGTCGCCGCCGGCTCCCTCCTGGCGGCGCCCTTCGACCTGCCCGCCGGCTGGGCGGAAGGCTGCGCCGCCCGCATCCTCAACCGCGCCGCCGCCCTCGGCCTGTTCGAGACGCTCGTCCTGGCGGGGCCGCAGCCGAACCTGCTGCGCCTCGAAGGAGGGCTCGACGCGCCGGCGCTCGCCCGTCTGGCGGCGACGGTGCCGGAGGACCTGCTGCCCCTGGGCGAGGCCGAGCTGCTGCGGCGGCTCGGGCCGCTGCTGGCACCCCCGCCCTGAGCAGAGCGGTGTCGGCCTGTGTCTTTGATCGACGAGCGGATTCACGCGTCACATCGATCTCGATTGTACGCGATGCGCTCCAGCCGCAGACCTCGTATGAGCGACCTTGCATCCATCCGGCGAGGGCCATACTCTGGGTACGAACGAGCGCACGGGTCCGGCTATGCTTTCGAAGCGTCGACCGCGCGGCCACGACTCCGTACAATTTCGCTGCCGTAGCGCCAAGGTGCGCCCATGAGCGAGACCGCCGAGCATTCCATGTCCCCGCGGCCGCCACCCGCGGCCGGTGGCGACACCGCGTTGCTGGTCCGGGCGTCGGCCGCCCGGGACGGACCCTGCGGGCCGTGTCCGGTGCGTGCGCAGGGGGTGTGCCAGGGCGTGCCGGACCACGAGCTCGACCGCCTGTTCGGCCCGGCCCGGCGCATTCTCGTCCGCCCGGCGGGGGCGACCCTGTTCGAGCAGGGCGGGCCCTTCGCCCACGTGCTCATCGTCCAGAGCGGTTGGGCGGTGGTCTATAAGCTGTTCGAGGACGGCCGGCGCCAGGTGATCCGCTTCGCCATGCCCGGCGACCTGCTGGGGTTCGAGGGCGACGAGCGGGTCGGCATGCTCTACACCGCCGAGGCGCTGACCGAGGTCACCCTGTGCACCGTCCGCCGCGGCGCCTTCAGCCGCGCCTGCCGCGAGGCGCCGCTGCTGGCGCTCAACGTCGCCCGGGCGCTGGCCCACGAGGCGCTCGCCGCCTGGAACCATCTCGGCGCGCTCGGCCAGCAGACCGCCCAGGAGCGGATCGCCAACCTGCTGCTGGACCTGCACCGCCGGGTGAGCGTCCAGCAGGGCCACCGCGAGGCGGCGGTGCACGTGCCGCTCAACCAGGTGCTGATCGCCGACGCCACCGGCCTCACCTCGGTGCACGTCTGCCGCACCCTGAAGCGGATGCGCGCGGCCGGCCTGCTCGACTTCGCCAAGGGCTCGCTGCACGTGCTGGACGGCCGCCGGCTGGAGGCCATCGCCCAACTCGACCCGGACGTCGCCCTGGTGGGCGAGGTCCGGGCCGGCGCGGTCCAGCTCGGCGTGGCTCCGGTGGTCGGGGCGGGGCCGGGCCGGCCGGCGGGGTGACCGCTCACCCGGCCTGCCAGCGGACCCGCGCGAAGTATTCCCCTTCGTCGAAGTGGATCTCCAGGTCCCCCTGGTGGGTGCGCCGCAGCGCCTCGCCGATGCGGCGCGGCAGGTGGACGTCGGTGGTGGTCACCTCCAGCCCGTCGTCGCTGTCGCGGATCTCCATGAGGCGGTGCAGGGGATGCTCGGCGGTCTCGGCCTCCGCCTCGTGGCGGATGTGGGCCAGCAGCTCGTCGCGGTGGGCCCGGACGAAGCCGCCGTGCAGCGCCAGGATGCCGGCGGGGCACTGGTCGGCGATGCGGTGGCAGGCCTGGCAGACGACCTCCGTCGCGGCGGCGGGCGGCGCGCCCCAGTGCCAGCGGCCGGTCTCGTAGACGGCGCCGCAGCGCGGGCAGACCGCCGGGTCGGCCATCTTGCGCTGGGTCTTGTAGGGATCGTGGATGAATTCCTGGATCAGACGGTCGCGCCGCACCGGGTCGGGGCGATGGTCGTGGCGTTCGCGTTGCATGGTTTCCTCCCACCGGAAGCGAACCGGTCCCCAGCATCGCCGGGGCGGCGGCCGGCGGCATTAACCTGGATAAAGGACACCGGCCGGACCAGCCGGCCGGTGCGGGGAGTCCTCCCCCGGGACGGGCCGTCAGCTCGTCTTGATCTCGACCGTCCGCTTGGGCGGCGCCGCCGGTTCGGTCTTGGGCAGGGTGACGGTCAGCACGCCGTTCCTCATGGCGGCGGCGATGCGCTCCTGGTCGACGTTGCCGGGCAGCCGGAAGGAGCGTTCGCACAGGCCGTAGCGGCGCTCGGAGAAGGTGCGGGTCTTGCTCTTCTCCTCCCGCTCCTCCTTCTTCTCGGCCTTGACCGTCAGCACGCCGTCCTGCACCGCCACCTCCACGGCCTTCTCGTCCATGCCGGGAAGCTCCATGGTGACGAGGTACTCGCCGTCGCGCTCGTCGACGTCGGCCGGCGGCAGGAAGGCGACCTTGGCCTCGGTGCGGAACAGGGGCTCCAGGTCGAAGGGGGAACGCCGGCTCCACGGCAGGTGGAACATGGCGGTCGCTTCGTCGAACAGGCGGTCGAACTCGTCGCGCAGCGTCAGGAACGGGTGGCGGCCGGCCTCGCCGGCCGGCTTGGTCACCGCGCCGGTGCTCTTGGATTCCGGGCTGGGTTCCTTCGTCAGGGTCGTGTCGTCCATGGCGTCCTCCTGGGAATGCCGTCGTCCTGCGACGCGCCGACTCTCTTCGCACCCGGCGCCGCGCCGGCGCTTTAACCTGGATTAAGCGGGCCGCCGTGCCGGCGGGCGATGGCGTCGGCCAGCAGCGGTGCGGTCTCCAGCACGGCCACCCGGCCGGCGGGCGTGCCCGGCGGCAGGCGGTCCGGCGCCAGCGTGTCGGTGACGACGAGGCGCGACACCGCGGGGTCGCCGAGCAGTGCCGCGGCTCCCGGCGCGAACACGCCGTGGGTGGCGGCCGCCACCACGTCCCGGCACCCCGCGGCGCGGCAGGCCGCGGCGGCGGCGGCCATCGTCGCCCCGGTGCTGATCATGTCGTCGAGGATGAGGGCGGTGCGGCCGCCGACGTCGCCGAACAGGGTGCCGACGTCCAGCGCCGTCTCGCCGCGCGTCTTCTCCAGGAACGCCATGCCCACGCCGGTGCCGAGCCGTGCCGCCAGCCTCTGGCGGACGCGGTCCGCCCGCTTGATGCCGCCGGCGTCGGGCGACACCACCACCGGCGTGCCCTCGCCCAGCCACGGCGCGACGCCGTCGAGGAGCAGCGGTCCCGCCTCCAGGATCTCGGTGCGGCAGCGGAAGGCGTTCTCGAAGGCGGCGGGGTTGTGCACGTCGACCGTCACCACGGCGTCGACGCCGACGCTCTCGACCAGCGCCGCGAGGTAGCGCAGGGTCAGCGGGTCCTGCGCCCGGGTGCGGCGGTCCTGGCGGGCGTAGGCGAGGTAGGGGACGACGGCGGTGAGGCGCGCCGCCCCGGCGTCCCGCACCGCACCGGCGAAGAACAGCAGCCGGCACAGCCGGTCGTGCAGGCCGCACGCCCCGTCGCCGGCGAGGGACTGCAGGACGAACACGTCGCGGCCGCGCACGTCGGCGACGGGCCGCAGCTTGAGCTCGCCGTCGGCGAAGGTGCGCTCCTCATGGGCGGCGAGCGCCGTGCCGAGCCGGTGCGCCACGCGCCCGCCCAGGCCGCTCCGCGGATCGAGGTCGAACAGCAGGATGTCGTCGGGCATGGGAGCCTCCCGCGGCGCCGCCGGCGCCCGGCCGGCGCCGCGGCGCCACCCTATCGTCGGCGGCCGTCCCCCACCTTGATCTGCGTTAAGGGCGGGGGGCGCCGAGCCGGGCTAGAGTGCGGGCATCGAGACCGCGGCACGTTCGGGGAGGACGCCATGCTCGATCTGGTCTTCCGGGATCGCGCCGACGCCGGCCGGCAACTCGCCGCCGCCCTGACCCGGTTCAAGGAGCAGCATCCCGTGGTCCTGGCGCTGCCGCGCGGCGGCGTGCCGGTGGCGCGGGAGGTGGCGCGGGCGCTGGAGGCGCCGCTCGACCTCGTGCTGGTGCGCAAGATCGGCGCCCCCTTCCAGCCTGAGCTGGCGGCCGGCGCGGTCGCCGACGGCGGGCACGTCGAAGTCGTGCGCAATCCCGAGATCACGGACCTCGTGCCGCCGGCCTGGTTCGAGGCCGAGAAGGCCCGCCAGCTCCAGGAGATCGAGCGCCGCCGCGCCGCCTATCTCGGCGGCCGGCCGCGGGCGGCGATCGCGGACCGCACCGCCATCGTCGTCGACGACGGGATCGCCACCGGCGCCACCATGCGGGTGGCGCTGCGCGCGGTGCGGCGCGCCGGGCCGCGCCGGCTGGTGCTGGCGGTGCCGGTGGCGCCCCGCAGCACCCTGGCGGCGCTGTCCGCCGAGGTCGACGAGGTGGTGTGCCTGGCGACGCCCGAGCCGTTCGGGGCGATCGGCTACTTCTACGACGATTTCCGCCAGCTCGACGACGCGGAGGTCGTCCGTCTGCTGGACGAGGCGGCCGGACCGGCGACGCCGGGGCCGCCGCCCGCCCCGGGAGGTGTGTCATGAAACGACGTTCCATCGCGGCGGCCGCGCTGGCCCTGCTGGCGCTGACCGGTTGCGCCGCCGATTCCTACGGGCCCAAGGAGACCGCCGGGGCCGTCGGCGGGGCGGTGGTCGGCGGCTTGGCGGGGTCGCGCTTCGGCGGCGGCACCGGCCAGCTCGTCGCCACCGGCATCGGCACCCTGATCGGCGCCGTCCTCGGCAGCGAGGCGGGGCGCTCGCTCGACCGCGCCGACCGCCTCTACCACCGCGAAGCCGCCGAGCAGGCCCACTGGAACCGCATCGGCGAGCGCTCGGCGTGGCAGAACCCCGAGAGCGGGCACAGCGGCTGGGTCAGCCCGATCCGCCAGGGGTACGACCGCGACGGGCGGTATTGCCGCGAGTACCAGCAGACCGTGGTGGTCGGCGGCCGGATGGAAACGGCGTACGGCACCGCCTGCCTCGACGCCGACGGCTCGTGGCGGATCGTCGACGGCCCGCCGCCGTGGCGGTGACGGCGCCCGGAATCTTCGTCAGGAGGATGGCATGAGACCGCAGGAGCAATTCGTCTACGTGGTCAAGCCGCAGGAGAGCCACTGGACCGTCGGCTTCGGCAACGGCGACAACAGCGGCTGGTTCCAGTCGCGCCGCGAGGCCCTGGAATCGGCCGTCCGCGACGCCATACGCGTGCGCGAGCTGGGCTACCCGGTGGACGTGCTGGTGTGCCGCCGCGACGGGACGCTGCGGCGCGTGCCGCCGGGCGCCGGGGTGGGCTCCCAAGCGCCGCGGCGGCGTTGACCGCGGCCCCGCCACGGGAGGAGGCGCGGGAGGAAGCCATGGGCCCGATACCCACGGAGGTCTTCCTGACCAGCGGCGTCGGCGTCCACCACCACCGGCTCGCCGCCTTCGAGGCGGCGCTGCGGGCGGCGCGCATCGAGCGGCAGAACCTGGTGGCCGTGTCGTCGATCGTGCCGCCGGGCTGCCGGCTGGTGCCCCGCGACGAGGGGCTGGCGCGGCTGCGGCCGGGGGAGATCACCTACGGCGTCATCGCCCGCTGCGACAGCGACGAGTCCGGCCGCCGCATCACCGCCGCCATCGGCGTCGCCCGCCCCGCCGAGCCGGGGCGGTACGGCTACATCTCCGAGCATTTCGGCTACGGCATGACGGCGCGCGAGTGCGGCGACCGCGCCGAGGATCTGGCGGCCACCATGCTGGCCTCGACCATGGGGTTCGACCTCGACCCCGAGGCGGCGTGGGACGAGCGCCGCCAGCTCTACGCCCACAGCGGCACCAGCATCGAGGCCCTGTCCTGCACCGCCGCCGCCGAGGGCGCGCCGGGCGGGCGCTGGACCTGCGCCGTGGCGGCGGCGGTGTTCCTGCTGTGAGATGCCGTCACCGCGGTCCGGCCGGCGGCGGCGTGGGGAGCAGCTCCACCGGCATGGCGGCGGCCTTGGCGTAGACCCGGCCGAGCCGGCGGATCGGCCACCAGTCGTAGAGGAAGATCTCGATCGGCCGCCACATCGCCACCCAGCCGGAAATGAGCAGCCCCTCGGCCAGGACCTGCGCGGCGGTGCCCTGCGACATCTCCAGAAGCACGGCGCGCAGGACGACGCAGGCGCCGAGGAACAGCAGGCCGATGGCCAGCGACAGCCGGCCGTTGCGCAGCAGCAGGCGCAGGTCGCGCCGCGCCATGGCGGCGCGATAGCCGAAATAGCGGCCGATCGCGTCGCCGACCTCGGCGGGCCGGGCGGCGCGCGCCTGGGCGTCGGGCAGGTGGATGACCAGGCGCAGCGGCTGGGCGATCGGGAAATCCTGGATCGCGCCGACGATGTAGCGCTCGACCTCGTCGTCGAGGTCCTTGTCCGGGAAGGGCGTCGGATCGAGGGAGTTGAAGAGCTGCGGCAGGCTGCTCAGGCGGACCTCGATCAGCGCCGCCCCGCCGTGGCGGCGGTAGGGCAGGTCCGGCCGCACGATGCCGGCTCCGCCGGTGCCGTCCGTGTCCTCCATGCGCGTCCTCCCCGCCCGCCGTGTCCGTTGCCCCCCGCGGCGACGCTAACCTGGGTTAAGGCGCCCCGGCGCCGCGCCGCCTAGCGTCCGGGTATGCCTGGAAAAGGGGGAACCCGCCATGATGCTGATCACCATCGAGGATTGCATCGGCCTGAGCGGCCTGACGGAGGAGGAGATCGCCGCGATCGCCGAGCACGAGCACCTGCCGGAGATCGTCGCGACCGAGCTCGGCAGCTACCTCGAGCAGACGCCGCAGGGACAGCGCACCATCCGGCGCATGATCGAGGACGACATCGCCGCCGCCGCCGCCGCCGGCAACGCCAAGCACGCCGGCGTCCTCAAGATCGTGCTGGCGCACTACGTCCGCCATCACGAAAAGCAGGGCGCCGCCGCGCGGAGGGCCGGCTGATGGGCGTCACCCTGTCCCGCGGCGAAACGGCGCCCGCCGCGGCGCCCGCTCCGGCACCGGCGGCCGGCCCGGACGGCGAGGCCCCGGTCGCCGGCGTCTCCTTCCTGCCGGTCCGCGGCGCCGTGATCGACCATCTGATGCACGCCTGGCAGGCGCGCTTCACGGCGTCCATCTCGCCGGCGGCGGTGGCGCTCGCCTTCGCCGACTGGGCGGTCCACCTCGCCAACGCGCCGGGCAAGCAGGCCGAGCTGGCCGACAAGGCGCTGCGCAAGACCCTGCGCCTGCTGGCCCACGCGGCGACCGCCGCGGCGGCGCCGGAGGCGCCGTGGTGCATCGAGCCGCTGCCCGGCGACCGCCGCTTCGTCCACGAGGACTGGCGGCTGTTCCCGTTCAGCCTCTACGCCCAGTCGTTCCTGCTGATGCAGCAGTGGCTGCACAACGCGACCACCGCGGTGCCCGGCGTCGGCCGGGCGAACGCGCGGATCGTGCCGTTCGTGGCGCGGCAGATCCTCGACGTCTTCGCCCCCTCCAACCATCCCCTGACCAATCCCGAGGTGGTGCGCGCCGCCATCACCAGCGGCGGTCAGACCTTCGCCCGCGGCGCCGCCAACTGGCTGGACGACGCGGCGCACCTGGCGTCGGGGCGGCCGCTGCCCGGTTTCGAGGCCTTCCGCGTCGGGCGCGAGCTCGCCGTCACGCCGGGGCAGGTGGTGTTCCGCAACGAGCTGTTCGAGCTGATCCAGTACGCCCCGCTCACCGGGACGGTCCATGCCGAGCCGGTGCTGATCGTCCCGGCCTGGATCATGAAGTACTACATTCTCGACCTGTCGCCGGAGAACTCGCTGGTCCGCTTCCTCGTGGGCAACGGCTTCACCGTCTTCGCCATGTCCTGGCGCAACCCGGGCGCGGAGCAGCGCGACCTCGGCCTCGACGACTACCGGCGGCTGGGCGTGATGGCGGCGCTCGACGCGGTGCAGGCGATCTGCGGCGCGGCGCCGGTGCACGCCTGCGGCTACTGCCTGGGCGGCACCCTGCTGGCGATCGCGGCGGCGGCGATGGCCCGCGACGGCGACGCCCGGCTGGCGACGGTGACCCTGCTGGCCGCGCAGACCGACTTCACCGAGGCCGGCGAGCTGATGCTGTTCGTCAACGAAAGCCAGGTGGCCTATCTCGAGGACGCGATGTGGGAGAGCGGCTATCTCGACGTCAACCAGATGGCCGGGGCCTTCCAGATGCTGCGCTCCAACGACCTGATCTGGTCGCGCCTGGTGAGCCACTACCTGCGCGGCGAGCGTCCGGCGGTCACCGACCTGATGGCGTGGAACGCCGACGGCACGCGGCTGCCCTACCGCATGCATTCGCAATACCTGCGCTCGCTGCTGCTCGACAACGACCTGGCGGAAGGCCGCTACCGCGTCGACGGCCGGGCGGTGGCCCTGACCGACATCCGCGTCCCCATCTTCGCCGTGGGCACCGAGCGCGACCACGTGGCCCCCTGGCGCTCGGTCTACAAGATCCACATCCTCAGCGACACCGCGGTGACCTTCCTGCTCACCTCCAGCGGCCACAACACCGGGATCGCCGCCGGGCCGGAGCGGCCGGACCGCAGCTACCGCATCGCCGAGCGCGGGCCGGACGCCCGCTACCTCGATCCCGACACCTGGATGGCGACGACGCCGGCGCGGCGCGGCTCCTGGTGGCCGGCCTGGACCGACTGGCTGGCCCGCCGCTCCTCGGCCGAGGTGGCGGCGCGCGCCGCCGCCGGCGCGCCGGAGCGGGGCTACCCGCCGCTGGACCCGGCGCCGGGAACCTACGTGTTCGACCGCTGAACGGCCGCCGGCCGGCCGGCTCCCTCAGCGGCAGGCGTGCAGCGGCGGGTCGCCGGAACCGGCCTGGGCGGCGGCGTCGAGCAGGCGGCGGACCCCGTCGGGCATCCACCAGCGCAGCCGCCGGCGTTCCTCCGCGCCGGCCTGGATGGTCCGCCGGACGAGCCGGCGTTCGGCCTCGGACAGCGGCGCGCCGCGGCGCAGGGCGTGTTCCACCGCGGCCAGCAGGCGGTCGTCCAGGACGCTGACGGGGATCGGGCGCTCGACGCTGTCGGCCAGCTCGGCCAGCTCGCTCAGCGGGTCGAGGGACGCCGCCGGGGGAAGGCGCAGCGCCTCCCGGTAGAGGCGCAGCAGCTCGGCGCCGACGTTGCTCCGCCACACCGAGCGCGGCCACGCCCGGTGGCGCCGCGCCATCTCGGCGGCGAAGCCTTGGGTGAAGCGGATGCCTTTGGGCAGGCGGATCGGCAGGTCGGTGACGGTGGTGCGCTCGAGCTGCTGCAGCAGAGCCGGCTCGAGCCGCCGCTCCACCTTGGCGGCGACGGCGGCGAGCAGGCCTTCGGCCTCGTCGGCGACCTCCCGGCTGCGGAAGAAGGCCAGCGCCTTCAGCCGGTCGTACCAGGCGAGCCCCTCGGCGAGGAGGTCCGTGGGATCGCGCGACGGCGCGGCGTCGGCGCACACCCGGACGCCGAGAAGCCGCTGGTCGATGGCGTCGCGCAGCCGGCCCATGGCCAGGGAGAGATGCGCCAGGCAGGCCATCTCCACCAGGGGGGACGGGTGCAGGCCGTGCAGCGCCTCGGCGAAGGAGGGGTCCGGCCGGGCGTGGAGATGGGCCAGCCCCAGCAGCATGATGCCGTCGGTGTCGGCCTGGCCGGACGCCAGCGCCGCCTCGAGGAACGCCAGCAGCTCCGCGGACGCGACCTGCCCGGCCGGACCGCCGAGCGACCGCCACAGCGGTGCCGCGCCCAGCAGGGCCGTCAGGGCGCGCAGGTCGGCGGCGCCCAGCGGCGCCAGCCGGCGGCCGCCGGTCAGCCGGCCGCGCTCGCGGTTCACCTCCGCGAGCAGCCGCTCCCGGCTGCCGGGGCAGCGCTCCGCCGCCGTCAGGACGCGCAGCGACTCCCGGCGCAGGAACTCGGCCCACGCCGCCGGATCGACGGGCCCGCCACCCCCGGCCGTCCCGCCCCCCGGGGACGGGCGCAGGTCCGGCACCCGCCGCGACAGGGCGACCCACCACGCCGCGGCGTCGACGGCGTGCAGCAGCCCGGGCAGGTGCAGGTCCGGGCCGAGCGCCGCCGCGTTCACGACGATGACCGGCCTCAGCCAGGACAGCCACAGGCGCATGGCCGCGTCGTCGTCGTCCTCGCCGGTGCCGTGGCGGTCGCCGGCGCCGGCCGCGGCGGCGTGGACGTCCGGGCGGCCGCCGAGCATCGCCTCGACCCAGGACCACCGCCGCGTGCCCGTCACCGGGCTTGGAAGATGCGTTCGCACGGGCAATCCCTCCTTGAGAACCGTCCCCGGCGGGACGCGTCGCGATGGCCGGCGCTCACGGGAGCGGCGGCCCCGGATGCCCGATCCGCACCGGACGGTCGGCGATGCCGAAGGCGCGCAGGACGGCCAGGCCGCGTTCGGTGACCCGCAGCACCTTGGCGCGGCCGTCGTGGGAATGGGGGCGCTGCTCCACCAGGCCGCGCTGCAGGAGCAGCCGCACATGGTGCGTGAGGGACTTCTCCCGGTGGAAGAGCGCCTTGCCGATGCGGCTCGGCTGCTGCGCCTGTCGGCTGAGCCGGTAGAGGATGACCAGCGCCATCGGCTTGACGTCGGCGATCCCCTGCCGCTTCAGGGCGGCCACGACCGTCCGGTTCGCCCGGTCGAGATGGTCATGCGCGCGGCACAGCTCCTCGAGCGCGAGGCCGGCGTCCGGGCACCCGGTGCGCCGGTCGAGCCGGGTGACGGAAGACGGTGGGGACGATCGGGTCATGGCGCATCGAATCTGGTCTGTGACGGCGGCATCGAGGACAGCGTAGCCCCGTTTCCACCACCCGTGGTGGTTGCCGAAGAGTGGTGCCCGCCCGGAGGGCGGGACCCTCCTTCCGAAGGAGGAGCCGGCCGGCGGGCATACCGATGCGGGATCGCCCCCTCCCATCGGCGCCCTCTCGGACGGCGGGCCGCCGCCGCCGGCCTTCCGGCGAGAAGACGTCGCACGGCCGGCAAGGAATCCGCCGGCCCGCTTCAGTATCGGCGGAATCACAATATTACTGTTATTGACCAGCGGTTCATCGGGCTGAAATTGTCAAACTCAATTATCCATTGCCGAGTCATGGGCGTGCATTATTATCAAAATTAGCATGCGACACAATTTGAACAATTGCCGCGAAAAATTTCATTTCGTGCATTGACATGTTTTCACCACCGGAGCACTCTTTCCCCACTTCAATTCACCGCCCGTCGATGATTCGCACTACCCTCTGGGGTGTCGCCATGTCCGAGACGTTTGCCGCCCTTGTTGCGGAAAGCAGGATATTCCGCGAAGGGATCAAGGCGCTGTTGGGAAAAGCCTTCACCGTCAGCCTGGAAGCCAGTGGAATCGCCGAGGCCGTTGCCTGGGGCGTCGAGCCCGACATCATCCTGCTGGACCACGTCGAAGGGTACGAACGCTCGTCCTACGCGGCTCTGCGCGCGAGCTATCCGGACGCCGCCATCGTGTTCCTGCTGCAGCGGGCGTCGGCCGAGCAGGCCGTCGAGATCCTCAGGATCGGCGCGCAGGGAGTCCTCGGCCCCAACCTATCCGCCGACGCGCTGGTCCTGTCCCTGCAACTGGTCCTGGCCGGCCAGGTGGTGGTGCCGAGCGTCGTCGTCGAGGTTCTGCACGACCTCCACGATCCGCACGATCCGCACGATCTCCACGACCCGCACGGCCCCGGCTCTTTCGAGCCCGGGGATTTCGACGGTGTCGTCACGCCGCGCGAGCGGCAGATCCTCGAGATGATCGTCCGCGGCCACGGCAACAAGTCGATCGGGCTGAAGCTCGGGCTGCGGGAGCCGACCGTCAAGTTCTACGTCAAGAACATCATGCGCAAGCTCAACGTCGCCAACCGGACGCAGATCGCGGTCTGGGCGATCAGCCACGGCTGCGGAACGGACATCATCCACTCCCATTGAGCCGGGCCGCCGTCACTCGTGCCGCAGCGCCTCGATCGGGTCGAGACGGGCGGCGCGGCGGGCCGGGACGTAGCCGAAGACGATCCCGACCAGGGCGGAGAAGCCGAAGGCGATCAGGATGATCGACGGCTCGACGAGGAACGGCACGCCGAGGCCGGCGGTGGCCAGGGCGGCCAGACCCAGGCCGAGCAGGATGCCCATCAGCCCGCCGAACAGGGAGAGCACGACGGCCTCCACCAGGAACTGCAGCAGCACCTGCTCCTCCAGCGCGCCGATCGCCAGGCGGATGCCGATCTCGCGGGTGCGCTCGGTCACCGACACCAGCATGATGTTCATGATGCCGATGCCGCCGACCAGCAGGCTCACCGCCGCCACCGCGCCGAGAAGGCCGGTCAGCATGGCCGTCGCCGCGGCGGTGGTCTGCACCACCTGCTTCATGTCGCGCACGGAGAAGTCGTCCTCCCGGCCGGCGGCGATGTTGCGCCGCTCCCGCAGCAGCCGCTCGACGTCCGCCTGCACCTTGGCCGTGTCGACCCCGTCGGCGGCCGACAGGTAGACGCGCGCGACGTCCGTGTTGCCGGCGATGCGGCGCTGGAAGGTGCGGATCGGCATCAGCACCGTGTCGTCCATGTCGGTCCCGAAGCTCGACTGTCCCTTGGCCTCGAGAAGGCCGATCACCTCGCACGGCACGGCGCCGGCCCGCAGGGTCAGGCCCACCGGATCGCCGCCGCCGAACAGCTCGTCGCGCACCGTCCGGCCGATCACGCAGACGGCGCGGCCGGCGCGCACCTCGCCGTCGAAGAAGGTGCGGCCCCGCTCCAGCGCCCAGTCCTGGGTGAGGAAGAAGGCGTTGTCGGTTCCGGTCACCACCGTGTTGCGGCTTTCGCTGCCGGCCACCAGGGTCACCGTCCTCTGCGCCACCGGCGCCACCGCGCGCACGCCGCCGAGCTGCGCGCGCATCGCCTCGACGTCGCGGGCATCGAACGGCTTGGCGTCGGCGCTGGCGCGCCCCGGCCCGAACTGTCCCGGCGAGACGAACAGCAGATTGGTGCCCAGCTTGGCGAGATCGGCGGTGACCTTGGCCGTCGTGCCGTTGCCGATGGTCACCATGGCGATCACCGCGCCGACGCCGATGACGATGCCGAGCACGGTGAGGACGGAGCGCAGGGCGTTGCGGCGGATCGCCTGGAAGGCCAGCTTGACGAGCGCGCCGAGCATCACGCCGCCCTCTCGCCGGGAACGTCGGCCTCGATGCGGCCGTCGAGGAAGCGGACGACGCGCGACGCGTAGGCGGCCATGTCCGGTTCGTGGGTGACCATGACGACGGTGATGCCGCGCTCGCGGTTGAGCCGGACCAGCAGGTCCATGATCTCGCGGCTGGTCCGCGTGTCGAGGTTGCCGGTCGGCTCGTCGGCGAGCAGCACCGCGGGGTCGGTGACGATCGCCCGGGCGATCGCCACCCGCTGCTGCTGGCCGCCCGACAGCTCGCTCGGCGTGTGGCCGGCACGCCCTGCGAGGCCGACGCGGGCCAGCGACTCGAGCGCCAGCCGGCGCCGCTCGGCGGCGGCGATGCCGCGGTAGACCAGCGGCAGCTCGACGTTCTCGGCGGCGCTCGTGCGCGCCAGCAGATTGAAGCCCTGGAACACGAAACCCAGGCGGTGGCGGCGCAGCAGGGCGCGCCGCCGGCGGTCGAGCCGTCCGACGTCGACCCCCATGAAGCGGTAGGTGCCGGTCGACGGCGTATCGAGGCAGCCGAGGATGTTCATGGCCGTCGACTTGCCGGACCCCGACGGGCCCATGATCGCCACGAACTCGCCGGCCCCGATGCGCAGGTCGACGCCGGCCAGCGCGGTGACCGCCGCGTCGCCGGCGCCGAACACCTTGCCCACCTTCTCGAAGGCGATCAGCGGTGCCGACGGTGCGTCCTTGGGCACGGCGGCCTCCTCAGGGGTTCGATGCGGTGTCGACGATGACCGGGTCGCCCTCGGCCAGCGCGCCGTCGAGGATCTGCGTGCGCGTGCCGTCGCTCGCCCCGACCACCACCGGGACGTCGGTGGCGACGCCGTCGCGCAGCAGCCAGACCACGCGCGCCGGACCGCCGGACTCCTGGCGGCTGGCCGGCCGGAACTGCGGCATCGGCATCAGGCGGCGCAGCAGCCCGCCGCTCGGCGCCGCCTTCGGCGCCGGCGGCGTGAAGCGCAGCGCCGCGTTGGGGACGAGCAGGGCGCCGTCGATGTCCTGGACGCCGATCTCGGCGGTGGCGGTCATGCCGGGGCGCAGCAGCATCTCGGGGTTGTCGACGGTCAGCACCGCCTTGTAGGTGACGACGCCCTGCACCGTCTCCGAGGCGTAGCGCAGGTCGCGGATCGCCGCCGGGAAGCGCCGCTCCGGGTAGGCGTCGACGGTGAAGCGGGCGCTCTGCCCCTCGCGGACCTGGCCGACGTCGGCCTCGTCCACGTCGACCTGCACCTCCATCCGGCGCAGGTCCTCGGCGATGGTGAACAGCACCGGCGCCTGCAGCGATGCCGCGACGGTCTGGCCGGGGTCGACGTCGCGCTTCAGGACGATGCCGTCGATCGGCGAGACGATGCGCGTCTTGGCCAGGTTCGAGTCGTTGAGCGCCAGCTCCGCCTCGGCCACGCCGACGTCGGCGCGGGCGCTGGCGGCCGCCGCCACGGCCCGGTCGTGGGCGGCCTGCGCCGCCTCCAGCTCCTGGCGCGAACCGAATTCGCGGGCGGCGAGCGCCGCCCGGCGGGCGAGCTCCCGGGCCGTCTCGGTGACGGTGGCGTCGGCCTCCACCACCCTGGCGCGGGCGGCGGCCAGCTTGGCGCGGGAGCTGTCGACGCTCGCCCGGAACTTGTCGGTGTCCAGCTCGGCCAGGACCTGTCCGGCGTGCACCGCGCTGTTGTAGTCGACGAAGACGGTGCGGACGGTGCCGGAGAGCTCGCTCGACACCTCGACCTGGCGGGTCGGCTGCACGCTGCCGGTGGCGGCGACGACGACGTGCAGGTCGCCCCGGGTCGCCGGCTGCGTCACGTAGCGGACGGTGGCGCCGGAGGGACCGAGCAGGGCGTAGAGCAGGACGGCCACCGCCGCCGCCAGCGAACCGGCGGCGAGCCACGCGCCGCGCCGGCGCAGGCCGCGGGGCGGCCGCCCCGACGGTGTTCCGAGGCCGAGCAGGGTGTCGATGTCCTCCGCCGGCTCCCGTGGCAAGAGCGTGGTCATCACCACCTCCTCCGTCACGACGGCCCAGTCTGCCACGCCGCCGCGGCAGCGCCATGACGTGGATCATCCGGCCCCACTCCCATCGCCCGGACGCCCCGAACGATCGGCCATGGCGTGCATGACCGGCCGGCCCGCTCGTCTTCCGGGTCGAGGCGCCCGGCATCGCGTATCGGGAAGATTGCCGAAATGCCGGGCCGGTACCGATGCGGTTGACGCACCTCAATGCCAGCCGGGTCGGTGATCGATATCATTTGAATGGTATCAGGGTGAATGTGCGACGACGGCGCCGCGGGCGGAGCGTCAGGCGCGCTCCTGGCCGCCGCGGCATCCCGGGCGCGTGGGCCGCCGCCCCGCGCGGCGCCCGCCGGTCGCCGGCAGGCCACGGAGGCAACGCCATGATCCACCGGAACCGGTCCGAACGAGACCGCAGCGGGCGGCGGCATCCGGCGCACGCCGCTTCGTGCCAACGCACCTTCGCCCTGCTGGCGGCGATGGCCGTCGGCGGCTCGGCGGCGGCCGTCGTGCCGGAGGTGGTGGCACAAACCCTTCCCAGCGGCGGCAACGTCGTCGCCGGCAGCGCCACGATCGGCCAGCCGGACGCGACCGGGCTGGAGATCATCCAGCACAGCGATCGCGCGGTCATCAACTGGGACAGCTTCTCGATCGGCGCCGGCAACCGCACCGACATCCGTCAGCCCGGCACCGGTTCGGTGTCCGTGCAGCAGGTGGTGGGGCCGGCGCCGTCGGAGATCTTCGGCACGCTCGCCTCCAACGGCCGGGTCGTCCTGGCCAACCCGAACGGCGTCTGGTTCGGGCCGGGCGCCCACGTCGACGTCGCCGGGATCGCCGCGACCACGGCGACCCTGTCGCCGGAGGCCATCGACCGCTTCATGGCCGGCGGGCGCCTCGACTTCGACCGGCCGGGGCGCCCCGGCGCCGCCGTCGTCAACGACGGCACGATTACGGTGGCCGAGCACGGGCTGGCCGCGCTGGTGGCGCCGGGAGTTGCCAACTCCGGGCTGATCGCGGCCCGGCTCGGCCGGGTCGAACTGGCGTCGGGCAGCCGCTTCACCCTGGACCTGAACGGCGACGGCCTGGTCGAACTGGTGGTCGGCGACGAGGTCCTGGCCCAAGCGTTCGGCCCCGACGGCCGGCCCCTCGCCGCGGCGGTGGCCAACGGCGGCCGCATCCTGGCCGACGGCGGCGTCGTGCTGCTGCGTGCCGACACCGTCAAGGGCCTGGTGGACCGGGCCATCGACATGTCGGGGGTGATCGAGGCGCGGGCCGCCGCCGTGGTCGGCGGCGAGATCGTCCTCAGCGGCGGCGACGGCGCCGTCCAGGTCGACGGCACGCTGGACGCCTCCGGTGCCGCTGCCGGCGCGACCGGGGGGACGGTCAAGGTGCTGGGCGGCGTCGTGGCGCTCGGCGGCGGCAGCCGCATCGACGTCTCCGGCGCCGCCGGCGGCGGCACCGCCCTGGTCGGCGGCGGCGCCCGCGGCGCCGGGCCGGAGCCCAACGCGCGGACGACCACCGTGTCCGCCGGCGCCGCCATCGCCGCGGACGCGACGGTCCGCGGCGACGGTGGCACGGCGGTGGTCTGGGCGGACGGGCGGACGGAGTTCGCCGGTGCCGTCACGGCGCGCGGCGGTGCCGCGGGCGGCGACGGCGGCTTCGTCGAGACCTCGGGCAAGCTGAGCCTGCGGGTCGCCGAAGGAGCGCGTGTCGACACCCGCGCCCCGCGGGGCAGGACCGGCGACTGGCTGCTCGATCCGCGCAACATCACGGTGGGCTTCAGCGGTTCCGCCGCGCTGTCCGACGTCGCTGCGTTCGCGACGACGCCGAGCACGGACGTGACCATCGACGTCGCGACGATCAACGCCGCCACCTCCAACGTCACCCTGCAGGCCAACACCGACATCACGGTCAATGCCCCCATCCTCTTCGCGAGCGCCGGCATCGACCTGACCATGAACGCCGGGCGCAGCATCGTCCTGAACCAGAGCGTCACGACCAACGGCGGCTCCTTCACGGCGACGGTGAACGACGGAGCAGCCGAGGCGGCGGACCGGATCGCCGGCCAGGCCAGCTTCACCATGTCGTCGGGCCGCACCATCGCCACCGGCGGCGGTGCCGTCAGCATCACCACCGGCGGATTCGGCGGCGGCGGTGATGCCTATGTCGGCGACTTCTCCGTCCGCACCGTCAACAGCGGCGGCGGCGCGGTCACCATCGCCAACGCGGTGGGCGACGTGAAGGGAAACCCGGACGTCACGGCCGGCGGCGGCACGATCGCGCTGAGCGGCCACAACCTTCAACTCGGCGACCTGACGACCACCGACACCGTCACGCTCACCGGCATCGCCGGCGGAACCGTGACCGGCAACGGCACCATCACCGCGGGCACCCTGGCCCTGAACGGCGCCGGCGCCAAGTTCGACCTGGCCTCGGAAGACAACGCCGTCGCCCACCTGACCGGGACCGTGGCCGATCTCAGGTTTCTCGGCCTCGCCGGGTTCGACGTCGCCGGACTGACGGCGACGGGCGCCGGCGGCATCACCTTCACCACCGACGGGACGGTGACCCAGAGCGGCCCGCTCAGCGCGACGGCCGACACCCTGACCCTGAACGGCGGCGCCGGGACCTACGTCCTCGACGACACCGGCAACGCCGTGGCGCATCTGTCGGGCACGGCCCGCGCCATCACCTTCTACGGCCGTGGGGGCTACGACGTCGCCGCCCTGACCGCGTTCGACGGCCTGACCCTGTCGGGCGACGGCGCGGTCACCCAGAGCGGTGCGATCACGGCGCCGGGTCTGCTCCTGCGCGGCACCGGCAGCTTCGACTTCTCGACGGACGTCAACAATCGCGTCACCACCGTCGCCGGCGACACGTCCGGTGCCGTCAAGCTCACCAACGCCGACGCGCTGGCGGTCGGCACGGTGGCCGGGGTCGACGGAATCACCGGTGGCAGCAGCACCCTGCGCACGCTGGCCGGAGACCTGACGCTGAACGCGCCGGTTCGTGCCGCCGCTGCAGGCACCGCCATCGTCGTCGCGCCGGCCGAGGATTTCGTCAACAATGCCGGCGCCGGCGCCCTGTCGGCGCCCGCCGGCCGCTGGCTGGTCTACACCCGCGACACGGCCGGGGCGGTGTTCGGCGGTCTGGACAGCGCCAACTCCGCGGTGTGGAACGCCACCTACGGCACGCTCGCGCCGGCGGCGGTGAGCCAGAGCGGCAACCGCTACCTGATCGGCAGCCAGCCGACGGTCTCCTTCGTCGCGACCGACTCCAGCAAGACCTATGGCGACGACGGCTCCGCGGCCCTCCAGGCGTCGTATGGCCTCAGCGGCCTGGAGCCGGGGATACCCGGCGCTTTTCGCGGCGACACCGCGGCGACGGCGTTCAGCGGGAATCCGCTGCTGACCTCCCCCGGCACCGCGGCAACGGCCGACGTGGCCGGAGCGCCGTACCCCGTGGCCATCGCCCAGGGCAGCGTCGCCGGGATCAACGGCTATGCGGTCGGCACCTTCACCAGCGCGGCCGGGCTGACGGTGACGCCGAAGCCGCTGACGGCGTCGCTGGTCGGCACCGTGAGCAAGGTCTACGACGGCGGCACCGCGGCCAGCCTGACCGCCGCGAACTACGGGCTGCCCGGCGTGCTGGCCGGCGACACGGTGGTCCTCGCCACGCCCGCCGCCGGCCGCTACGACAGCAAGGCCGCCGGTACGGGCAAGACCGTCAGCGCCGACGGCCTGGTCATTTCCGGCGCGGACAGCGGCAACTACACGCTCTCCAGCGCCACCGCCAGCGGGGCGGTCGGCACGATCACGCCGGCGCCGCTGACGGTGAGCGGCGTGACCGCCAACGACAAGGTGTACGACCGCACCACCGCGGCGACGCTGACGACCGGTGGCGCCGTGTTCGCCGGCGTGATCGGCACCGACGTCGTGACCCTCGACACCGGCGGCAGCACCGCGGCCTTCGCCGACCGGACGGTGGGCGCCGGCAAGGCGGTGACCGTCAGCGGCCTCGGCCTGGGAGGCGCCGACGGCGGCAACTACACGCTGGCCCAGCCGGCCGGCCTGACCGCCGCGATCACGCCGGCCCCGCTCAGCGTGAGCGGGGTGACGGCCAACGACAAGGTGTACGACCGCACCACCGTGGCGACGCTCTCGACGGGTGCGGCAACGCTGTCGGGCGTGCTCGCCGGCGACGCCGTGTCCCTCGACGTCAGCGGCACCGCCGCCAGCTTCGCCGACAAGGACGCGGGTGCGGGCAAACCCGTGACCGCCGCCGGCTTCGCCCTGGGCGGCGCCGACGGCGGCAACTACGCGCTGTCCCAGCCGGCCGGCCTGACCGCGACGATCACCCCGGCGCCGCTGACGGTGAGCGGCGTGACCGCCAACGACAAGGTCTACGACCGCAGCACCGCGGCGACTCTGGCGACCGGCGGCGCCACCCTCTCGGGCGTGCTCGCCGGGGACACTGTGTCCCTCGACGTCAGCGGCACCACCGCCAGCTTCACCGACAAGAACGCGGGTGTGGGCAAACCTGTGACCGCCGCCGGCTTCGCCTTGGGCGGCACCGACGGTGGCAACTATGCGCTGGCCCAGCCGACCGGACTGACCGCCACGATCACGCCCGCCCCGCTGACGGTGAGCGGCGTGACCGTCAACGACAAGGTCTACGACCGCACCACCACGGCCACCCTGGCGACCGACGGCGCCGCGCTGTCCGGCGTGCTGGCCGGGGACGCCGTCACCCTCAACGTGAGCAGCACCACCGCCAGCTTCGCCGACAAGCGAGTTGGCGTCAGCAAGCCTGTCACCGCCGCCGGCTTCGCCGTGGGCGGCGCCGACGGCGGCAACTACGCGCTGGCCCAGCCGACCGGACTGACCGCCGCGATCACGCCCGCCCCGGTGACGGTGAGTGGCGTGACGGCCATCGACAAAGTGTATGACCGCACCACCGCGGCGACGCTCTCGACGGGTGCGGCAACGCTGTCGGGCGTCTTCGCCGGCGACACCGTGTCCCTCGACGTCAGCGGCACCGCCGCCAGCTTCGCCGACAAGGACGCGGGTACGGGCAAACCCGTGACCGCCGCCGGCTTCGCCCTGAGCGGCGCCGACGGTGGCAACTACGCGCTGTCCCAGCCGACCGGACTGACCGCCACGATCACCCCCGCTCCGCTGACGGTGGCGGGGGTGGCGGCCGACGACAAGGTCTACGACCGCGGCACCGCGGCGACTCTGTCGACCGGCGGCGCCACCCTCTCCGGCGTGCTGGCCGGCGACGCCGTGTCCCTCGACACCAGCGGTGTCACCGCCAGCTTTGCGGACAAGACCGTCGGCACGGGCAAATCCGTCACCGTGAGCGGCCTCGTCCCCGGCGGCGCCGACGGCGCCAACTACACGTTGGTCGCCCAGCCGTCCGGCCTGACCGCGGACATCACTCCGGCGCCGGTGACCGTCACCGGCGTCATCGCCAACGACAAGGTGTACGACCGCACCACCGCGGCGACGCTCTCGACGGGTGCGGCAACGCTGTCGGGCGTCTTCGCCGGCGACGCCGTGTCCCTCGACGTCAGCGGCACCACCGCCAGCTTCACCGACAAGGACGCGGGTGCGGGCAAACCCGTGACCGCCGCCGGCTTCGCCCTGGGCGGCGCCGACGGTGGCAACTATGCGCTGGCCCAGCCGGCCGGCCTGACCGCGACGATCACCCCGGCGCCGCTGACGGTGAGCGGCGTGACTGCCAACGACAAGGTCTACGACCGCACCACCGCGGCGACTCTGTCGACCGGCAGCGCGGCGCTGTCCGGCGTGCTCCCCGGCGACGCCGTGTCCCTCGATCTCAGCGGCGCCACCGCCAGCTTTGCGGACAAGACCGTCGGCACGGGCAAACCCGTCACCGTGAGCGGCCTCGTCCCCGGCGGCGCCGACGGCGCCAACTACGCGCTGGTCGCTCAGCCCTCGGGTCTGACCGCCGCGATCACCCCGGCGCCCCTGGCGGTGACCGGCGTCACGGTGAACGACAAGGTGTACGACCGCACCACCGCGGCGACTCTGGCGACCGGCGGCGCGGCGCTGTCCGGCGTGCTCCCCGGCGACGCCGTGGCCCTCGACACCAGCGGCGCCGCCGCCCGGTTCGCCGACAAGGACGTGGCTGCGGGCAAGAGGGTTACGGTCACCGGCCTGCTGCTGTCCGGGGCGGACGGCGGCAACTACGTGCTGACCCAGCCGTCCGGCCTGACCGCGACGATCACCGCGGCGCCGGCGGCGGTGACCGGGGTACGCACCAACGACCGCACCTACGACGCCACCACCGCCGTCACCCTCGACACCGGCGGGGCGACCCTGCTGGGGGTGCTGCCCGGCGACAGCGTGACGCTCGACGCCGGCCGTGCCGATGCGCGTGTCGCCGACAAGGGCGTCGGCACGGGCAAGGGGGTGACCGTTGCCGGCCTGGTGCTGACCGGCCCCGACGGCGGCAACTACGTGCTGGCGCAGCCCGGCGGCCTGACGGTGACGATCACGCCGGCGCCGCTGACGGTGGGCGGCATCGTCGCCAACGACAAGGTCTACGATGCCGGCACGGCCGCCACGCTGGCGACCGGCGGCGCCTCGCTGTCGGGCGTTTACGGCGGCGACCGGGTGGGCCTGGACGCCGGCGGCGCCACGGCCCGCTTCGCCGACAAGACCGTCGGGACGGGCAAGACGGTGACCGTTGCCGGCCTGGTGCTGACCGGCCCCGACGGCGGCAACTACGTGCTGACCCAGCCGAGCGGCCTGCGGGCGGCGATCACGCCGGCCACGGTGACCGTCTCCGGCATCACCGCGAACGGCAAGGTCTACGACGCCACAACGACGGCGACCCTGTCGACCGGCGGCGCGGTGCTGTCCGGCGTGCTCGGCGCCGACCGGATCGCGCTGGACGACCGCAGCTACCGGGCGACCCTGGCCGACAAGAACGTCGGCACGGCGAAGCCGGTGACGGTGACCGGGCTGGTGCTGGGTGGTGCCGACGCCGGCAACTACATCCTGGTGCAGCCGAGCGGCCTCACCGCCGACGTCGCCGCCGCGCCGCTGACCATCATCGCCGCGGACGCCGCCAAGACGGCGGGCGATCCGATGCCGCCGTTGACGGCGATCTATGTCGGGCTGCGCGGCGCCGACACCCCGTCCGAGGTGACCGGCCTCACGCTGACGGTGACCGCCGGCACCGATTCCCGGGCCGGCACCTATCTCATCGTTCCCGGCGGCGCCACGGCGCTCAACTATGTCATCAGCTACGTCAACGGGCGGCTCGTGGTCACCGAGAAACCGGTGGCCGTCGTGAGCGATCCCGTTCCGGCCAGCCTGCAGGCGGGCTCGCCCGCGGGTCTGCCGGCGGGGATCGACACGGCGTCCGTGTCCGCGCCGGTGCTGGGCGTTGGGGCGGGGGCGGTTCCCCTGGCGGGCGGCGACGAAACGCTGGTGCCCGGCCTCTCCGACTGGATCTCCCCGTTCGGCGCCGACTATGCCGGCGACCGGGCCAACGGGTTTGCCAATGCCGTCCTCGACGGCAGCGAGACGGTGCCCGAGGCGCCGGCGGCCCTGGTCTGCGCCGGCGATCGGGACAGGGCGGAGGACGAGGACGACTGCCGGGATCTCGAAGACTGACGCGGGACGGCGGCCCGCTCAGGAGAGGTCGGCGAGCGCGGTGCGGTCGAAGGCGGCCGCGCCGCGCGCCTGATGCCGGCCGGAGTCGTACAGCCACCAGCCGGTCTCGCCCAGGGCATACAGCGGTTCGTAGTGGCCGACCGCGGCGGTCGGGACGACGCCGTCGATCTGGTTGTCGAGGACGAGGGCCTGGTCATCGACGAGGGCGACGACGATGGCGTGCGCCACGCCGGTCCGGTGGTCCTGGACGACGGCCAGGCGCAGGCGGTCCTCCGGCACGCCGGCGGCCCGCAGCAGCAGGTATTTGGTGGCGGCGAAGTCCTGGCATTGTCCGCTGCCGGCGATGAACTCGAACGGGGTTTCCCAGTAGTCCCGCCGCCCCCACTTGCGCTCCGACGGCACGTAGGGAAGCCGGTTGATCAGGGCGTTGGCACGTTCGAGCTTGGCCGGCAGCTCGAGGCCGCGGAGATCCTCGACCATGCGGCGCCATGCCGCCGGAACCGTTTCCGGCGTGTCCAGGGCGTGGTTGTGGCGGGCGAGCAGGCGGGTCCATTGCGGGGCCGGCGAGGGACCGGTGAGGCGGGTTTCCGGCACCGCGAATGCGGCTGGCCGGATGGCCGGTCCGCCGCCCGGCCGGGCAGGGGCGGACAGGGCGGCCGGGGCGACGGAGGTGGCGGGCGTGGCGCAGCCGGCGAGAGCGGCCGATCCGGCGACCACGGCGGCGGCGGCGGCGGCGCGCGGGGGCCACAGCCCCGACCAGATGATGCGCATCACGGCGGGCGTTCTCCTTCCGCTGCCACGACGACCCCGTTCTATATGAGGTCGCGCGGCGGTTGATGAAAGCCCGGGCTTTCGTCGGCATCGGGCGGTCCGTCACATCCGGGCGGACAGCCCGAAATACAGCCGCGCCGCCTTGGCGTCCGACGAGTCGGCGTTGGCGCTCACGCCGCGGGTGAGCGGCTTTGCCAGCTCCAGGTTGGCGTGCAGCCAATCGGTGATCCGCGAACGGATGCCGAGGCCGGCGGAGGCCAGGGAGCGCGTCCCGTCGCTCTGGTTCAGGGCTTCCGGATCCTCGTCGGCGACGACGCCGAAGTCGTAGAAGCCGTAGGCCTGCAGCGACGGCCAGCCGGGCCCCGCGCCGATCCGGAAGTCGTACTGCAGCTCGATCTTGGCGGCGGCTCCGTAATCGCCGGTGAGTTCCGACGGGTCGTAGCCGCGACCGAACGGACTGCCGCCGACGCCGAACTGCTCGGACGCGAGAAGCTGGTCGCCGAACGCCCATCCCGCGGACGCGGCGGCGAGCAGCCGCAGCCCGTCGGCCAGCCCGTCCAGTTCCTGCAGCCGGAAGGCGTCGACGGTGAGCTTGGTGAAGGCGGTGCGGCCGCCCGGCCGCGAGGTGTCGATGTCGGCTCCGTCGTCGGACGCCCCGAGGATCGGCAGGCCGCGGCTGAGTTCGACCCGGACGAGGTTGGTGCCGTTCCAGGCGTCGGTCAGGTCGTAGCTGACGCCGGCCCGGATGGCGCGGATGCGGTCCTCGTAGGAGCTGACCAGCCGGGTGCGCGACGGCAGGGCGTACTGGTCGACCAGGGCGTTCCGCACCTCGAACGAGGCGTCGACGGTCAGGGTCTCGCGGCGGCTGCGGACCAGCGGGTGGCTCACCCGCGCCGTCACCGCGGTGCCCCTGGTCTCGGTGCGCAGGACATCGGTGTTGAGCGAACCGCCGGGACGGGACTCGTTGGCGGAGAAGAAGAGCGACACCCGCGTGCCGGCGGCGCCGACCGGCAGCGTGTAGCTGCCGTCGAGGTAGCGGAGCTCGTTTCCCTCCAGCGGCGTCGTGACGATGCGCGCCTCGATCCGGTCGGAGCGGCCGCTGACGTCGTTCAGGGCGGCCCGGGCGAACAGCTGGAGACGGCCGACGAATTCCGATCCGCGGTTGTCGACGTCCAGCGCCGCGTCGACGGGGGTGTGGCTGGTGATGATGGCGAGGTCCGACCCGCCGAGGACGCCGGCCGCCGGCGTCAGCACGGCGCGGGCCCGCACTCCCGGCAGGTCGTTGATGAGCAGGAGGGCGCGTTCCAGGACGCCGGCGGTGAGCGGCCGGGATCGGGCGATCGGCTCCGCGTAGGCGCGGATCGTCGGATCGTCCTTCCCCTGCACCGTCACGCTGTCGACGAAGCCCTCGACGACGCGGATGTGCACGATCCCGTCGGCGATCCGCTGCGCCGGCACCACGGCGCGCGAGAGGATGTAGCCGTCGCTGCGGTAGCGCGCGGTGATGGTGTCGGCGATGCGGTAGACGACCGCCAGGCTCACCACCTTGCCGATGGTGTCGGCGTACAGAGCGGCGAGCTCGCCGTCCGCGTAGACCGTCGCGCCGTCGACCACGACCTCCTGGAGGCGGAAGGTGATCTGCCGGGCCTGTGCCGGGGGGACGGACTCGGGGATCGGCGGTGCGACGATGGCGGGAGGCGGCGGCGGCTCCGGCCGGGGCGGCAGGCGCTCCGGCAGGCGCCCCGGCTCGACCGAACCCGGAAGGCGCTGCTGCGCCGACACCGCCCCCGGCGGCGATGCGCCGGCGGCCGCCAGGCACGCCAGCAACCACGCCGCGCAGCGCTGCCCCCGTCGTCGGTCCCGCGGCATGCCCGATCCCCCATGCACCCGATCCGGTGCTAACCACTAATCCCGTCGCGGGCCGAACGCACGGGGAAAATCGGCCGGGAGCGGTGCCCGTGCGGCCGGCTGCCCGTCGCGCGCGAGCCGCTGCGGCGACCGTGCGTGGGGAGGTGGAGCGTGGGAAGATGGGGCGTGGGAACCGGGGGCGCCGCCGCGGTGTCACGCCAGCTCGTGCAGCCACACCTCGCCACCGCAGCCGATGTCGAAGGCCATCGCGGTCTCCACCGCGACGGCGAGGCGTTCGCGCCGGGACAATGCGGCGTGGGTCGCCAGCGCGAAGGCGGCGCCCACCGCGTACTCCCGGCCGGTGCCCTCGGCGGCGAGATGATCCGCCGGCACCGGCATGATCGAGAAGTCGCAGCCCACCGCCCACACCCCGTCGGGGCGGGCGAGGAGGATCGCCTG
This sequence comes from Azospirillum sp. ST 5-10, assembly GCF_051225715.1. Classification (NCBI taxonomy): domain Bacteria; kingdom Pseudomonadati; phylum Pseudomonadota; class Alphaproteobacteria; order Rhodospirillales; family Azospirillaceae; genus Azospirillum; species Azospirillum sp. ST 5-10. The sequence continues at coordinate 50,850 of NZ_JBPJSP010000031.1, forward strand.
CCCGAAGTCGAGGGGGCCCGGTCCTTCCTCGGTTCCGCGGTACTCCTCGGCCTTCAGCCTCTGGCGCAGGCGCCGCGTGAACTCCGACACCCCGGCGGGACCGTCGGCCAGCCCGCCGAAGAATTCGTCGGCCGCATCCTCGATCAGGTTGATGGTGCGCAGATGCCCGGCCACGCCGGCCGCCCACGGCGGGCGGACCACCCATTTCGGGCGTCCGAACTGCCGCATGCTGCCGGCGATCAGCAGGGTGTCGCTGGCGATCCAGGTCGACTGGCGGGACGGGGAGGTGATCGCCGCGATGATGGTCATCGGCCCAGCCAACACCGCTCCCGCCCCTCGGTCATTGAAGCAGATCAATCCAGCCGCCCGCCGCCGCTTGGATCCCCGGCATTGTCGGCAGCCGTGCCAAAGTTGGGACGACGCGGGACTCCTGACCTGGATCAGGGAACGTCGGGTTCGCCGCCGTCCTATATTTGACGGTGCCGGCAATTCAGGGACTGGCCCTCATGCTGAAAGATCTGACGACGGACGACATCGGGGCGGCGATGGACACCTACCGCCTGTCGGCGACGCGCTACGGCGACGCCGTCGCGCTCGACCTGATGGCGGAGGCGTTGATCGCCCGTCACGCCGGGATGGCCAAGGCCGACGCCATCCGGAAGGCGGCGGTCCTCGTCACCCTGACCGGACTCGACATGTTATCGCCGGGCGGCGGGTTGCCGCTGCACTGAAGGCGCTCGCTCGGGGCACGCTCCGCCCCGTCCCGCTCACGACCCGCCGGCGCCTCCACCCGGCCGCGGGACACGGCCGGGCGCCGGAGGCGGCGGAAGGTGGCGTCGGTCCCCACGGTGCCGACGCGGCGGCGGCATGCGCCCGTCAGCCGTCGGCCCGGCCGGCGCTCTCGTCGGCGTCGTCCGGCGCTGCCGTGCCGTCCGCCGGCCGCTCCGCCACCATGACCTCGGTGGTGATCAGCATGCCGGCCACCGAGGCGGCGTCCTGCAGGGCGATCCGCACCACCTTGGTGGGATCGACGATGCCCATGGCGAACATGTCGCCGTAGGCGTCGTTCTGCGCGTCGTAGCCCCAGGCGGGATCGCCGCGGTCGAGCAGCCTGCCCACCACCACCGATCCGTCGACCCCTGCGTTGGCGGCGATCTGGCGCACCGGCGCCTGCAGGGCGCGCCGCACGATGTCGATGCCGACCCGCTGCTCGCGGTTGGCCGGCCGCAGCGCCGCCAGGGCCGGGGCGGCATAGAGGAGGGCGACGCCGCCGCCGGGCAGGATGCCTTCCTCGACCGCCGCGCGGGTGGCGTGCACGGCGTCCTCGACCCGGTCCTTGCGCTCCTTGACCTCGACCTCGGTGGCGCCGCCGACACGGACCACCGCCACGCCGCCGCCCAGCTTGGCCAGCCGCTCCTGCAGCGTCTCCCGGTCGTGGTCGGAGGTCGCCTCGGCGATCTGCTGGCGGATCTGCGCGCAGCGCGCCTGGATCGCCTCGGGGCTGCCGCCGCCGTCGATGATGGTCGTGCTGTCCTTGTCGACGCGGACGCGCCGGGCACGGCCCAGCGCGTCCAGGGTGACGGTCTCCAGCGTGGTTCCCAGCTCCTGCGCCACCAGCTGGCCGCCGGTGACGGTGGCGATGTCCTGCAGCATGGCCTTGCGGCGGTCGCCGAAGCCCGGCGCCTTCACCGCCACCACCTTGAGGCCGCCGCGCAGCCTGTTGACGACGAGGGTGGCCAGCGCCTCGCCCTCGACCTCCTCGGCGACCACCAGCAGCGGCCGGTCGGCCTGCACCACGGCTTCGAGCAGCGGCAGCAGGGCCTGGAGCGCGCCGAGCCGCTGCTCGTGGACGAGGATGTAGGCGTCCTCCAGCTCGGCCACCATCGTCTGGGCGTCGGTGACGAAGTAGGGGGAGACGTAGCCGCGGTCGAACCGCAGCCCCTCGACCACGTCCAGTTCGGTGGCCAGCCCGCGCGCCTCCTCGACGGTGATGACGCCCTCGTGGCCCACCCGGGCCATGGCCCGGGCGAGGATGTCGCCGATCTCCCCCTCGCCGTTGGCCGAGATGGTCGCGACCTGGGCGATCTCCGCGGCGGTGGTCAGGGTGCGCGCCCGGGCCTTCAGGTCGGCGGCCACCGCCGCGGCGGCCATGTCGATGCCGCGCTTCAGGTCCATCGGGTTCATGCCGGCGGCCACCGCCTTCTCCCCTTCGCGCAGCATGGCCTGGGCGAGGATGGTCGCGGTGGTGGTGCCGTCGCCGGCCTCGGCGCTGGTCCTCGTCGCCACCTCGCGCACCATCTGCGCGCCCATGTTCTCGAACCGGTCGGCCAGGTCGATCTCCCTGGCGACGCTGACGCCGTCCTTGGTGGTGCGGGGCGCGCCGAACGGCCGTTCGACCAGCACGTTGCGACCCCTCGGGCCGAGCGTCACCTTCACCGCGTCGGCCAGGATGTCGATGCCGCGCAGCATCCGCGCGCGGGCGGAGGCGGAGAAACGCACGTCCTTGGCAACCATGGCTCAATTCCTTCGTCGGGGGCGCGGGTCGCCGGCTCACCGGGGCCGGGCGGCGGGGGGCGCGAGATGGCGACGGTACCAGGCGACGGCGAGCGCGGTGACGGCGTCGAGGGCGCCCGGCTCCTCGAACAGGTGCGTGGCTCCGGGGACGACGCGCAGCTCGTGGGGGCAGCGCAGCCGCCGGGCGGCGTCCTCGTTGAGGTCGAGGACGACCTCGTCGGCGCCGCCGACGATCAGCAGCGTCGGCGCGGTCACCAGCGGCAGGGCGTCGCCGGCGAGGTCCGGCCGGCCGCCGCGCGACACGATGGCGGTGATGTCGGGGCCGGCCATGGTCGACGCCACCAGGGCCGCGGCGGCGCCGGTGCTCGCCCCGAAATAGCCGAGCGGGCGGCCGGCGCCGTCGCGCTGGGCCAGCCACGCCGTGATCAGCGCCAGCCGCTCGGCCAGGAGGTCGACGTCGAAGACGGTGGCGCGGCTCTCCTCCTCGTCACGGCTGAGGAGGTCGAACAGCAGCGTCCCGAAACCGGCGGCGTTGAGGCCGGCGGCGACGACGCGGTTGCGCGGGCTGAAGCGGCTCGACCCGCTGCCGTGGGCGAACAGCACGATGCCGGCGGCGTCCGTCGGCACGCTCAGCGTCCCCTCCATGCCGAGCGGCAGGGCGATCAGTCCCGCGGTTTCGCGGTCCCCTCTGGACGGGTGCATGGCATCTCCTCCCGGTCCTGCGGCCCGGTCCTGTGGCGGCGTCGCGGGGCGGCGGGCACGGCGCCCGGGCCGGGCGACGGGCGGCTCCAGCGGCATGCCCTGGACGATCCAGCGGCGCAGCCGATCCGCCGCCCCGGCGGATACCCCGGTGTTCCACATCAGCAGCGCCCACAGCGCCTCCCAGCGGACCCCCACCGTTCCGGACAGCCGGCGGCATTGCTCCTCGAGGGGCTCGCCGCCGCCACCGTCCAGCCGTCTGCGGATGCGCGCCGTCCAATCGCCGCGGAGCTGGCCCCGCTCGTCGAAGGGATCGGGTCTCGGCCTCCGACCGGGCATGGCTGGGTGCCTCCGTTGCGTTGCCGCCCTGCCGTCAGGATCGGGGAACGCCGGCGCGGCGGCACTAACCCAGGTTAAGCCGGGCCGGCGCGCCCGCCCGGCTTAACCTGGGTCAACGCCGCGCCGCCGGACGACGCCTACGATGGCCGTCGAAGTCCAAGCCCAGGAGGAGGCGATCATGAGCGCCAACGGCCTTCCCGTCTTCGACGAGACCGTCCAGCTGACCAACGGCTGGCTGAAGGACCTGATGCGGCGGCTCGACCGCGACGACCGCCGCTTCGCCTATCTGGCGCTGCGCGCCGTGCTGCACGCGCTGCGCGACCGGCTGGAGCCGGAGCTGGCGGTGCATGTCGCGGCGGAACTGCCGATGCTGGTGCGCGGCTTCTACTACGAGGGATGGCAACCGGCCCGCACGCCGCTGCGCTTCCACCATCTCGACGAGTTCTACGACCACGTCATGGCGGAACTGCGCGGCTACCCCGAGGCCGATCCCGAGGCGGTGACCGGCGCGGTGTTCGACCTGCTGGCGGGCCACCTGTCCGAGGGCGAGATCCGCAAGGTCGTCCAGGCGTTGCCCCGCGAGATCCGCGAGATGTGGCGGGTGTCCGCCTGAGCCGGGCGCGGCGGCGAACGCGGCGGGGGAGGGGAGCATGGCGTGGCGGCCGACGTTCCTCGGGCTGCTGGCGGCGGGGTGGCTGGGTGCGTGCGCCGGCGGACCGGCGCCCGGCGGCGACATGCCGACCCTGGCCCCCATGGTTGCCCGGGTGCGGCCGGCGATGGTCGACATCGTCGTGCGCGGCCACCTGCCGGACGAGGACGCGGAGCTGCTCCGCGATCCCCGCATCCGTCGTCTGCTCGGCCTGCCCGACGAGCCGGACCCCGACGAGTTCGCCGTCCGGGTGGCCGGGGCCGGCGTCGTCTTCGACGCCGCGCGCGGCCTCGTCCTGACGTCGCGCCACGTGGTCGAGGGCGCCGAGGCGATCACCGTCGTCCTCGACGGCGGCGCGCCGGTGGCCGGCCGGGTGCTGGGCGCCGATGCGGCCGCCGACGTCGCGGTGATCGGCGTGCCGGCCGGCGGCCTGACGGCCGCGGCGATCGGGACGTCGGACTCCCTGCGCGCCGGCGACTACGTCGTCGCCTTCGGCAACCCCTTCGGGCTCGGCACGACGGTCACGCTGGGCGTGGTCGGCGGGATCGGCGGCGGCGAGGACGAGGACGGGGACGGCGGGACGGGCCCTCTCATCCGCACCGACGCGGCGACGGCGCCCGGCAGTTCCGGCGGCGCGCTGGTCAATCTGCGGGGCGAGGTGGTCGGCATCAACCGCGCCGTCGTCCGGGCCCGCGGGTTCGGCACGACCATGGGGCTCGCCATGCCCATCGAGGCGGCGCTGCGGGCCGCCGTCCGGGCGCTCGACGCGCCGCCGCCCGCGCGCTGAAGCCGGCGCCAAATCAGGGGCCAAACCAGGGGCCAAACCAGGGGCCAAGCCAGGGGAGGTGCGATCATGACCATCACCTCGATTCTCGTCCTGGTCGGCGACGACCTCGCGGCGTCACCGGCGCTGGCCGCCGCCGTCGCGGTGGCGCGGCCGTCGGCCGCCCGCCTGATCGGCCTCTACGTCCCGCCCGAGCCGGCCCCGTCGGGGGCGGCGCGGCGCACCGCCGACGAGCGCGAGGCGGCGTTCGTCGCCCATTGCAGCGGCGAGGCCGTCGCCTGCGACTGGATCAGCGGGCGGGGGCCGGCGGCGGAGCGGCTGGCCCGCCACAGCGCCTACGCCGATCTCGTCGCCGTCGCCACCGGCGATCCCGCGGCGGCGGCGGGCGTGCTGTCGCGCCCGGAGCTGTCGTCCCTGGTGCTGGCGGCCGGCGCCCCGGTGCTGGCGGTGCCGGAGGGCTGGGGGCGGCCGTTCGGCCTGGATACGGTGGTGGTCGCCTGGAACGGCCGGAAGGAGGCCGCCGGGGCGCTGCGCGACGCGCTGCCGCTGCTCGTCCACGCCGGCCGGGTCATCGTCCTGGAGGTGCGGCCGCCCGGCCAGCACGAGGCGCCCGACCGTCACGTTCTCGACCATCTCGGCCGGCACGGGGTGCGCGCCGAGGCGCTGATCAACTTCGCCGCGACCGCCGAGGCGCCGGCCGCCATCCTCGCCCAGGTGCGCGCGCATCGCGCCGACCTGCTGGTGATGGGCGCCTACGGGCATGCCCGGCTGCGCGAGATGGTGCTGGGCGGCGTCACCGAGCACGTCGTCGCCAACGCCGGCGGACCGGTGCTGCTGTCGCGCTGAGCGGCCGGCGGCGCGGGCGGCACGACGTCGGCGGGGCTGTCGCGGACGGCGCCGGGAAGGCGTGGTGGGCGTCCTCGCGGGTGTCGGGGAACAGGCCGTCGCTGCCGGCGAGCCGCGCGTCAGCCGGGTGACGCCGCCATCGCCGCGCACGGAAGACCGGCATCAGCTCGACGACGGCGACGCCGAGGTCCCGCAGGTCGGGGATCTTGTCGATCAGGCCGGCGAAGGTGCCGCGCCGCTCCGCCGCCACGCCGGAGTTGGCGCGCCGGGTGACGCCGCGGACGTGCAACTCGCAGACGACGGTGTCGTGGCCGTGGCGTGGCCGGCGGTCGCCGTTCCAGTCGAAACCGCCGGCGCCGCGGTGGCGGGCCGCGTCACCGCGCGTTTTCGGTGCAGCGGACCGCACAATGGGCGGGGATGACCAGTGGGCCGCAGACCAGCAGCGTGTTGCCGTCCGGCGCCGTCGCCACCCGTTCCACCGTGTAGATCCGGCTGGTGTCCACCCGGTACCGGAACGGCCGGACGGAGACCTCGACGTGATGGACGCGGTCGCCGTTTCTGAAGGTGGCCATGTCCTGATCCCGAAGAGCTACGGTCATGTGTCGCCCTTTTCGCGGTGAAGCGCCGCCGGCGCGCCCGCCCGCGGACGAGGCGGCTGGCGGCCGTTCCGCAGGAAGGAACGTCGGCGGCAGGGGGCCGGGCTTTCCTCCGCCCGGACGCCGCCCGCACGCCCCGTCGCCGGCCGGGCGCCAGCGCGGGGTGACGGAACGCTCGCGCACCGGAACGGAACGCTTGCGAACCGTAGCGCGCCGACGGGGGGCCGGCCTTGATCTGAGTCAACGAGCGTGGCCGTGGCCGTTGAACCGCTGCCGGGACCGGGCCGCCCTGCGCGGCATGCTCGCCGCCGTGTCATCCGCCTCGCTCATCCTGTGCCCTCCGCAGCCTCCCCCAAGGACGGCGCGAACGCCGACGAAACCCGCAGGATGCCGCCCAAGGACATCGCGCCGCGGTTCATGCCGCTTCACCCTGGGGAACGGTCCCGCTCCGCCGGGCGCGTCCGGCGGCGACGGCGACGAGCCAGCCCGCCATCAGAAGGGCTGTCGCGTCGACCACCATCACCGAGGCCACCCCCAGCCAGGGTGCGCCGGGATGGATGGCCAGGCGCAGCAGCGGCAGCCCGGCGTAGGCGGCGGCCAGGGCCAGCAACAGCCCGCGCTCGACCGCCGGCCGGATGCCGTCCAGCCAGGGCAGCAGGTAGAACAGGACGGCCACCGCCGACAGGGCGAACGCCACCCCGCCATGGGTCGTCCCGCTCAGCAGGTTGTCCGCCAGCAGCAACAGCGGCAGCAGCAGGTAAAGCGCGTTGTTGGCCTGAAACAGCCGGCGGGAGACGGGGAGCCGGTCCGCCCCCCGCCGCTCCTCCTTCTCCGCGCGCAGCCACAGGAGCTTCATGCCGGAATCGACGATCCACAGGCAGAGCACGCCGAGGAGGCAATAGACCAGCACGGTCCCGGTGCCGCCGAACCGGGCGTAGTGGAGAGGCCGCAGCGCGCTCTCCACCACGCCGCCCCAGCCGCCGTCACGGGAGTCGCGCACGGTGCCGATCGTGCCGTCGGCAAGGTCGCACTCGGCCCGCAGGCTGCCGGCCCCCTCTCCGGCCCAGGTCAGCCGGCCGCGGGGAACGCCCTCGACCGTCAGCCGGTCGTCGTGCCGCTGCAGTCGGCCGATGCGGCTGTCGGGGAACCGCTGGGCGAAGCGGTCGACGCACAGGGCCAAGCCGCCCGGCACGGTGGCGGTGACGCTCCGGCCGATGGCGCCGTCCTCGCCGTCCTCGCCATCCTCGCCGAGCAGGGTCCGGGCCGCCTCGGCACTGCCACCCGCCTGCAGCAGCGCGTCCAGAGGCTGGCTCGCCACCTTGAGCCCGAGGATGCCGCCACTCGCCCCCATCAGGAACAGATAAGGAATCAGCCAAAAGCCGAAGCGCTTGTGGGCGTCGCTGAGGTCGATCAGGCGGGACCGCCGGCGCCAGCTCCATGCCTCGACGATCACCTTGCCGTGGATGAACAGGCCGGTGCCGACGAGCAGGACGATCAGGATGCCGGCGAGCCCCATGAGGAAGCGGCCGAAGGGCTTCGGCAGCAGCAGGTCGGTGTGGATGCGGCGGAACAGGGAATCCGTCAGCACGCTGTTCCACGGCGCCATGACGTCGGTCGCCGGGTTCACCATCAGGTTGGTCAGCGGTCGCCCGTCTCCGAAGCGGCCGGAGAAAATGTAGAAGTCGCGCAGCGGCGTCGGCGCCATCATGGTCCATTCGGTGCCGAGGGCGTGGCGGGCCGCCACCGCGCCCAGCGCCTCCACCACCGTGGGCGGTGGCCGTCCGGCGGCCTCCGCCAAGCCCGGCATCGTCCAGGGGCGGACAAAGTCGGCGTAGAAGGCCAACAGCCCCGTCCACAGCGACCACGAGATCAGCAGGCAGAACACCAGGCTGAGCAGCCGGTGGATCGAGAGCAGGCGGGCGGAGGTCGACTGACTCGGCATGGCCTTGTCTCACCGGCTGTTGCGCGGACGGTCCGGCAGCGGGCCGGCGACCCAGAGCGTGACGAACCACAGGCACGTCCAGGCCACCGGGCCGGCCACCATCACGATGTGGACACGCGCGACGCCGGCCACCCCGGCCAGCGCGCACAGGCCGGAGACGACGGCCAGCGACAGCGGCAGCCCGAGCAGCAGGTTGCCAAGGGAGATCAGGAACACCCGCCAGCCCTGCCGCCGCATCACCGCCTCCCGGTCCCCAGGGGTTCGCGGAGATGGGCGGTCAGCGCGCTGCCGCTCAACCCCGTCTCCATCACCGCCAGCAACAGGCCGGCCTCCGTCCCGAGGCCAGCGACTGCCAGGGCGAGCAGCACGGCCTGGAGCGCCCAGAAGGCGCCCCACAGCCGCAGGCGGTCGCGCCGCCCCAGCGGGTGGCGCCTAGAACTCAACGCTGACGCCGCCGTAGACGGTCCGCGGTGCCCCGACCGACACCCGGTAGGTTCCGCCCGACGCGATCAGATACTCCTCGTCGGTCACGTTCTTGACGCCGAAGTCCAGGCGGATCTGCCGGTCGCCCACGGGGACGTAGTACCAGGCGCCGACGTCGAGCAGCGTGTAGCTGCCCAGCTCGAAGGAGTGCTGGGCGTCGCCGTAGCGGTCGCCGACCAGGGTCACGCCGAGGCCGAGGCCGAGGCCGACGAGTGGGCTCGACGGGTCCTTGAACTCGTAGCTGGTCCACAGGCTGGCGTTGTGGGTGGGCACGTTGGTCGGGCGGTTGCCGTCGATGGCGGCGTCGGCGCTGTCGATCTCGGCATCGACGTAACCGACGGCGGCGCGGATGTTCCAGCCCTCCACCGGGTTGGCGACCACCGACAGTTCGGCCCCGCGGGACCGCTGCCCGCCGGTGAGCACCGGCTCGCCGTTGACCGATTCGACCACGTTGCTCTGCTTGATGTCGAACACGGCCGCCGTCAGGAACAGACGGTCGTCCATCAGATTGATCTTGGTGCCGACCTCGTATTGCCGCCCCTCCTCGGCCGGGAACACCTCGGTGTCGCCGTTGTAGAAATTGTGCGGCTGGAAGGTGTCGGCGTAGTTGGCGAAGAAGGAGACGTTTTCGAACGCCTTCCACATCACGCCCGCCGACTTGGTCAGGTTGCGGTCGACGGGATAGCTGCCGGCCGTGGTGCCGGAGCCCAGCAGGTTCTCCACGCGCGCGCTGCCCTTGGTGAATTCGTAGCGGGCGCCCAGCGTCAACGTCAGGGTCGGCAGCAGCGTGAGTTCCGTCTGGACGAAGGGCCCGAAATCGGTCTGCTCGACCCGCCGCGCCGTCATCCCCGTCGGCTCGTCGCTGGTGTCGACCAGCCGCCAGCTCTGCGGGTCCGACACGGTGCCGCCCACCTGGTTCGCGCCGACGTAGTTGATCCAGCTTTCGGTCTGCCGCCGGTATTCGAACCCCGTGGCGACCTTGACCGGCAGCGGCGCGTCGAACTCCCCCCTGGCCTGGAGGCGGCCGAAGAAGGTTTTCAGGTCGCGGTCGTCGTTGCCCTCGACCCGGCGGACCAGCAGCCCGTTCGACTGGATGCCGCGCACCTCCGTGTGGATCTCGTCGGTGCGCTCGTTGTTGAAGAACAGCTTGCCCTCCAACGCCCAGCCGTCGGAGCTCAGCGGGACGGAAACGTCGAGCTCGCCCTGGTGATAGGTCGAGTCGCGATTCGTGAAGCTGGCGTCGTACCGGGTGGAGGGGTCGACGTCGACGACGCTGCGCTGGCCGCCGGCGGTCGGATAGGTGATGAGGCCGCGGTCGACCGGCCGCTTGTCGTGGCTGTACTCGTACCCCAGGGTCGCGCTGGCCCCGCTCTCGCCGACCCAGCTCAGGCTCGGGGCAAGGAACTGCCGCTGGACCAGCGTGTCGTCACGGAAGGTCTCGCTCGACTCGGCGCTCCCCACGATGCGGTAGGCGAAGCTCTCCGACAGCGGACCGGTGCTGTCGAACATCGTCTGCCGTTCGCCGTGGGAATCGACGTTGGCCTCCAGGCGGTTGCGCGCGGTCCAGCTCGGCTTCTTGGTGGTGATGTTGACCAGCCCGCCCGGCGTCATCTGGCCGATGTCGGCGACCGGCCCCTTGATGACCTGGATGCTCTCCACCGTGCTGGGGTCGATACGGCTGTTGGTCTTCAGACGCACGCCGTTGCGGTAGATGTCGTCGCGGCGGCGGAAACCGCGGATGATGTAATCCTCGCGCGTGCCGCCATAGCCGTCGTTGTTCACGACGTTGGGGAAGTAGCGGTAGACCTCCTCCATCTCGCGGGCGTGCTGGTCCTGCAGCAACTGCTCCGGCGCCACATCGATGGTGCGGGGAATCTCGGTGATGTCGCGGTTGAGCCGGCCGGCCACGTCGGTCTCGCGGCTGTCGTAGCGGGACTGCGGCGTACCGCCGACCCGCAGCACGTCGAGGACCAGCGGCTCCTGCCCGGCGGCCGGGACGGCGCCCTCGGCGTCACCGGGCGGCGTGTCCGCACCCGGCGCGGCGGCTTGGGCGCGGTCGGTCGTCCCGGCCGGGGTGTCGGCCGTCTGGGCCGTGGCGTCGGCGGCTAGCGCCGCCGGCACGGCAAGTGCGGCCCAGAATAGCACGGCGTGGGACACGCCGTGCTTCAGGCCGCCCCACATCGACGCGATCGCGGGCGCATCGGCGCCCCCCTTCTCATTCATCATCGTCCCACCGCCCCCCTCGCGGCACACGGCACCGTTGCGAAAGTTTTCTTGCAAATGATAGTTATTCGCGCATATTGGACCGGAACAGCCCCGTCGATTGGCGATCCACAGGGGCCGCCGTGCCGGCAGGCCTTCAGCGACCCAGGTCGAGCGCCTTGCGCAGGCTCAAGGGCCGCATGTCGGTCGACACGCGCTCGATGTGGGCCGAGCGCTCGTCCTTAGTGTCCCTCCGTTCCCTCGCCGCGTCACCCCGCGGGAATCGGCTTATCGACCGGCCAGATCGAGTATGGCTCCTCGTCGGTGACAACGACCCGAAGGTGCTGATCGGAGTCGTCCCAGCCATTTCACGCCTCCAACGCGTGTTTCCCGCCCGAAGGGCATATGCAGCAGTTGGCACGCAACATACTCAAGCCCGCACAAATCACAATATTGAAAATGACTCGCATTCGCGATACCGGCTGTGCGGCGCAGCTGAGAATCAGTCGCGTTTTTGATGTGGGCTCGCCGTCCGCGCCATCGGCCCGGGCCGGCTGGTCCAGGTGACTCCGGCGGCCGGCGGCGCACCGGCACCTCCTGGGCGAGGGTTCCGGCAGCGTTCGCCTCGGCGTGCTGGTGACGGCGGGGCTGTCGTAGAGGGTCACCGTCCTGCACGAGGTGACTGATGCGCTGCCCACACTGCTCTTCGAGCGCGACCGACGAACGCTCGGGCCGGACCGCGCACGGCGATCGGCGGTTCCGCTGCCGGGGATGCGGGCGGCGGTTCAACGAGCGCACGGGCACGGCGCTGAACCAGTTGCAATTGCCCATGGACGTCGTCTTCCTGATCGTCCTCTGGCGCCTGCGCCGGAAGCTCAGCCTGCGCGATCCCGCCGAGATCCTGCTGCTGCGCGGGCTGGTCTTCTCCCACGAGGCGGTGCGGGAGTGGGAGGCCAAGCTCGCCCCCTTGCTCACCGCCCCCTTGCTCCCCGCCACCCTGCGCCAGCGTCGTCGCGGCAAGATCGGCCGCCCGGAGACGGTCACCTCCGACAAACACGCCGGCTACCGGCCGGCCCTGGAGAAGGTCTTCGGGGACGGCGTCGAGCACCGCACATCGAAGTACAAAAACAGCCATTTGGAGCAGGACCACCGCGGGGTCGAGGTCACGTCCGTCAAGGTGGTGGAGTTCTTGGGTGATGTCTGCTTCGTCATGATGGCCCCATCCTCTCAGGAAATGGGGCCTCCGAGAAACCCGGCGCGGTTCAAGGTGAACCGCGCCGGGTTTGTTGGAGGCGATTTTGCTTGGGTCACGCCGCCATGGCGACGCCCTCGGCTTGAGCATGGTAGCGCGCCTCGGCTTCGGCGGGAGGAATGTTGCCGATGGGCTCGATGAGGCGCCGGTGGTTGAACCAGTCCACCCATTCCTAGGGTGGCGAACTCGACGGCTTCCAGGGTGCGCCACGGTCCGCGGCGCCGGATCACCTCGGTCTTCTAGAGGCCGTTGATCGTCTCGGCCAAGGCGTTGTAGCTGCGCTGGCCCTTCGGGCTCGTAGCTGTCGCCGACGCTGCCCACGGAGGGGTCGACGCCGGCGTCGGTGAGACGCTCGGTGGACTTGATGGCAACGTATTGAGTGGATTCAAGCGGTCTGTGAATGAGCATGGAATAAGGACCCCGTTTTCGGGGTGATCGGCGCCCAATCGGGACCCCGGGGACGGCGGGTCCACATTGGCTTCCATGGGGGACATGGGAGCCAGCCTCGGGATGCTGATCGTGGAGACAATCGCGAAGATCCGCCGGGCCTACTTCGTCCAGCGGAAGTCCATCAAGGCGATCTGCCGCGAGCTGGGGCTGTCGCGCAAGGTCGTGCGCAAGGTGCTGCGCTCCGACGCCACCGAGTTTCGCTACACCCGCACCACGCAGCCGCAGCCCAAGATCGGCCCCTGGCGCGATCACCTCGACGCCCTGCTGCAGGCCAACGAGGCCAAGCCGCCGCGCGAGCGTCTGACACTGATCCGCGTCTTCGAGGAGCTGCGCGCCGCCGGCTACAGCGGCGGCTACGACGCGGTGCGCCGCTACGCCAGGACCTGGCGCCAGGACAACAGCGCGGCGCTCGCGCAGGCCTACGTGCCGCTGAGCTTCGCCCCCGGCGAGGCCTACCAGTTCGACTGGAGCCACGAGAGCGTGCTGCTGGGCGGCGTGCCGGTCACCGTCAAGGTCGCCCACGTCCGGCTCTGCCACAGCCGCATGCTGTTCGTGCGCGCCTACCCGCGCGAGAGCCAGGAGATGGTCTTCGACGCCCACGACCGTGCCTTCGCCTTCTTCAAGGGCGCGTGCACGCGCGGCATCTACGACAACATGAAGACTGCCGTCGATGCGATCTTCGTCGGCAAGGAACGCGCCTACAACCGCCGCTTCCTGCAGATGTGCGGCCATTACCTGGTCGAGCCGGTCGCCTGCACGCCGGCGTCCGGCTGGGAGAAGGGGCAGGTCGAGAACCAGGTCGGGCTGGTGCGCGAACGCTTCTTCACGCCGCGGCTGCGGATGAAGAGCTACGACGAGCTGAACGCCTGGCTGATGGACCGCTGCGTCGCCTACGCCAAGGCGCACCGCCATCCCGAGCGGCGCGAGCAGACCGTCTGGGAGGTCTTCGAGGCGGAGCGGCCGAGCCTGGTTCCCTATGCCGGCCGCTTCGACGGCTTCCATGCGGTTCCGGCCTCGGTGTCCAAGACCTGCCTGGTGCGCTTCGACACCAACCGCTACTCCGTCGCGGCGAGCGCCGTCGGCCGTCCCGTCGAGATCCGCGCCTACGCCGACCGCATCGAGGTGCGCCAGGGCGGACGGATCGTCGGCGAGCATCCGCGCTGCTTCGGGCGTGAGCAGACGGTCTACGATCCCTGGCACTACGTGCCGGTGCTGGCGCGCAAGCCCGGCGCGCTGCGCAACGGCGCCCCCTTCAAGGACTGGGTGCTGCCGGCCAGCCTGGAGCGGGTCCGCCGCAAGCTCGCCGCCGCTCCCGACGGCGACCGGCAGATGGTGGAGATCCTCACCGCCGTGCTGAGCGATGGCCTCCCCGCCGTGGAGGCGGCCTGCGCCGAGGCGCTGCACCACGGCGTCCACTCCGCCGGCGTGGTGCTCAACATCCTGGCCCGCCAGCGCGAGCCGGCGGCGCCGATCACCATCCTGACGCCCGAGGCGCTGCGGCTCCAGCACGAGCCGCAGGCCGACTGCGCGCGCTACGACAGCCTGAGAAGAGGTGTGTGATGGAACGCTGCGAGATCCTGGCCGCCATGGGCGAGCTGAAGCTCTACGGCATGAAGGCGGCCTACGACGAACTGATCGCCACCGCGGTGAAGCGCCAGCACGAGCCGCAGCGCGTCGTGGGCGACCTGCTGACGGCGGAGATCACCGAGAAGCAGGCGCGCTCGATCCGCTACCAGATCACCATCGCCAAGCTGCCGCTGGCCAAGGACCTCGAGGACTTCGTGTTCGACGGCACGCCGATCAACCCGGCGCTGGTGCACGAGCTGGCCGGCGGCGGGTTCCTGGCCCACCAGCGCAACGTCGTGCTGATCGGCGGCACGGGAACCGGCAAGAGCCACCTCGCCATCGCGCTCGCCCGCGCCTGCATCCGCGGCGGGGCACGCGGGCGCTTCTTCAACGTCGTCGACCTGGTGAACAAGCTGGAGGCGGAGACCCGGGGCGGCCGGCAGGGTCGCCTGGCCGATCACCTGAGCCGGATGGACTTCATCATCCTGGACGAGTTGGGCTACCTGCCGTTCGCCCAGTCCGGCGGCCAGCTGCTGTTCCACCTGATCAGCCGGCTCTACGAGCAGACGTCGGTGATCGTGACCACCAACCTGGCCTTCGGCGAGTGGCCCAGCGTGTTCGGCGACGCCAAGATGACGACGGCGCTGTTCGACCGACTGACCCACCACTGCGAGATCCTGGAGACCGGCAACGAGAGCTGGCGTTTCAAGAACCGCGCCTGAACAGCGTCTCCTCCCCTGCCGCGGGGCGCCCAGGTGGGCCCACAGGCACCTCCCGCGCGCGCCGCTCCGTTGCTGTAGGGAGAGCACTCCGCGCGCGCGGGGCCCTCCTGTGGACGACCTGGACGACCCGCTCACGCACTCAGGGGGTCCCTTTTCGGAGCCGATCCAGGGCCCATTCCGATGCCGGTTGACACATCTCCGTTGGTCAGAAGTCGACCTGGCACAGCGCTGCCTGCGGCTGGAAGACAGCAAGACCGGCAAAAGCCTGCGCCCGCTTGGCTGCGGCGCCATCGACGTGCTGAAGCAACAGCCGCTTGTCGACACCTCGCCGTACGTCTTCCCCGGGGCGAGGGGCGAAGGTCCATACCAAGGGACCAAGCGCGAGATCCGCCGCATCCTGGCCACTGCCAGCATCGTCAACGCTGGGCGTCATGCTCTCCGGCACACGTTCGCGTCGATCGCGTCGGAGCGCGGTTATTCGGACGCCACGATTGCCGGTCTTCTGGGGCACAAGGGGCGCGGCGTAACCTCGCGGTATGTTCATCGGCCGGACTCCGCTTTGTTATCAGCGGCAGAAGACGTCTGCACGACCATCGCTGAAGCCATTGCAGTGGCAAGTGCTTGACAGTAACTGTTGCATCATTGATGGATGGGGTGGATTTTTTGTGTTAATTCAGATGGCTACGGCGGAGCGTGTGCATGATTGGACATGTGCATTCCGCTTTTTCTTTCGCTTCCGTTCGTACGCTGGAGGCGCCTTGGTTCCGTGAGCGATGCGTTGTCTCGCGCCAGCCGCCGCCGGTCTATCCCTGGCCCGCCTTGAGCCCAACCGCCCCTGGGCCGTGCTGCGGCCGCCGGTAGCGCTGGTCCAGCGCCTCGCGGTATTGGCGGTTCAGGTAGCCGATGAGGTCGCCGAGTGAACCGCGGACTGAAGGTTGCATACCACACGACGTGCGAATTCTGATCAGCCAAATTAAACTTTGCAGAGCCCAGCGTTCGATTCCGTTGACACTGCTCTGCGCGACATGCTCGCCGTCGCCAAACCAACTGCACCGGTGGACGGCCTCGCCGCGCCCACTCGCCGTTCCTGGCGCGAGGCCTGACGGAACCGACAACCGAAGGGGCTCATGACCCACTGATCGGGCCTCGATCGACAGGCGTCAAATCGATGATGTTGATTCCGCTGCCATCCGTCCGCAATCCCGCTTGCGGCGCCCGAACCTCCTTGAGCCGTTTGCGGGCCGGCGCGGGATCGTCGTCGATCAGAGCTTCCACGAGTTCGCGTTCAACCCCGATGAACAATGGCTTCAGATCCAGCCTGCGCAGTACATCCTGGTCGACGAGGGACAGGTCCTTGTCCCTCAACGGCCCGGCTTTCGTGACGAAACCTCCGAGCAGGTCTCCCTGCAGGTCGGGAATACCGAAGGTATCGAGCCCGCGAACATCGGATTGGTCCAGAGTATGGCGGGCTGCCTGCCGGGAACTCTCCAAGGCAAGGGAAGACGCGGCAACCAGCACATCGGCAAGCGGTTCGTACCCGAGCGGCCTGATCAGGCTTGCCACGTGGCGCCGTGCCAGTCCGATGCACGCCGCAGCGATGATGTCCGGATCATCGATGTCTCCGTCGTCCGTCGGGTCCCTTACAGCCATGATGGGATCGGCCTTGCCGCCGACAGCCGAGGCCCAACGTGTAGCGACCGCGATCCGCTTCACAGGAAGGCGGCCGCCCTGGGACTGAATTTCAACGCGGTGAACCTGATTCCACGCACGATCCAATGCCTCGTAAGGCCCCCTGCCGTCATGGCATCCCTTGGCCTCGGCGATCGTGATATCGGCAAGACCGGCGCTGCATGCAATCCAGTCCGGCAGGTCGCCTGTCTGCGTCCGTTCAATGGTCACCTGCCGACGTCCATCGAGTGTGATATCGCGGCGGCCGAGATGCGTGAAGATCGACAGGTGAAAGTACCGTTCCAGATAGGCGCGGGCTACGAACCGCCCGAACAGACCCGACATGGCCACCTTCACTTCGCGTGCCTGACCCAGAGGCTCACGGAACACGAAGGGAGTCATGGGGCCGGTCGGCTCGAGAAGTGCGTCGAGCAACGACCACGTGGACATGGTGGCGCCCGGTGTTTGGAGTATCTCCTTGATGCCAGCCATCTCGATATCCGCCACGTCCAGCTCGACGGTCACGGCCTTTACCGGATCCTGGGCGGCGGGTTCGAACGAGTATGAGAACGTGCGGTTCACTGCGGGCCTTCTTCCTGAGCCTTTGCGGTTGTCGAGGGATGCGGGGAGGATCACGCAGCCGGGTGCTCCTCCCCAAGACGCCTGAGCGCTTCGACCAGCGTCCCGCCGCGCTGAAGGTCCCTGGCCGTCAATTCCTCGACGATGTAGCGGATGGAGCCGTTGCGGAGGCGATCGCGGATGAAGCGATCGCGGCGCAAGTTCTCCCCCGTGTGAAAGGACGCGCCGTCCACGTAGATCGCAACCCGCGTGCCGGTAATCACGAAGTCGGCGACCGTGATGCAGGGTCCACCCGGGTCGGCGCTGAGCCTCACCTGTTTGTCCACAGCCAAGCCATGCTTGCGGAACAGCGCCAGGAAGCGCAGTTCCAACGGCGACCCGACCCCTTCGGCGTAGGCATCCAGCCAGGGCCGGGGATCGTCGGTGTCGGCCGCGGCCAAGGGAACCGGGGTCGGCGCGGCGGCGGCCAGGGCGGCGACATCGGCTTCGATGCGCGGCCAGTGCAGGTGCTCGTGGAACCGTTGGTTTTGGTAGGACTTCAGGCAGCGGTAGCAGGCCGACTGGCAGTTGGGGTGGTCGAGATGGTCCAGCGCCCGGGCGGCGACCAGATGCATCTCCCGCGCCGCCCGCTCGAGAAATCCCGTCCCGCCGACCGCGGCGTCGATGAAGGTGATCGCCCCGAGACGGCGAGCGCCGCCATCGGTCCGCTCCGTCCAATGGTGCTCGAGTTCGGCGTCGATCTCGGCACCGTCCAGCATGTAGAGGTGACGAAGGCCGGCGCGCAGGGCCGCCGCCAGGGAATGGCCCCATTGCTTGTAGTCGGCGTCGTTCACCTCGTCCGGCAGGTCGACGAGCAGACGGAGCGTGGTCGCTGCCGAACGGGCGACCAGGGCCAGCGGCTGTGGCCGCTGGTTGGCCCGCTCGCAGCCCTGGGCATGCCCGTACAGATCCCGTCCCTCGGCTTGGGCGGGGCGCCGCCGGCCTCTGGCAGGACGCGCCTCGCCTTCGGGGATGGTCAGGATGCGCCCGCAACTCGGGCAGACATGGTAGCCGCGGGCATCGTCGAGCAGCAGGGGAACCGCGAGTTCCCGGTCGCGGTCGGTCGGCCCGCGTCCCTCGTTGACCCAGTGCACATCCTCCCCGCGCCTGACTTCCAGGCGCCAGCCGCTTCCGACGCCATAGCGGGCGACGACACGGCCGTTGCGTTGCGGATGGCAGGTGACCAGGGCGGCGCTGGCGAACCGGTCCTCCTCCTCCAGCACGGGGCTGTCGTCACGCTTAGCGATGAAGCCGCCGAACTCGTATCCGCGGACACCGTCGGCGGGGCAACTGCGGTTGCCGGATCGGCACCGCGGACAGAGCGGCTCCTGCGCGTCGTAGCGAAGGCCGCAGTCCCCGCAGCGGAAGTAGATCCAGCTCGGCTCGGTCCCCTTCGGATTCCATGGTGACGACAGGTCCAACCCGTCCACCCGCCAGCGGTGGCCGCGGGCGTGGACCGGGGCCTCCGGCTGGTACTGAGAGATGCCGAAGCGGCGTTCCACGGCGATCGGCTCGGCCTCGTCGTCGTCGCGGAGCAGGCGCAGCGTGCAGGGCGCGTTGGGAAACTCATAGCCGGGCAGGATGCCGAATTCGGCGAAGCGCCGCATCGGATTGCCGGCACTGCGGTCGTCGGCCTCCTCTCCGGCACGGCGGTCATCGTCGGGGATGCCGAGGATGCGGTTGATCAGCCGTGCTGCATGCATGGCCCGGCGATCCTGGTTCAGGTTCTCGTACCAGCGGCTCGTCGCCTCGCGCAGGCGCTTGATCTGAAGGCTCGTGCGCTGCAGAAGCTCGCCGATCCGCTCCGGCAGGGTCCGGTATTCCGCGACGATGTCCTCCACCGACCGGTAGCCGGCCTCTTCGAGCACCAATGGGCCGAACCCCTCCCAAGCAATGGTGGCCGCTTGGTGCCGACGCGCCTCCAGGGCGGCGAGCAGCTCGTCGACCGCCTCTCGCCGCAGTTCCCCCATGTTGTCGAGATAGCGGAACATGCGGCCGGCCAGTGGCGGATCGGCAAGGCCGAACAGGATGGCGTTCAGATGCCGGCGCAGGACGTCGCGGTTGGCGAGGCCGATCCCTGGGCTCGGCACCTCGCCGGCGATCATCTCCCGCGGCTTGTCGAAGAAATAGGCATCGTGCGGGGTGCTGCGGGCATACCCCACCACGACCCCGACCCGCGTCCGGCGACCGGCGCGCCCGCCGCGCTGGGCGTAGTTGTCGGGGCGGGGCGGCACATTGCGAAGCACCACCGCGTCGAGACCGCCGACATCGATGCCCATCTCCAGGGTCGGAGAGCAGGCCAGCACGTTAACCGGTGAAACATTCGGACCCGACTTGAACTTCTGCTCCAGATCGATGCGGCCGTCGCTCGTGACCTGGGCCGTGTGCTCGCCCGCGATCAGGGGACGGAAGCTGTGGTTGCGGATGCGGCGGACGTACCGGTTTTCACCGAGTTCCTCGTCCGGGATCCGCTCCAGGGTTCCGCGGCAGGCGGGGCACGGCAGGCCGGTTTCGGCGAATGGCATGCGCACGTTGCACACGTTGCAGCGGAACCGGTTCGTCGGATCCAGCCGCTCCAGCAGGATGGCCTCCTCGTTCACCTGGAGCAGCGTCCGGACGGCGCGGAATCCGTACAGCGGCACGGCGGTGATGAAGCCGGGACCGTCCTTCAGGAACTCGATGAGTTCGAGCAAGTGGTGCTGCTGCACGCCGCTTTCATCATCCCCTGGACGCCGCTGCACGCCGGCCAAACGCGCGACCAGATGCTTCAGTCGCCGTTCTAGGCTGGGGCCGCGACCGCCGGTGCGCTCGCGACGCCAGAAATTGTTGCCGCGAATACCGGCCGGCAGCTCCGCCAGATCGATATTCGCGACCGGATTGCCTTGCTCGTCGCAGGCGTAGCCGTTCGGCGCTTTGATCCGGCGTTCCCAGTCGGCGGGCTCGCGGAAGTCGTCCGGGCAGGTTGGACTTGCCGGGTGGTAGCGAAGCATGGGGCGCGAGAGCGCACCGCGCCGCCGCATCTCGTCCAGAACCGCTTGACAGACATGAAGGAGCTGGCGGTCGTCGATGCCCAGCGCCACTGCGATTGGGCGGCCATTCCGCGCGACGTGGCGATCGAGCTTGTCGTAGCGCACGCCGACCAGGCCAAGGTTGAAGATGGTGGCCCGGTAACCGGCGCCCAACGCGAGGTCGTCGAGGAGCGGAGCCTCCTCCCACGCGCGGGCCCGTTCCTGGACCGGCCGTGGCAGCAGGTCGGCGTCGTCACGATTGCCCATGTGGGGATTGTCGCGGTGCCTCACACCCTCCACCATCAGGCCGCGCACCGCCTCGTTGATGGACAGGGGCCTTTCGGCAAGCAGGTCGACAAGTCGGCGGCGCATCCGGTCGTAGCGGCCGGCATAGGTGATGAAGCGCGCCTGATGGGCGGCGTCCTGGCGGCTGTCGGCGAAGACGAGCAGCCGTTCCTTGCCGTCATGGCCGGGCCGTCCGGCATTCTCCTGCGCCAGCTTCTCGACGAGGCTTTCGCTCAGCACGCGCACGGCCGCGGAGGTGCCGAGCGACACCGGGGTCACCACGTCGCGCGGACCCGCGGAGCCGCCGCAGACCAGACAGGTGTTTCGTGCCGGCGCAAGCGCCACCCGCATCGGATAGGTGGCAGGGTCGTCCGAATAGCTGCAGGTCGTGGGTTCGAAGGATCCGCTGCGGACCGTTTCCCCGCGCATCTGTCGCGTGCCGGCGACCAGCGCGTCGTTGTCGTCCAGAAGATCGTCGTAACGGGCGAGGTCGTAGAGGATCCATTCCTGCCAGCGGGTCCGCTCGTTGTAGGGCGCAAGCCCCGCCTGCGGATCGGTGGTGTCGGCCAGGCGGGGCCGGAAGCGCAGCGTGTCGGCGCCGCAGTTGCGGCACACCAGCAGCGGGGCCGCCGGACTGCCGCAGCTCGCGCATTCCTCCTCACCCATCGGATGCAGCCGCCCGCAGGCGGGATCGACGCAGCGGTGGAAGCGCCACCCCCCTCGGATGAAGCGGTGGGTGCGCAGGCGCAACGCGCCATGCACCTCGTCGGGCAGGGCCGCGCCCACGGCGAGCGCCGACTCGACCTCGCGGCGGACGGCGTCGGGCTGCGCGCCGTGGCGCTCGGGCACATCGGCGATGATGCGCTCGGCGATCTCCTCCACCGACATGGGCTTGCGCGCGAGCATGTCGCCCAGCATCCACAGGATTCCGGCGCGTGCGGCCAGTCCGGCGAGGTCCACGGCCGGATCGTCGCCGCCTGCGTGGGCGGCCAATGCCAACCGCAGTTGGGCCGGGTCGTGGGGATCCTGCATGGTGATGGCAGCCGGCTCGGCGGGCCAGCGCGTGCCGTTGGGCAGATGCAGGTCCTGCAACTCTTCGCCCAGCACGCGGATGCCGTCCGGCGGCAGACCGGTGAGCGAGGACAGGAACTGCTGCACCGCCTCGTCACGCAGGCGCCGGACCTCATCCGGCCGGCGGCCAGCCTCATCAACGCTCTTGATGGTGGCCGAGGTGGCGACGGTCACCGGCTCCGGGAAGCGCCGGCTGTCCGTGCGGTCCCCCGTCCGCCACTCCTGGCGTGCGCGGCGGAGGTGTTCGTGGAGGCGCCGCAGCAGCAGCGCGATGTTGGCGCCCAGGCTGCCGCGGTAGGTGTGCACCTCGTCCAGCACCACGAAGTGGCAGCGGTGGTCGGCGAACAGATCCTCCCGGTCGGCGGCGCGGACCAGCAGGTATTCGAGCATCATGTAGTTGGTCAGCAGGATGTGCGGCGGGTTGCGCCGCATCGCCTCGCGCTCGTCCTGTTTGGTGGAGCGGTCGTAGCGCCTGACCTTCACGTGGGTATGGCCGGATCGCGCGAGATAGTCGTTGATCCGCTCCTCCTGGTCGTTGGCCAGGGCGTTCATGGGATAGACCAGGATCGCGGTGATGCCGGGGCGGCCCTGGAACCGGCTCGAATCCTCGATGGCGTTCTGGATGACCGGCAGCAGGAAGCATTCGGTCTTGCCGGAGCCGGTACCGGTGGTGACCGCCAGCGGGCCGGCGGACGGCCCCAGCAGGTGCTCGATGGCCTCGCTCTGGTGCAAATAGGCGTGGGGGGATTGGCTGCGCTCCTCCATCACGCGGGCGAGGCGGGCGTCGAGCCCCAGGTCGCGCCAGGGGCGGCCTTCCTTGAACGGGCGGTGGGCCTGGAAGAAGGGATACTGCGCCAGGAACAGCGGCCGGTCCAGCTCCGACTGCAGGGCCGCCCGGAGCCGCTCGTCCCGCGCCCGGAATTCGGTGCTGACGTGGTTGCGGTACTCGGCGATGACGTGGTTGACAACGGCGATGGGATGGAGCGTCATCGGTCAGCCTTCCGTAGGCGGGATTTGCGGGGTTGAAAGCCGGTGATAGGTGGTGCCGCGCGCCTGCCCTTCGACGCGCGCGTGCCCTTCGGCGACGAGGCGCTTGAGGAGCGGGCCGACCCGTCTTGAATCGAGCCCGGTGGCCGCCTGCGCATCGGCCGAGGTGATGGGATTTTTCGTGCCGAGCAGGCGCAGGATGGCGGCGTAGGCCTCGCCGCCGTCGCCGTTCCGCTTGCGAGGCCTCGGCGCCGGCGATGCCCCCGCATCCGCGGGCAGGCTGGAGAGTGCGGCGAAAAGCGGACCGTCGTCGCGCGCCAGCAGGCTGTATTGCCCGGCCCGGTCGACGGGCGGCGCGCCCGCCGGGGCGGGGGGCAGGATGCGGGAGACGAGATCGATCGCCGGCTTGGGCAGGGTCTCGTTCAACGGGACGTCCCAATAGGGATCATGATCGCGCACGAAGGCGTCCAGCCCCTTCGCCTCCAGCTCGTCGAAGGCGGCGAGGCAGAGCCCGGGCGCTTCGGGATAGGAGCGGTGACTGAAGCTGGACAGGATGTGGGCGTAGTCGTCGCGGTCGAGCCCGTAGGCCTTTGCCACCACCGCGTCCACCGCCGCGCGCAGGTGCCAGCGCGCATCGTCGCCCGCCAGCACAGGCCAGGTGAACGGGGGCGAGCCCTCGCGCCAGTGGGCGCCGAGCTGGTCGCGCCAGAGGGCCTCGTAGCCCGCGTGGTTGCAGACGAGGCGGAGGGCGGCATGCACCGCCAGCCGGCGTCCGGATTCGTCCAGGTCAGGGACCGGGCACTGGTTCAGGATAAACAGATTGACATGGGCCGCCGCCTTCTGGCGGAGGGGCCAGTCGAACGCATGCGTGTTGGCGACGGCGCAGGTGAACAGCGTCACACTCGTTGGGCGGTTCCACGGCGAGCGTTCGCATGGCGCCGTGTTCCCGACGATGAAACCGGGAGGAATGATAGTGAATATGCCGGTGCGTTCGTCGGTTGAACGAGCAATATCCCGAAACGTCAATCGATAGTAACTCGCGGCTGCCAGCCAGTTGGGCTTGTCGCTGACCTTCTTGATGGGGATGAGGTACTGTGGCGGCTCGTCCCATCGGTCGTCGAACTGATGGAAGGTCTTTCCCTCGTGCAGCGGCAGATAGCCTTCGTCCAGCAGATCCGCCGCGATCTCCGGATGGCGCGGATCCATCGCGTTGCCGAGCGTATTCTGCGTGGGCACGAACCGTTCGGAGTCATCGGTCATGTGGAGTTCGCGACCGAGGTCGAGCCTTACCGTCGAGGCCACATGGCCGAAATGGCGCCCCTTGGCGTAGAGCTGCTGGGTCGGGCGCAGATCCCGCTCGCTGCGCAATTCGGGGAATGTCAGGTAGGCTCCGCCCGCAGCCGAAATGAACCTGCGGTCATAAGTCAAGGTCGTCCGCTCGGAGAACAACCAATCCAGGTCATGGACATAGAAAGCGCAAGGGAAAGATCCGTTGCCAATCGGTTCTGCGGTTGCCACAACCACGGCAAATTTGAAGCTACGGTGAATTTCAAAAAGTTTTTTTGAATTTTCATAGGAATAGCAGCACTGCATCCTCAGTTGCTCGAGGTAAAGGTGTCTGATTCCCGTCGCCCCCTCGTTGGCATGGAAGGCGGATGGCACCACCTGACCGATGCGCCCGGTGGACGCAACGATGTCGGCGTCACGCTCGAGGAAAAGCTTGTAGACGTCTTTCGGACCGATCGTCTTTTTCCCGTCAACAATCGCGGTCTGCCACCGGTAGAGCCGCTTGATCACCCGCTCCATCCGGCGGAAGCCTTCCATGTAGCGGGCATGGCGCTCCGCGATGGCGGGATCGGCGGACAGGCGTTCCGTCACCTCCTTCCGCTCGCGCTTGGTTGGCGCATCGAGCACGCGAAGGTCATAGCCGGCGAAGAACTCCTTGGCGGCCGGCAGCATCTTGTCCCACGGCGGGTTCCCCAGCACCGCGTCGAACCCGCCGGTACGCTCCGGCCCGCCGTCGGGGTGGAAAACCTCGGGGAAGGCCAAGTCGAACATCACCCCGCCGCCCCCGGCCTCCAGCATCCGCAGCGCCAGCTCGTCGGTCGCCAGCTCCGCCGCCGGCAGCGTCCCGGTGTCGGCGAAGGCCTGCACGGCGCGCTCGTACACCCGGTCAGCCGCCTTCTCCCCCAGCATGACGGCGCCGCTCCACAGCTCGCCCAGCTTGCGCAGCGGGGCCAGCGCTGCGAGCAGTGCGGCGTACGCCGCCTGCTTCTGCTCCAGGTCGGCGATGTCCTTGCCGATGCTGCCGTTCAGCCGCCGCACGTGGACCAGCGCGTCGGCCAACGCGGCGCGCATGCGCTGCTCCAGCGTCTGGGCGAAGAGCGTGTTGACCGCCTTGCCCGACACGGGTTGGGTCAGCAGATGTTCGAAGAACGGGCCGGTCAGGCTGTCGCCCACCACCAGCCGATGGTTCATGAAGGTGAGCGGCAGCCCCTCCGCGTAGGATTCCAGCCACAGCGCCAGCTTCGCCAGCTCCACCGCCAGCGGGTTGCGGTCCACGCCGTACAAGCAGTGGACGGCCACCAGACGGCGGCACAGAGCCTCCGCCCGCTTCTGCGACAGGCCGCTGTCCGATCCCTCCACCGAGCGGCTGGGCAGATAGGCGACCAACTCGTCCTTCGGGTCCGGCAGCGCCTCCACCCGCCGACGCAGTTCCGCGGCCCGTTGCAGCAGCGCCGCCTTCTCCTCCGCGTCCGTGGCGTCGGCCGCTCCGCGCTCCGCGTCGGCCGCGCGCTCGTCGCACAGACGGCAGGACTCGTACAGTTTGTCACCCAGGTAGCGGCAGGCCTCCACCAGGAAATGCCCGCTGCCCATGGCGGGGTCGAGCACCTTCAGCGCCAGCAGGGCGGCGGGGTCGGGGTCGTCCGCCAGGCTGAGGCGGCGGACCTGCGGCTCCAGCGCTTCCTGCACCAGGAAGCGGACGAAGGGATGCGGCGTGTAGTAGGAACCGCTGGACTTCCGCCCCAGCCCGACACGCAGGTAGAAGCGGCCGGCGGGGATCCGCTCGATCCACGTCACCCGGGTCCCGCCGCCGCGGCCCGCGCGCGGGGCCGGCGCATCCTCCTCGCCGTCCTCCTCGTCCTCGGCCCCCTCCTCGATGGCATCCTCGTCGTCGCCTGGCGGTTCGGCGGCCGTCTCCGCCCCGCGGTAGGGCTCCGCCGCCGCCTCCGGCACCACGACCTCCAGCTTGGCTCGGCGCAGACGGACCATCGGCTCAGTGGTGACGCCCGGATCCAGCTCGATCAACGCCTCGTAGACACGGCCGAGATCCTCGACGTCCAGCGGGCCGTAATGCACGCGTTCCCGCCCCGATGCGCCGTCCGTCCACAGCAGCCGGTCCAGCAGGTGGGCCACCGCATCCTCGCCCCAGTGCAGGCTGTCGAGCAGCGGCGTGGCGCGGCGGCCGAAGAGCATGCCGCCCAGCGGCGCGACGTTCATCTCGGCGACGCGCAGGCCATTGCGGAAGATATGGAAAAGGGTGCGCAGCCCACATTCCAGTGCCTGCCCCGTGTCGGTGCCGCGGTCGAGGCGCCGGCGCACCCACCCCTCCATCGCGCTGCCGGTGGGCGAGTAGGTGCGCCGCCAAAGGCCGGAGGTCGCGAAGCTGAAGGCGCGCGCCGGATCGGCCGAGCTTTCCATCTTCAGGATGAACAGCAGCCGATAGACCAGCGTCAGCCCTTCCTCCCACAGCTTCACCGGCAGCTTCGCAGGTTCCACGGCGGCGAGCACTGCGCGGTTGGATTCGTGGTCCAACAGGGCCTGGATGAACTCGATGACCGCGGTCTTGGCCTGTTTGCGCAACTCGCCGGTGACGCGGGTCTGGGCCTGCCGGGCGGCCTCGGTCAGCTCCGGCACCGCCCTCACGCCGCGCGGCGAGGCGAGCGCCAGCAGCACCCGGAAGGAATCCGGCGCCTTGCGCTGACGCTCCCAGCCGGAGTTCCCCTGGAGCGGGATCGTGATGTGGCTGTCGGGCCGCGCCGGATCGCAGAGCAGCAGGCGCAGCTCGGCCCCGTCGGTCAGCAGCCCCAGCCGCTCGCCCTTGGTCAGCAGGACGCGCTGCGCGCTGCGGCTGGGGCTGAATCTGTAGGCCGTGCCCCGGCGCGACGGCGCGTCCAGATCGGTGCCCAGCGCGACCGTCCAGACGCGCAGAAGGGTGGCACCGTCGTCGGTGACCAAGGTGGATCCGCCGTCCTCGTCCCCTTCGCGGGTGCGGACAGGGTCCTGACGCTGCAACCGGGTGTAGCCCAGCGGCTCCACCAGCGGCATCACGATCTGGTTGTACACGCGCTCCTTGCCGCCGGCGCTGAGCGACTTGATCCGGCGCCGGTATGCCTCCCACCGGGCCTGAAGCGCCCGGCCCTCGTCCCCGGTTGTCTTCGGCAGCAGTCCGGCCCGCCCGAGATAGGATTCCAACTCGAAACGGACGAAAGGTTCCGGCAGCGCCGGGCCGAACACCGTGCAGTCGGAAAGGAAACCCGTCTTGTTCACGTCATGCCTCCGAGGGAACCAGCATCAGCATACCGACTGCCTGCGGGCGCTCGATGGTGAGGCGTCCCCTCCGTTCGATCTCGTCCAGGCGCTGCTTGTAGAGCTTGACGACCGCCTCCGCCTCGGTCCGCTGGCGCGGTGAAGGCTCCCGATCCACTGCGAACGCGGCGAGCCGCTGCACCGGGTCGGTCAGGCTTTGCCATGCGCCACGGCCGTCTGCCGGGGCGAACAGGTCGCCTGTGGTTGGCTGCGCCGCCCCGCACAGGTCGTTGGCCCGCAGACGGACCCACAGGGCGAGATCCTGCCGGTCACGCTCCGTACGCGCCCGGTGCTCCTCGACAAATACGTCGGTCAGCGTCCGGAAGGCCAGTGCTGCGGCCTCGAAGGCCGCATTCTGCCGCGTGGGCACCCAGCCGGCGAAGCGCTTCTCCCATACACCACGCCCCGAACGCGCCCTCCGGTCGTCGGCGAAGCGGATCCACTCAGGGCTTTCGCCGAGCACTTCGGGATCGCCTTCCGCTGTCACCCGGACAGCGATCACGCGCTGGTACTCGACGCCAAGCGGGCTCCGCACCGTTCCCACGAAGGTCAGCAGAAGCGCCGCCGGCGCGCCGGGGTCCGCCAGCGCGACGCTGACGCGGCGGTCGAGCAGGTCAGCCGTGCCCAGGGATTCGATGCGCCGTACGCGATCGATGGCCCGGCGCAACAGGGGGTGCGCCCGCCCGATGTAGCCGAGCGCCCGCTTCTGCGCATCATGCATGCGGGTGCGGTCGCGGCTGAAGCGCAGCTGGCGCGTTTCACGCTCGAAGCCGGGAAGGCCGTCGAGCCCGGCCGCCCAATCGCTGGGGACCGACAGCGTCAGCACGCCGTCCCCCCCGTCCGCCAGCGTGTTGCCCGTTCCAACCTCGGATTCGATGGCATCGCGGACGAAGGCGACAAGGTCGGGCGTGCCGTTCACGGCCACGCCCCGCCGCAACGCCTCGTCCGCGGCGTCCAATGTGCGCTGTTCGGCGTTCAGCCCGGACTCCAGATACCAGTTGTGGGTCTTCCCGGCCCTCTCGTACCCGGCGATGGCGCGATCGACCTCGGCCAGCATCTCCTGATAGGCCACGGTGGTCGAACCGTCGTCCACCTGCTCCAGGTGTTTCAGCTCCGTATTGGCGTGTTGAAACAGCAAGCCCTGTTCCTCCGCCAGCCCCTGCAGCAGACGGACGGTGGCGGTTTGGCTCTCGTCGGCCAGCACGCCCAGCGTGTTCGGCATGAAGGTCAGGCTGGCGCGCTGGCGCTCGTACTTCGCGATCAGCCGCAGCAGCAGCCGTTCTTCGAATGTTCCGGTCATGTAGAGGTATCGGACCTGCGGCGTGTGTGTCTGGCCGTACCGGTCGATGCGGCCGTTGCGCTGCTCGAGGCGGTTCGGGTTGTAAGGCAGTTCCAGATGGATCAGGTGATGGCAACGCTCGTGCAGGTTCAGACCCTCCGCCGTCGCGTCGGTGCTGACCAGCACGATGCCATCCTCGTCCGTGAAGCGTCCGGTAATGGCCGTGCGGGCCTCGTCGCTGTCGCGGCCGCTAATCCGCTCGACGCGCCCGGACAAGACGCCTTCCGCGGCGGCGCGGGCCAGGAAATCGACGACCGCATCCTGGCTGTCGGTGTACTCGGTGTAGACGAGCACGTTGGCGTCAGGCTCGCTCTGGCGGATCTCGGCGATCCGCGCGACGAGGGCGGGGAGTTTCGGGTCTTCCGGCATTGCCAGATCGGCCAGATCGATCAGCGCCTGCACCGCGTCCCACGCCTTGTCGAACCGGCCGTGGTCGGCCCTGGCCCGTCGGCGGTCCCGCTCCGAGGCTTGGATCACCGCGTCCAATTCCTCGCCGCCGGCTTCCAGCAACTCCTGAGCGATGTCTTCCGCCTCCAGGGAGGCTTGGTCCTCCTCCTCCTCGAAGGTCAGAGTGCCAAAACGCTCCATACGGCGGCGGTATTCGCGCAGCGTGCGCAGCCGATCCTGCCGCGCCTGCACCAATCCGGCGGATTCCTCACGCAGGCGCTCGTACCGCTCGCCCACGCGCTCCAGGGTGTTGCGCACCGCGCGCACGGTGGACACGGAGCGCTTCAGCAGCGTCACAAAGGCCAAGACCTCCGCGTATCGCTTCTCGCGCAACGCCCGGCGGAGGCGCGGCGAAACGAACTCCAGAAGCGCCCGCTGAAACGCCGCGAAGGCTGGGCGCTCGTCGGGATTGGGGGCGACCGGGCAAGGGGCGACTTCCCGCGTTGGGAACATCGGGTCGGTGGTGCCCGGCTTGTGAAGGTGGCTTTTCAGACGGCGGATCACGTTCCGCCGGTAGGCGTCGCCACGCAGGCCCCCGCGGCCGTCCACGAGGCTCGGGTCCAGCAACTCCAGCAGCGATGCGAAATGCGCGTCGTATCCGTCGTGGGGCGTGGCCGTCAGGAGAAGGAGCCCGTCGGCGATACGGGCGAGCGCTTCCGCGAGCCGACGGCGCTGGGAGTCTTCCCGCTCCTCGCCAGCCACGCGCGTGCAATGGTGCGCCTCGTCGATGATAATTAGGTCCCAGGTCGACCGCTCCAGATCCTGGAGCACCTTCTCCTGCTTGGCGAAGTCGATCGAGGTGAGACAGAAGGCCGTGGCGTTGAAGGGATTGGCGCCGAGCTCCAGCTTCCGCCGCTCCTCCTGGAGGCTTCCCCAATCGGCGATGGTGGTGAAGCGTAGGCCGAATCGGGTGCGAAGCTCCCGATCCCATTGCGCCAGCAGAGTTCCAGCGGGAGAGACGATGAGCACGCGGTGGGTCCGGCGGCGGGCGATCAGTTCGGTGATGACGATGCCGGCCTGGACCGTCTTGCCCAGGCCCACGCCATCCGCCAGCATCAGTCTCGGCCGTCCCATTTCCAACGCTCGCATCACCGGAACGAGCTGGTAGGGTTGTGGATCGAGTCGGCCCGGCTCCGCGGCCAAGAGGGCACGTGGACCCAGTTCCTGCTCCAGGAGATAGGCTTGATGATAGAGACGCCAATCCGACAGCCGGCCCGCCCTCTCGGGGCCGAAGTCGCGCCGTCTCGGCTCCACCCGCTCCATGGGAACCAGAAGGTCGATCTCCTCGCCGCGCAACTCTCCGTCGAGACAGCGCAGGCGCAGCCGGCTCTGCTCGCCGGCTGGCTCACATTCCACCACCTCCCACGCGAGACCACGGGCCTTGACGCGGGTACCGGGAAGAAAGGCTTCGCTCACGGTTGCTCTCGGTGGTTTGCGTGAAGACGGCGGAAGCCGCCCACTCGATTTGGGTGGATGCTCCAGACGGAATGGTTACAACCGATGGACGTCGATTGCCAAGTTTCACGGTGCAGGGATGACCCTTCCCCGGCGTAGAGACCGTCGCAGACCTGGGGGAGGATGGTAGGGCGCGTGTTGCTGCGCCGGCGGAGGCATGGCAAGCGCGTTTTCCGTCTGTCACCGCCCTAGCCGTCTCCATCGCCGCCGGAGCGTGCGCGTGCCCCGTTCCGCCGGGCGAGAACGGCCCAGACGACAGCTCCGAGCAGGGTGACGGCGAAGCTCCCTGCAACGATCAGGAAGAACTGGACTGGAACTGCGAAGGCCAGGAACACGGCGATGGCGAGCGTGACGAGAAGCCATGCCTTCCGCCCCAAAAGCACGGCGAGAGCGATGAAGGCCAGAAAGCCCGCGAATCCCATTGGCAACTCCTGGACGATGAAGGGGAATGCCGCCGCTGCCTGTGGCCGCTTGTATGACTTCCACTCATCGGGCGACCTCCTGATAGGATGGTTGGCCTGAAGGCCGGGAGAGGGTCGCCGCGTTC
>NZ_JBPJSP010000032.1:0-80101 GCF_051225715.1 Azospirillum sp. ST 5-10
TCGAGGCCCAGCCCCTTCAGCTTCTTCACCGTCTCCGGCGAGGCGGCGACGCGCTTCTCGTTGGCACGCCGCTCCTTGGGAATTGCGATCTTCATGGTCGTATTGGAACCTTGTTCTTGGCGCTCGCCCCGGTCCCGTCCCGCCCCGGGAGAGGGAAGGGGGCTGCGAGGCACGGGAGGGGTGAGGGTGCCGGAAGGACAGGGCACGCGGTTCCCGCCCCCTTTCACCTTTCCCACGGCTGGCGCCGCGAAGCCCCCTCGCTCTCCCGGAGGGACGAGCGAGGGGGCGGCGCCTGGGGAAGACGATGACGCGGGGACGGCTACTGGGCGGCGGCGACGACCGGCGGCTCCGTGGCGGCCGGCGCCGGAGCGGCGGGCCGGGTGTAGCAGCCGGCGATCTCGCCGCGCTGGCGGACCAGCGCGAGGACGACATCGAGGGTGGGCGTGGCGACGCCGACCATCCGGCCCATCTCCTGGACCACCGAGACGAGCGCGTCGATCTCCATGGGACGGCTGCGCTCCAGGTCCTGGAGCATCGAGGTCTTGTGGGCGCCGACGGCGGCGGCGCCGTTGATGCGGCGCTCCACGTCGACCCGGAAATGGACGCCCAGCCGGTCGCCGATCTCCTTGGCCTCCAGCATCATCGCCTTGGCGACGGCGCGGGTCTCGGGATCGCCGCAGATGACGTCGAGGGTGGCGTGGGTCAGCGCGCTGATCGGGTTGAAGCACAGGTTGCCCCACAGCTTCAGCCAGATCTCGTCGCGCACGCGGTCGCGGATCGGCGCCTTCAGGCCGCCGGCCTCCATGACCTGGCTCAGCGCCTGCACGCGCGCCGAGGTCGAGCCGTCCGGCTCGCCCAGCGGGAACTTGTCGCCGTAGACGTGCTTGATGACGCCCGGCGCCACCACCTCGGTGGCGGGATAGACGATGCAGCCGATGGCGCGCTCCGGCCCCAGGCCGTTCCACTGCTTGCCGCCGGGATCCACCGTCTCGAGGGTGCGCCCCTCGAACTCGCCGCCGTGCTTGTGGAAGTACCAGTAGGGAATGCCGTTGACCGCGGTGACGACGGCCGTGTCCTCGCCCAGCAGCGGCTGCATGGCGTCGACGACGCCCGGCACGGAATGGGCCTTGAGGCCGACGATGACGTAGTCCTGCGGGCCCAGCTCGGCCGGGTCGTCGGTGCAACGGGGATGGACGACCTGCTCCTCGTCGCCGACGAGGAGCTTCACGCCGTTCGCGCGCATCGCCTCGAGATGGGCGCCGCGCGCCACGAGGCTGACGTCGGCCCCGGCCTGGTGCAGACGAACGCCGAGATAGCCGCCGATCGCTCCCGATCCATAGATGCAGATTTTCATGGTTGCGTGGCCCTCTCCCTACCTTCGACACCCTCGGCCTGGGCAATGGGTTGCCTGGCCGATTGTTGGCGTCACAATGCAGGCGCATTCTGGTATACCATATACCTGGTGTCAACAGGCAACTCGTGGCCGGTTGGAGCGCCGCCGCCCGATGTCAAGGGGTGGAAAGAGTCCGGCGTTTGCTTGCTGGTCCCATTGTTTCCTGACCACCCTCTCCCGCGGTGCCGGCCGGACGCGCGACGGAGCCGGTCCCGTCCCGGAACACTAAGGAGAGGAGAGCGACCATGAGCCAGGGCAACATCGCCATCGAGCCGGCGCGCAACGATGCCGACATCGACGCGAGCTTCGCCATCATGCGGCAGCTCCGCAGCCACCTGACCGACGTCGAGGCCTATCGCAACCAGGTCCGCCGCCAGATGGACGACGGCTACACCCTGGCCCTGCTGCGCGTCGACGGCGAGATCGCGGGCTGTGCGGGCTTCCGCGTCCACGAGACCCTGTCGCGCGGCACCTACATGTACGTCGAGGACCTGGTGACCAGCTCGGCCCACCGTTCGCTGGGCCTCGGCGACACCCTGTTCGACTGGCTGGCCGGCCAGGCCAAGGAGCGCGGCTGCGCCCAGATGGAGGTCGTGTCGGGCACGCAGCGCACCGACGCGCACCGCTTCTACCACCGCAAGCGCATGGTCATTAAGGCGTTCCAGCTGGTCCTGGCGCTGAAGTGATGGGACACCGCGTCCGCCGCCGCGGCGGACGCGGGCAAGCGGTCAGCGGCAGCCCCTTGACGGCGTGGCCGTTGCTCTGGCTCCTATGTCCGGACCACAACCTCGACGGGCGGCACGGACGACCATGGCCGAGACGGACGGCACTCTTCCCGTTCTGCGCTTCGACAGCGCCGGACTGGCCGCGGAGGAGGCGTTCTGGCGGTGGCGCAGCGAGTTCGCCCCGTTCTTCGACCTGAGCCTCGCCGACGCCGCGGCGGTGCACGCGTTCCGCGGCACCATGGACACCTACCACATGGGCAGCGTGCTCGTCGGCTCCTGCTCGTCGGTCACCCAGACGTTCCGGCGCAGCCCCTACGCCATCGCGCGCAGCGGCGTCGACCATTACCTGGTGCAGCTGGTGCAGCGCGGGCACTTCGGCGGCACGATGGCCGGCCGGCCGGTCACCGCCCGGGCGGGGGACGTCTGCATCATCGACATGGCGCAGCCGACCGAGACCACGGACGTGGACTTCACCCACTGCACGTTGTGCTTCTCCCGTGACCTGCTGGCGCCCATGCTGTCGGCCCCCGACGCCCTGCACGGGCTCGTGCTGCGCGGCGACAGCGCGGTCGGCGCCTTGCTCGGCAGCCACGTCCGCACGCTCCACGAGGCGGCCCGTCATCTGTCGGCGCGCGACGCGCTCGCCTTGGGGCGCGGCAGCGCGGCCTTCGTCGCCGGCTGCCTGAAGCCGACGCTCGACGCCCTCGACCTGGTGGTGCCCGAGATGCGCGCCGCCCGCTTCCGCGCGGCCAAGCGCTACATCGAGACGAACCTCGCCGATCCCGAGCTGGGGGCGGCGGCGGTCGCCGCGGCGGTCGGGGTCTCGCGCCCGACCCTCTACCGCATGTTCGAGCCCCTGGGCGGCGTCTCCGCCTACATCGTCGAGCGGCGCCTGGCCCGCAGCATGGCCGACCTGATCGCCGCGGACCGGCGCCCCCGCATCGCCGACGTCGCGTACGCCTGGGGGTTCGGCTCCGAGGCGTCCTTCAGCCGCGCCTTCCGCAGCACCTTCGGCATGACGCCGCGCGACGCGCGGGCCACCTCGGCGGGCGTTTTCGCCCACGCCGCGGCGATGTCGTCGGTCGCCGCCGAGCTGGGGCGCTGGGTGGACGGGCTGGCGGCGCTGTAGCCGCCGGCGGCGGCCGTCTCACACGCCCGGGCGACCCCACAGCTCGGCGACGCTTTGGCCGGTCCGCGCGAGCCGCGCACCCATCCGTTCGGGGTTGCCGAGGTTCGCCACCACCTCGAAGAGGGAGGCGAAGGGCATGCCCACGGTGGCCAGGACGCCCAGCAGGGGACCGCCGCCGGACACGGCGTCGAGGTCCTGATCCGACAGCGGCGCGTTGGGCAGCGGCAGCGGCAGGACGACGTGGCGGTCGGTGCTGCGCGCGGCGGCGGCGGCGAGCTCCGCCAGGGGCACCTCCTCCACCGAGACGGTGACGCCGTCGGCGACCCGCAGGCCGGCGTCGCGCAGGGTGTCCAGCGGTGCGGCCTTCAGGCGGTCCCGCAGGACGGGATCGGAGGCGGCGGCGCTCAGGAGCCCCTTCAGGGCCGCTTCGGCGTTTTCCCTGGCCAGGACGGTTCCATCGGGGGTGACTTCATGGGACATGCTGTTCGTCTCCTCGCGGCGTCGGACCGGCATTGCGTCAGACGGTGTTCGGGTTGTTCCACTTCTGCGTGACGCCGGCGGCGAGTTCGCTCGCGTACTCGCCGAGGCCGTGGCCGCTGTTCGAGTTCATGAAGCGGGTCGCCAGGTTGAACGGCAGGGTGACGGCGCTCCACAGGCCCTCCAGCGGCCCGCCGCCGGCCACGGCGTCGAGGTCCTCGTCGGACAGCGCGCCGTCCGCGAGCGGCGGCAGCGGCAGGACGAGGTGGTCGTCGGTGCTGCGCGCCAGGACCCCGGCCGCGCCGTCGCGGGCGACCTCCTCGACCGTCACGGTGACGCCGGCCGGAACGGCCAGGCCGGCGTCGCGCAGCACCGCGGCCGGGTCGGCCTTCAGGCGCCGGTGCAGGGCGGCGTCGCCGGCGGCGGCCGTGATGATGCGGCCGAGCGCGAGCTCGACGGTGGGCGCGGCCGGGCTGGTCGCGGCGTCGGTCATGGGCGGTCTCCTTGGTCTCGGGCGGTGGCGCGCACCGGGGTCGTCGAAAGGGCGGGGCCGGCGCGATGCCGGCGTCCCCGCTCAGTTCGGCGCGTTCCAGTGATCGGCGACGCCCTGGGCGAGCTGCCCCAGCGCGTTGCCGATGTTCTGCGGCTTGGTCAGGTTGTTGCCGATGGTGATCAGGGCGTTGATGGGAAAGAAGGCTCCGGCCAGGAGCCCCATGCCCACCCCGCCGCCGGCCACCGCGTCCAGCTGGTCATCGGACAGCACGCCGTCCCGGCGCGGCGGCAGCGGCAGGACGATGTGGTCCTGCGTGCTCCGGTCGAGGACGGCGGCCACCTCGTCCATGGCGGCCTCCTCGACGGTCACCCGCACGCCGTCGGCGACGGGCAGCCCGGCCTGCGCCAGCACGGCGGCGGGATCGTCCTGAAGCCGCCGGCGCAGGGCGGGGTCGACCGTCGCGGCGGCGAGGATCTCCTTCAGCCGGCGCTCGACCGTGCCGGTCGACGGCGGCGCGGCGTGGTTCGTGTCGGCCATCGCGCTCCCCCTGGGACGGCCGGCGTTCCGGCCCGTCGGTGTGATGGCCGAACGGTAGCGGATCGCCGGTCCGGCGGCCCGACGGAACGTCTCAAAGACTTGGCGGGGAGTCTCATCCCGCGGCAACTGGTGGACGGGGCGGGGCGGGCCGGTCACGCCCGCCCCGCCCCGTCCACCAGTTGCCGGCGGGTCAGCGCGCGGAACGGTCCGTCCGTCGCCATCAGCTCGCGGTAGGTGCCGCTCTGCACCATGCGGCCGCGCTCGAGGACGCAGATGCGGTCGGCGTGGACGACGGTGCTGAGGCGGTGGGCGATGACGACGCGGGTGGCGTTCAGCCGCGCCAGGCTGTCGGCGACGATCGCCTGCGTGCGGTTGTCGAGCGCGCTGGTCGCCTCGTCCAGCAGCAGGACGCGCGGCCGGCGGACGATGGCGCGGGCGATCATCAGGCGCTGGCGCTGGCCGCCCGACAGGGTGGCGGCGCCGTCGGACAGCAGCGTGTGCATGCCCATGGGCATGGCGCGGATGTCCTCCTCCAGCCCGGCGAGCCGCGCCGCCTCCCAGGCGTCGTCGAGGCCGAGGGGGGACGAGCCGACGATGTTCTCCAGGATGCTGCCGGGCAGCAGGGTGCCGCGCTGCAGGACGACGCCGAGCTGGCGGCGCACCGAGGCGGGATCGACGTCCGCCAGCGACCGGCCGTCGTAGCTGACGATGCCGCTCTCCGGCGTCTCGAACCCCAGCAGCAGGCGGAACAGGGTCGACTTGCCGGAGCCCGACGGCCCGACCAGCGCCACGAAGGCGCCGGGCTCGGCGGCGAAGCTGACGTCGTCGAGGACCGGCGGCCCGTCGCCGTAGCGGAACGTCACGTCGTCGACGGCGATATGGCCTTCCAGCGGACCCACCTCCGGCTTGTCGGCGGTGCTCTCCGGCACGGCGTCGAGGATCGGCTTCAGCCGCTTGAAGATGGGGACGGCGTCGAGCGAGGCGGTCAGCGCCGTCACCACGCCCAGCACGGCGCCGATGAACTGGCCGAAGGCGGCGTTGAAGGCGACGAAGTCGCCCACCGATATGGGATCGGCCGCGGTGGCGACGACCAGGAAGAAGGCGAGCGTCGCCAGCAGGGGGATCAGCGCGTTCTGCACGGCGAAGGCGGCGGCCGCCAGGCCGACCCGGAACCCCTCGCGCCGTTGCGCGCTGAACAGGCCGAGCCAGCGGGCGAAGAGCCGGTCCTCGGCGCCGTTGACCCGCACCGTCGGCAGCGCGTTCAGCATGTCGATCAGGGTCGAGGAGACCTCCGCGGCCCGCTCCAGCGTACGGCGCTCGTAGCGCAGCTGGACGACGCCGGTGGCGGACAGCAGCACCCCGGCCACCAGCGCCACCGCGACGGCCGCCAGCGCCAGGCGCACGTCGTAGGTCAGCATCAGCGCGAAGTTGACGACGGAGAAGATGGCGGACAGACCGCTGCTGAGCAGCGTGTCGGCGACCACCTGGCGGAGCTGGGTCGGCGCCAGCGCCCGCATCAGCAGGTCGCCGGTCTGGAAGCGCCGGAAGAAGGTGGCGGGCAGCCTCAGCAGGCGGTCCCAGGTGCCGGCCTGGAGCTGGGCGTCGGCGCGCCCCTCGAAGCGCAGCAGCAGCAAGGTGCGGACCAGCGCGAACATGGCGCTGCCGACGGCGATGGCGGCGAGCCCCAGGGCCATGTGGACGATCGTCGCCACCTCGGCGTAGGGCACGGCCTCGTTGACCAGGATGCCGGTGGCCACCGGGACCAGCAGCCCGAGCAGGACCGACACCAGGGTCAGCAGGACCGCGCCGGCGACGTCCCGTCCCGAGCCGGCGAAGGCGAGCGTCAGCACGTCGCGCACGCCGAGCGCGCGGGCCGGCAGCGGCCGGTACAGCGCCACGGCCTCGCGGGCCACGGCGGCGGCCGTGCCGGCGGTCGCGCGGGTGCGCCGGCCGTCGGCGTCGACGATGTCGAAGCGGCCCGAGCCGCGGCGCAGGACGGCGCAGGCCGCGCCGGTGTCGGCCCGCGCGCCGACGAAGGACGGCATGTCGCGGCGCCACCACCCGTCGGGCAGGGTGACGGCGCGGCAGCGGAAGCCGGAGGCGCGCGCGTGCCGTTGCACCGCCCGCGGCAGGCCGGCGGCGCCGCCCGGCTCCTCGCCCGCGGGCGGGCGGAGCGGGATGCCGAGCTGGCCGGCGACGCGCCGCACCGCCACGGCCACCGGATCGCCGGCGGCGCCCGCCGCCCCGTGCTCGCTGGCGGGGCCGCCCAGCAGGCCGACGGCCGCGCGCAGGGAGGCGCGGACCGCCGTCTCGTCGCCGGCGGCGCGGGCCTCGATGCGTTCCTGCGCCTCGACGTCGGCGAGCCCGATCTCGGCGCGCAGCCACTGGAGGACGCCCGCGCACACCGTGTCGATGGGGGCCCAGCCGCGGCGGGCCAGCACGTCGGCGGTCGACAGCGCGCGGACCGTCCGTCCCGCGGCGACCGTCAGCCAGGCGCGCGCGGTCAGCAGGTGCGGCCCGTCCGCCCCGTCGTCGACCTCGGCCCAGACGGCGGGGTGGCCGACGAGGGTGCGCGGGCGGTCCGCGTGCAGGGTCTCGCCCGGTTCGATCCGCTGGGCGTCGGGAGGGACGTCGGTCGGGGCGTGGGCGGTTCCGAACGCCGCCAGGATGGTGTCCAGCCGGTCGGCCGCGTCCCGGGCGTCCGCGTCGCCGGCGGCCGCGGCGGCGGCGAGCGTGGCGCGGTCCAGCCCGGCCAGGGTCGCCGTGCCGATGGCGACGGCGAACAGCCCGGTCCCGGCCCCGGCCTCCGGCCAGCCCGGCAGGACGTCCCCCGGCCCGACGGTGACCACGTGCAGGCGCGTGCCGACCGGCCGCTCCTGCGCGTCCAGCCGCATGGCGAACACGGAGACCCGTCCCTCGGCGATCCGCAGCAGCCGCGACAGCCCGTCGAGGCGCAGCGGGCGGTTGCCGGCCAGGGTGCGGGGGCCGTCGTCGCCGGTCGGGGCGAGGGTCCGCTGGTCGGGCATGGCCGTCATTCGCCGCCCATCAGCCGCCGGTAGACGCCGTCGCGCTCGATCAGCGCGTCGTGGCTGCCGCGCTCCGCCACCCGGCCGCGGTCGAGCACGACGATCTCGTCGGCGTCGCGCACGGTGCTGAGGCGGTGGGCGACGACGATGCAGGTGCAGCCGCGGCGGCGGATCGCCTCGTCGATGCGCTGCTCGGTCACGGGGTCGAGCGCCGCCATCGCCTCGTCGAGGACGAGGATCGCCGGGTCGCGGGCGAGCGCGCGGGCGATC
This sequence comes from Azospirillum sp. ST 5-10, assembly GCF_051225715.1. Taxonomy (NCBI): domain Bacteria; kingdom Pseudomonadati; phylum Pseudomonadota; class Alphaproteobacteria; order Rhodospirillales; family Azospirillaceae; genus Azospirillum; species Azospirillum sp. ST 5-10. The sequence continues at coordinate 8,051 of NZ_JBPJSP010000032.1, forward strand.
GCCAGCCGCTGCGCCTGGCCGCCGCTGAAGTTGGCGCCGCCCTCGGCGATGCGGTCGGACAGGCCGCCGGGGCGGGCGGCCACCACCTCCATGATGTCGGCGTCGCGCAGCGCCGCGATCAGCGCCCGGTCGGCGACGGTCGGGTCCCACATGGACAGGTTCTCGCGCACCGTGCCGGCCAGCACGTGCACCTCCTGCGCCACCACGCCGACCGAGGCGACGAGGGCGGCGCGCGGCAGCGCGTCCATCGGCACGCCGTCGAACCGGATGGTGCCGCTCCACGGCCGGTGCAGACCGGCGATCAGCCGGGCGAGCGTCGACTTGCCGCTGCCGGACCCGCCGACCACGGCGATCCGGGCGCCCGGCGCCACCTCCAGGTCGAACCCCTCGATCAGCGGCGGGGCGTAGCGCTGGTAGCCGAAGGTCACCCCCTCCAGCGTCACCCGTCCGGCGAGGCGGCGGATCGGGACGGGCGGTTGCGCCGGCGCCGCGGCCGGCTCGGCGAAGGGCAGGGCGCGCGGGTGCCGCAGCACGTCGGCGACCCGCGCCAGGTCGGCCTTGGCCTCGATCAGCGTGCCGAACACCGCGACCAGGGCCGAGAGCGGGCCCATGAAGCTCTGCACCAGCATCTGGAAGGCGACCAGCGTGCCGATCGTCATGTGGCCGTCGACCACCCGCAGGCCGCCGATGCCGAGGATGGCGGCGGTGGTCAGCCCGCTCACCAGCGGCTGGAACCCGGCGGCGACCAGCCCGTAGGAGCCGAGCCGGCGCTGGTTGGCGTTGTGGTTCGCCTGCAGGCCCGACCAGCGGCCGAAATAGTCGTCGTCGGTGGCGGTCGCCTTCAAGGTCTCGATGGCGAGGATGCCGGTCACCGTGGCGCTCTCGAAACGGCCGAGGTCCTGGGCGAGGCGCCGGCCGGCGTCCTCGCGCCGGCGCGCCATCAGCTTCCAGACCGCCAGGTTGGTGGTGCCGAGCAGCAGGCAGACGGTCGCCAGCAGCGGGTCCAGCGCCAGCATCACCAGGGCGTAGAAGGCGGCGGTGATGGCGTTGACGGCGCTCGCCCCGACCTCCCGGGCGGCGATGGCGGCCAGCCGGTCGTTGGCGTGCACCCGGTTCGCCACGTCGCCGGTGTGGCGCTGCGTGAAGAACTCCACGGGCAGCCGCAGGAGGTGCCAGAGGAAGCGCGCCGAGCCCGCCACCGCGAGCGCGGTCTGGGCGCGCAGCAGCACCAGCTGCTGCAGCCACGTCAGCCCGCCGTAGAGGACGGCGGTCGCCAGCATGACGGCGATCAGCGGCCGCAGCCAGCCGGTGTTCTCGTGGATCAGGTAGTCGTCGACGAAGATCTTGGTGAAGGCGGGGATCAGCAGCCCCGGCACGATCAGCAGCAGGCTGATCAGCACCGCCAGCGGCACCGCCGACCCGGCCCGCGCCAGCAGCGGCGCCACCTGGCGCAGCACCCCGGGCGGCCGGGCGTCGCGCGTGAACTCCGGCCCCGGCCTGACGCACAGCGCGATGCCGGTGAAGGCGGCGTCGAACTCGACCATGGTGACGCGGCGCGGGCCGGTCGCCGGGTCGTTGAGGAACACCGTGCCGCCGCGCACCCCCTCGACGACGAGGAAATGGTTGAAGTTCCAGTGGGCGATGAAGGGAAACGGCATGGCCAGCGCCGCCGCCGGCTCCAGCCGCATGCCCGAGGCCTCGCAGCCGTAACGCCGCGCCGCCCGCAGGATGTCGCTGGCCTTGCTGCCGTCGCGCGACACGCCGCACTCGACGCGCAGCTCTTCCAGCGGCGGATGACGGCCGAAATGGTGCAGGACGATGCCGAGTGCCGCGGCGCCGCATTCCACCGCCTCCATCTGCAGCAGCGTCGGCGTGACGGCGCGTGGATGGCGGCGTGGCCGGCGGGCCTGACGACCGGCCATCTCAGGTCCCGACCAGCGAGCGCAGGAACGGCAGCACCAGCTCCGCCGGCGCCTGTTCGCGCACGGAGACGTTGAGGCGCGCCAGGGTGCCCGGCTCGATGCGGTAGGGCGGGCCCTCGCCGCTGGACCAGCGCAGGCCGGAGACGGTGGCGGCGTCCGCCTCCAGGTCGGCGCGGACGATGATCGGCGGCCCCTCGCGCATGAACAGCTCCACCAGCCCGGCGTTGTGGAGCATGGCGGTCAGCGCCTCGCGCGAGGCCGGCAGGTCGGACACGGTGCGCACGCGCCCGGACACCGCCCCGTACTCCTCCTTCTTGGCGACGCCGGGTTCGACCTGCACCGCCATGCCGGGCCGCACCTGCTTGGCCTTGAGAGGCGGCAGGAAGACCAGCGCGTCGAGCACCTCCGCCTCCTGGACGATGCGGATGACCGGCATGCCGGGCGACACCACGTCGCCGAGCGACGCCGCGAGTTCGGTGACGATGCCGTCCACCGGCGCCTGGACGGTGGAGTTCTCGCGCAGCTCCGCCTCGACGGTGCGCAGCCGGTCCTGCTGGCGCTGGATCTCGTTGTCATGGTCGAGCAGCTTCAGGCGCCATTCCGCCTGGCGGCTGTGTTCCTCGGCGTCGAGCGCCAGCGACTTCTGCTCCAGCCCGTCGATCCGCTCGACCAGCTCGTTCAGCTCGCGCTCGACGTCGAGCACGCGGGCGCGGGTGGTGAACCCGCGCTCCAGCAGGGCGCGCTGGTCGGCCGCCTGGGTGCGCACCGCCTGCAGCCGCGTGCGCAGCCGCCGGAGCTGGTCGTCCAGCGCGGTCTTCTGGGCGCTCAGGATCTCCCGGCGGCGGGCGCTCTGCTGGCGGTCCTCCTCCACCAGTTCGGTGTGCCGGGCCTGCATCTGGCGCAGGGTCGCCGCCTCGGCGTCGCGCCGGCGCAGGACGAGGCTCTGGTCGATGACCGCCAGCGTGTCGCCGGCGGCGACCCGCTGCCCCGGCTGGACGCGGAACTCCAGCAGCGAGCCGCCGCCCTTGGCGGCCGCCGAGAACACTTCGCCGCGCGCGCTCAGCAGGATGCCGTCGCCGGCGACCCGCGTCGGGATGCGCCCGACGAGCGACCAGACCACGGCCGCGCCGATCAGCAGGGCCGCCGCCAGGAAGGCGATCCAGTATCCGGTCGGCGCCGCCACGAAGACGGTGTCCAGCCGCTCCGGGCTGGACAGCCGGTCGAGGGCGCTCTTGCGGAAGAGGGTCATGGTCCGTGCCGGAGTCTCAGGGGAGGAAGGGGCAGGCGCCGCGCCGCCCGGCCGTACGTGCCTGTCGGCGCCGGCGTGGTCCGCGGCGTGGCGGCAGCCGGCCGGCGTTCCGATCGAGTCATCGCATCCCATCCCGCTGTACGCCCGGCGTGCCGCCGGATGATAAGATTCGACGGTGGAAAGGCCAGTGACATTCGCCCTGCCAGCGGTCCGCCGCCGCCGGCCTGGCGACCCCGGGGCCGCACCGGGCCGTCGGCGACGCTACCAGCGGCGTCGGCGGCGTGCCTCACAGCCCGTCTCAAAGACTTAGCAGATCGTCTCACGGTGGCGTGGGGCAAACCTGCTTAGGAGGCCCGCACGCGCCGCAGGAATCCCTCCACCTCGGTGCGCAGCGCGTCGGTCTGCCCGGCCAGGCCGCGGGAGGCGGTGTGGACCGCCTGGGCGACGGTGCCGGTCTTGACGGCGGCTGCGGTCACCTCGGCGATGCGCTCCTTCACCACGTGGGAGCCGACGGCGGCCTCCTGGACGCCGCGGGCGATCCGGTGGGTGGCGTCGCCCTGCTCGTTCATCGCCTGGGTGACGTCGCCGACCGAGGCGCTGATCGCCTCGACCGAGCCGACGATGGCGCGGATCGCCGCCACCGCCTCGTCGGTGGCGGCCTGCATGTCGGCGATCTGCGCGGTGATCTCCGCCGTCGCCCGGCTGGTCTGCCCGGCCAGCGTCTTGACCTCGCCGGCGACGACGGCGAAGCCCTTGCCGGCCTCCCCGGCGCGCGCCGCCTCGATGGTGGCGTTCAGCGCCAGCAGGTTGGTCTGGCCGGCGATTTCGCCGATCATCTCCACCACCCGGCCGATCCGGCCGGCGGCGGCGGCCAGCCCCTCGACGATGCGGTTGGTGTCGCCGGCGCGGGTGGCGGCCCCGGCGGCGGCGCGGGCGGATTCGGCGAGGCGGTCGGCGATGGCACCGACCGAGGCCGAAAGCGCGTCGGCCGCCGCCGCGACGGTCTGTACGTTGGCGCTGGTCTGCTCGGCCGCCGTCGCCATCGTGGCCGCGCCGGTGCGGGTCGCGGCCGCGTCGGCCGACATGGCCGCGGCGTCCTGCGCCATGGCGTCGGCCGCCTGCCGCAGCCGTTCGGCGACGGCGCCGACCGACGCCTCGAAGGCGTCGGCGACGTCGCGCATGGCCTGACGGCGTTCGGCCTCGCCGCGCCGCTGCAGGAGGTCGCGCTCCTCCTCCAGGCGGCGGCGTTCCAGCGCGTTGCGCTTGAACACCTCGACCGCCGCGGCGAGGCCGCGGATCTCGTCCTTGCGCTCGCCGCCGGGGATGGCGACCGTGAGGTCGCCGTCGGCGAGGCGCGCGGTCGCCCCGGCCATGGCGTGCAGCGGCCGCACCACGCTGCGGCCGATCGCCCAGGCGAGGCCGGCGCCCAGCAGCAGGGCCAGCGCGGCGCCGACGACGATCAGCCCCTCGGCGTTGCGACGGGTGCCGTCGCGCGCCGCCTCCTGCGCCGCCACCAGGCGCCCCACCGTGTCGGCGATCGCGTCGGTGTCGGCGTCCATCGCCATGGCGGCCGCGGCCTGCCGGTCCGCCGTCGCCGCCAGGGCGGCGAACTCCTCTTGGAAGGCGCTGGCGGCCGCGTCCATGGCCGCGGCCTCGGCGCGGCCGTCGTCGGTGTCGACCAAATCCGCGACCTCGCCCGCCAGGGCGCGGACCTGGTTCATGGCGGCATCCACCGCGTCGCCGGCCTCGCTCCCGCGGGTCAGTTGGAAGTCGCGCTGGCCGACCGCCGCCATCTGCACGGCGGCGGCGATCCGCAGCGCCAGCGTGCGGACCTGGGCCGCGGCGTTCAGTTCGTCCTGCGCGGCGGCCTGGGCATAGCCGGTGGCTTCCCGCAGGGACGCGAAGGCGGCCATCTGGCTCTCGGCCAGGGTGGCGGCCGCCGCGTCCAGCGCGGCGGCGGCGGTGTCGGCGGTGGCGATCCGGTCGGGCGGCAGCGCTCCTCCGGCCGCCGCCCCGGCCAGACCGTCCAGCGCCGTACGGTAGCCCTGCGCCGTGGCGACAATGTCGGCGACGGCGGACTCCTCGGCGCTGCCGGCGACGCGGCGCTGCAGGGCGTCGGCCTCGCCCAGCACGGCCTCGACGGCGGCGACGGCGGCCGCCGCGGCATCGGACGAAGGGGCTCGCCGCAACGTCGCGAGGCCGGCGCGCAGCTCGCCGATGCGGCCCACCAGATGCTCGGTCATCGAGGCCGTGCCCCGGGCTTCGTCGAGGGAAGCCTCGGCTGCGGCGAGGCCGCGGCTGGCCTCCTCATAGCGGTCGCTCTGGCGGCGCAGGATGCCTTCGGCGGCGACCCGGAGTTCGGCCGAGCGGGCGGTCAGCGTGTCGAGGCGCTGCTCCTCCTCCTCGCGCTGGGCGACGAGGCGGCCGAAGGTCGCGGCGTAACGCTCGACCGCCTCGGCGATGGTGGCGCCCTCCGCGGCCGCCGCGCGCAACGCCGCCGCCTGCTCGCGCACCCGGTCGAGCCCGCTCCGCACCTCGGCCGCGTCGGTGGCCTCGCCGGTGTGGCCGTAGACCGCCACCCCTTCGGCGACCCGGGCCACACCCGCGTCGATCGCCGCCAGGTGCGACGCCGCCCCGGCGAAATCGGCGAAGCGCTGCAGGCTCGTCCAGCCGGCCAGGGCAACGACCAGGGTGAGGGCGAGGACGGTGGAAAAGCCGATGGCGATCCGGGTGGCGATCTTCATGACGGGTTTCCTCCCACGATCGTCATGGTGACGGATTGTCCATGGTTTGACCGGTATTCGTGCGATCCGTTTCCACGATGCGGAATCGCGCCGTTCCCCGCGGTCTCGGCGCGGCGCCTGTTGATCCCGCGGGGGCGGCCGGTCCATACAGGACGGGCACGGAACGGCCCCGGGAGGCCGCCGCGTATCCAGGGAGGACGTCCAGTGACTGCCGTTACCCACCCAACGACCCCGTTCACCGACCAACGGCCGGGAACCTCGGGGCTGCGCAAGGCCGTACGCGTCTTCGCGGCGCCGCGCTATCTGGAGAACTTCGTCCAGTCCATCTTCGACAGCCTGGACGGGCTGGCCGGGGCGGCCCTGGTGGTCGGCGGCGACGGCCGCCACCACAACCGCGCCGCCATCCAGACCATCCTGAAGATGGCGGCGGCCAACGGGGTGGCGCACGTGGTGGTCGGGCGGGGCGGCATCCTGTCGACGCCGGCGGCGTCGTGCCTGATCCGCAAGCGCGGCACGTTCGGCGGCCTGATCCTCTCGGCCAGCCACAACCCGGGCGGGCCCGACGGCGACTTCGGCCTCAAGTACAACGCCGGCAACGGCGGTCCGGCGCCGGAGGCGCTGACCGAGGCGTTCTTCCGCCGCTCCAGGGAGATCGACGCCTACCGCATCGTCGAGGCCGCCGACGTCGACCTGGAGACGCTCGGCACCAGCCGGCTGGACGGTATGACGGTGGAGGTGGTCGATCCCGTCGCCGACTACGCCGAGCTGATGGAGAGCCTGTTCGACATGGCGGCGATCCGCGCCCTGTTCGCCTCGGGCTTCCGCATGGTGTTCGATGCCATGCACGCGGTCACCGGCCCCTACGCCACCGAGATCCTGGAGCGCCGGCTGGGCGCCGCCGCCGGCACCGTCATCAACGGCGTGCCGCTGGAGGATTTCGGCGGCCACCACCCCGACCCCAACCTCGCCCACGCCCGCGACCTGGTGGCGCGCATGGAGGGTCCGGACGCCCCCGACTTCGGCGCCGCCTCCGACGGCGACGGCGACCGCAACATGATCCTCGGCCGCGGCGTCTTCGTGTCGCCCAGCGACAGCCTGGCGGTGCTGGCCGCCAACGCCGGCCACGTGCCGGCCTTCGCCGGCGGGCTCACGGGCGTGGCGCGCTCCATGCCGACCAGCCGGGCGGTGGACCGGGTGGCGACGGCGCTGGGGCTCGACTGCTACGAGACGCCGACGGGCTGGAAGTTCTTCGGCAATCTGCTGGACGCCGGCCGCATCCGCCTGTGCGGCGAGGAGAGCTTCGGCACCGGCTCCGACCACGTCCGCGAGAAGGACGGGCTGTGGGCGGTGCTGATGTGGCTGAACGTGCTGGCGGCGCGGCGCCTGTCGGTCGCCGAGATCATGGCCGAGCACTGGCAGACCTACGGGCGCACCTATTACGGCCGCCACGACTACGAGGGGATCGCCCAGGACGCGGCCGACGCCCTGATCGCCGACCTGCGCGCCCGCCTGCCGCAGCTTGCCGGGCAGACGGTGCAGGGCCGCCGCATCGCCACCGCCGACGAGTTCGCCTACACCGACCCGGTGGACGGCAGCCGCTCCGAGCGCCAGGGGCTGCGCGTCGGCTTCGCGGACGGGGCGCGCATCGTCTACCGCCTGTCGGGCACCGGCACGTCCGGCGCCACCCTGCGGGTCTATCTCGAGCGCTACGAGCCCGACCCGGCGCGCCACGGGCTGGAGACCGAGGAGGCGTTGGCCGATCTGGCGTCCATCGCCGTCGACCTCGCCGCCATCGTCCGCCACACCGGGCGGACGGCGCCCGACGTGCGGACCTGAGCCCCTCTCCTCCAAGGGGCGAGGGGTTTTTCCTCAACCGCCACGTTGCTCTCAACCGTTCCGCTTGGACCTGAGGGCGGCCGCCTGGCGGCGGCGCCCCTCCCGGCTCACCCGGCGGCCGCGTCCCAGGACGCCGGGTCCAGCACCAGCACGCCGTCGGCGTCGGCGAACACCAGGTCGCCGGGCGCCACGCGGATGCCGGCGACGGTCACCGCCAGGCCGGTCTGGCCCTCGCCGCGGCGGTCGGTCTTGCGCGGGATCGCCGCCAGCGCCTTGATGCCGAGGTCGAGGCCGGCGAGCACGGCGGCGTCGCGCACGCAGCCGTGGATCACCACCCCCTCCCAGCCCTTGGCGACGGCGTCCTTGGCGATGAGATCGCCCATCAGGGCGCAGCGCAGGCTGCCGCCGCCGTCGACCACCAGCACCTTGCCGGCGCCGGGGCTGGCGAGGATCTCCTTGACCCGGGAATTGTCCTCGAAGCACTTCACGGTCACGGCCGTCCCGGCGAAGCGGAGGCGGGCGCCGAAGTCGCGGAACACCGGCTCGGCGACGCGGGCCGCCTCGCCGAATCGGTCGTAGAGGTCGCAGGTGCTGTCGAACATGGCGTGCCGCGCTCCCGGTCTGCTGGGTCCGAGCGGCCTTGATAGACGGAATCGGCCCCCGTGGGCAGGGGCTTTTCGCCTCACACGCGGCGGGCCAGGGCCAGCAGGGCGCCGGCGCCGATCAGCAGGCCGCCGGTCAGCCGGTTGAGGCGCCGCGCCGCGCGCGGCCCGGTGAGGCGGGCCGCCAAACTGGTGCCGCCCGCGGCGTAGGCCATGATCCAGCCGAACTCGATCACCACCATGGCGCCCACCAGGGCGGCGAGCTGCGGCGCCAGCGGCGCCGCCGGGTCGATGAACTGCGGGAACAGCGCCGCCATGAAGACCAGCGCCTTGGGATTGCTGGCCGCCACCAGGGCGCCGCGCGCCGCCAGGCGCAGCGGCGCCGCCTCGGCGTCGGCCGCCGGCCGCCCGTCGGGTCCGGCCGATTCGACCGGGGCGCGCCAGCTCGCCACGCCGAGCCAGGCGAGATAGGCGACCCCCGCCCACTTCACCGCCTGGAAGGCCGGCTCCGACGCCGCCAGCAGGGCCCCCAGCCCGAGCGCCGAGAGGGCGGCCATGGCCGCCAGCGCCAGGCACATGCCGAGCCCGGCCCAGGCGGCTCGGCGCGCCCCGAAGCGCACGCCGAGCCCCATCGCCAGGAGCATGTTCGGCCCCGGCGTCATCGACAGGAAGAACGCGGTGACCACGAAGACGGACAGCGTCTGCCAGCTCAAGATCGCCTCCCCGGAAGGCCGCCTAAGTGGCACGCCGGGCGGCGGCGCACCATCGCGCGAAGCGCAGGGCAGGGTCGCGTCCGCCGTACCTCCACTGGCTCCATGAACCATTCGCGTCTGGCCCTACGCACGGCCATGCTGCGGTGCCATATTACCGGGACGGGACGGCGCCCGGATCCCCGCGGCCGCGATGCCCGATCGACGCAGCCGGCCCGTCGCGGGCCGGTCAGGGACGATTTCCCATGCCCGCACCTTCCATCCGCGGCCGCCGGTCGGCCGCGTGCCTGACGTTTCTTTCCCCGCTGCTGGCCCTGCTGCTGGCGGGCACCGCCGCGCCGGCGCAGGAGCCACGGCTGCTGCCGGTGCTGGGCGGCCCGCCGGGCAGCGCCCAGTACGAGGTGGCGCAGGCCATCGCGGCCGCCGTCAGCAAGCCGCCGGGCGACTGGCCGTGCGACCGCGGCGGTGGCTGCGGCGTGCCCGGACTGCTGGCGGTCGTGCAGTCCTCTGGCACGTCGGTGGAGGCGCTGCAGCGGGTCGCCGCCGGCACGGCGGCGTCGGCGGTGGTGCAGGCGGACGTCGTGCAGATGGCCCTGGCCAGCCCCGGCCTGCTGGGTCTGCGCACGCCGTTGCGCGAGGTGGCGGTGCTGGCGCATGTCGGTTCCCGGCCGGTGTGGATCGCCGTGCGCGCCGACAGCGAGGTGGTCTCGATCGCCGGCCTGGCCGGCCGGCGGGTGTCGTGGGGGTCGACCTACTCGGACAGCTGGCTGGCCGGCCGCCAAGTGTTCCGGCGGCACGGCGTCGCGGCGGCCGACCTCGATCTCCGTCCCATGGACACCCGCGACGCGCTGGCCGCGGTGGCGGCGGGAACGCTCGACGCGGTCGTCGACACCCGCCTGCTGCCGAGCGCCGTCGACGACCTGCGCCGGCGCGGCCTGCGCCTGCTGCCGGTCGACCCGGCGGCGGTGGAACGGCTGGGGCGCGAGCAGGGCGCCTTCGGCCTGGCCTGGCTCGCCGGCCCGGGCGGCGACGACGCCGCCGTGCCGGTCGCCGCGGTCGAGATGCTGTGGGTCGGCGGAGCCGGTGTCGACCGCGACACCGGCCGCCGGCTGCTGGAGGCGCTGTGGGACCGGCGCAACTGCGCGCGGCTGGCGTCCTCCGTGCGGCGCTCGCCCCTCGTCGAGGTCGCCGGGAGCGCCGGCGTCCTCGGTCTGCCGTCCCACCCCGGCGCCGAGGCGTTCCGTCAAGAGGCGCCGGCCCGCGGCGCGGCCGCCGCGGATCCGGTCAGCGCCTGCCTGCGCGAAGAGCTGGCACGTCAGCTGCGCTGACGGGCGAGCCGCGCGGGACCGCCTGTGCGGCGAATTGTCGCGGTCGGCGCGGTCGGCAGATCCGCGCAGACATCATCACTTGAAATAATAAATTAAGGAATAGTCCAGGGCGTGCCGTTCCCGCCGGTTTCCATCGTGTGCTTTGAACTTTGTGGGATCGGCGAAGGGAATGTTCGTCAAGGGGCGGGGAAAAATCCGAACAAGAGGGTTGTGGCGCGATTGTTTTTCTTGGATTGACGGTGTTTTTCGGCAAACCGAACCGCCACGGTCGCGTATAAGAGGGTCAAAGGCGTCGCTGCGTCGGCGGGCCGGTGCCGGACCGTCGCCGCGAGACCTTGCGCGTCCACCCTGTCGCCCTCTGAACATGTGCCCGACGATGAATGACCGATGGCCGATGGCCCTTTTCCCACACCACGCGGCGGCGCAGGCCGGATCTTTGCGCATGACGACGATCGAGCACGAGGAGCCGCCGATCGCCTATTACCCGGACGTCGCCACGACGTCCCTCGGCGACGACGAGGACCGGGCGCCGATCCGGGACGAACCGGCCCGGCTGGCCGCGCTGCACGGGCTGCGCGTTCTCGACACCGTGTGCGAGGAGACCTTCGACCGGCTGACCCGCTGGGCCGTCGAGGCTTTCCGGGTGCCGATCGCCCTGGTGTCGCTGGTCGACGCCGACCGCCAGTGGTTCAAGTCGGCCTGCAACCTCGGCGTTCCGGAAACGCCGCGGGACGTCGCGTTCTGCAATCACACCATCCTCTCGCGCCGGCCGACGGTGGTGGAGGACGCGGTGAGCGACCCGCGCTTCCGCGACAACCCCCTCGTGCTGGGCGATCCGCACATCCGCTTCTACGCCGGCGCCCCGATCATCACGCCGGAGAACTACGCGGTCGGCACCTTCTGCATCATCGGCCGCGAGCCGCGCCGCTTCACCGTCACCGAGCAGTACACGCTGCGCCAACTGGCGGCCCTGGTGATGGAGGAGCTGCTGCTGCGCCGGGAACGCCTGCCCTGATGCGGCGTCGTCACGGCACCAGCACCAGCTTCGGTGCCGCCACGCCGCCGGCGTGCAGGTCGCGGAAGGCCGCGGGCCCGTCGGCCAGGGACCGGCGCTCGGACCAGTCCAGCGCCCCCAGGCGCCCCGTCAGCATGGCGGCGACCGTGTCGCGGAAGTCCGCCGCGGTGTAGGTGTAGGCGCCGACCACCGTCAGTTCCTGCAGGGTCATGCGGCGCACGTCGAGTCCGCCGGCCGGCGCGGCCAGGCCGATGTGGACGATGACGCCGCCCGGCGCCGCCGCCCGGCACGCCGCGGCACGGCTCGCCTCGCCGCCGTAGGCGTCCACCACCAGGTCGGCGGCGCCGTCGACCGGACCGCCGCCGCCCGGACCGCCGTCGGCGGGGTCGAAGACGGCGAACGGGCCGGCGGCGGCCAGCGCGGCGTGGCGGCGGCGGTTGGGCTCGGCCATCCGGATGCCGGCGGCGCCGAAGGCGGCGAGCGCCAGCGCCGCCGACAGGCCGATGGCGCCGCCGCCGATCACCAGGCAGCGTGCCGCCGGCAGCGGCCGGTCGAGCGCGCGTCCGGCCAGCCGCACCGCATGCCAGCCGCAGGCCAGCGGCTCGGCCAGGGCCGCGGCGGCGGCGTCGAAGCCGTCGGGCAGGGGGATCAGGTTGCGCTCGGGCAGGGCGATGCGCTCGGCGAAGGCGCCGGGGCGCGGCGGCATGGAGATGATCTGCCGGTCGGGGCACAGGTTGGTGCGGCCGGCCAGGCAGGCCGGGCAGGCCATGCAGGTGACCAGCGGGTTGACCGCCACCCGCCGCCCGGCGAGCGCGCCGCCGAGCACCGTCCCCGCCGCCTCGTGGCCGAGCACCAGGGGGGCGGGGCGCCGCTCGTCGTGGCCGAGCCAGGCGTGCATGTCGGAGCCGCAGATGCCGACCGCCTCGACGCGCACCGCCACCTCGCCCGCGGCGGGGGCGACGTCGTCGACCTCGGTCAGGTCCATCCGTCGGGGGCCGGTGTAGAGCAGGGCGCGCATCGCATCCTCACGTCGCGAGATAGCCGCCGTCGACCGCCAGCACCTGGCCGGTGACGTAGGCCGAGCCGGGGGCGGCCAGGAACACCGTGGCGCCGTCCAGGTCCTCCAGGACGCCGTTGCGGCCGATCGCGGTGGCCCGCGCGTGGCGGGCCGCGGTGTCGGCGTCGGCGAACACCGGGGCGGTCAGGCGGGTCGGGAAGAAGCCCGGGGCGATGGCGTTGGCGGTGATGCCGTCGGCCGACCAGGCCTGGGCCATGGCCCGCGTCAGCTGGGCGATGCCGCCCTTCGAGGCGCCGTAGGCGATGGAATCGGGGAAGGCGCGGAAGCTCTGCAGGGAGGCGACGTTGACGATGCGGCCGTAGCCGGCCTCACGCATGCCGCCGACCAGGGCGCGGGCGAGGAAGAACGGCACCGTGAGGTTGAGGCGCAGGGTGGCGTCCCAGCTCTCCGGCGTCACCGCATCGGCCGGCTCGCGCCGGTTGACGCCGGCGGCGTTGACGAGGATGGCCGGCGGGCCGAACGGCCGGCCGGCGGCTTCCGCCAGGATGCCGGCGTCGTCCGGCGCGGCGAGGTCGGCGGGCAGCGGCGCGGCGCGCCCGCCGTGCCGTTCGATCGCGGCGACGGTGTCGGCCAGCGCCGCGGAGTCCCGCGCCAGCGCCACCACGGCGGCGCCGGCGCGGGCCAGGGTGAGGGCCATCCGGCGGCCGATGCCCGAGGACGCGCCGGTGACCAGCGCCACCCGGCCGTCGAGGGCGAACAGGTCGCGCAGCAGGTCAGTCATGGCCGCCCGCGTCCGCCGCCAGGTCGAAGCGCTCGCCGGGGAACCAGGTGGCGAGGCGGACGTCGGAGGTGCGGGCGTGCGCCTCCATGCCCTCCAGCCGGGAGATGCGCGCCGACACCGGCCCGACGTCGCGGCTGGCGTCGCGGGTCATGCGCTGCCAGGTCAAGGTCTTCAGGAACTTGCCGACCGACAGGCCGCCGGTGTAGCGGGCCGCCCCCTTGGTCGGCAGGATGTGGTTGGGTCCCGACGCCTTGTCGCCGTAGGCGACCGTGGTCTCCGGCCCGAGGAACAGGGAGCCGTAGTTGCGCAGCCGCCCCAGCCACCAGTCGAGGTCGGCCGCGTGCACCTCCAGGTGCTCGGCGGCGTAGGCGTCGGCGAGGCGGGCGGCCTCCTCGCGGTCGTCGGCGACCACCACCTCGCCGTAGTCGCGCCACGCCGCGGCGGCGTTGGCGCGGTTGACCTCGGGCAGGGCGTCGATCAGCGCCGGCACCAGCGCTAGCACCCGCTCCGCCAGCGGGCGCGACAGCGAGACCAGCCAGGCCGGCGAGTTGTAGCCGTGCTCCGCCTGGCCGACCAGGTCGGCGGCGACGATCCCGGGATCGGCGGTGTCGTCGGCGACGATGAGGATCTCGGTGGGGCCGGCCACCATGTCGATGCCGACCCGGCCGAACAGCAGGCGCTTGGCCTCGGCCACGTACTGGTTGCCGGGGCCGACCAGGATGTCGGCCGGCCGGCCGGTGAACAGGCCGAAGGCCAGCGCCGCCACCCCCTGGACGCCGCCCAGGTTGAGCACCGTGTCGGCGCCGCAGAGGTCGAGGGTGTAGAGGATCGCCGGGGCGATGCCGACCCCCGGCCGCGGCGGCGAGCAGGCGACCACCCGCTCCACCCCGGCGACCCGCGCCGTCGTCACCGACATGATGGCCGAGGCGACGTGGGCGTAGCGCCCGCCCGGCACGTAGCAGCCGGCGGTCTGCACCGGCACGGTGCGGTGGCCGGCGGTCAGGCCGGGCGACAGCTCGATCTCCAGGTCGGCGATGGTGGCGCGCTGGGCCTCGGCGAAGCGGCGCACCCGGTCGTGGGCGGCGCGGATGTCGTCCCTGAGGCGCTGCGGCACCCGCTCGGCCGCCGCGGCGATGGCCTCGCGCGGCACGACGACGTCGCCGTCCCAGCCATCGAGCCGGGCCGCACAGCGGCGCGCCGCCGCCTCGCCGTCGCGTTCGATCTCGTCGAGGATGGCGCGCACCGCCTCGCGCACGTCGGCCTCGCCCGAGGCGGCGGTCTTGACGGCGGACTTGAGGGGAGTGGGCATGGGGAAACCTCGGGGATGGGGGGCGGCGTCAGCGCAGCGCCCACAGGGACAGGGCCGGCACAAAGGCGAGCAGCAGCACCACGCCCAGCATCGCCAGCACGTAGGGGACGGCCTTGGCGGCGATCGGCATGATGCGCTCCCCGGTCAGGCCGGAGAGGACGAAGAGGTTGAGGCCGAGCGGCGGGGTGATGAAGCCGACCCCCAGCGCCGTCACCATGAAGATGCAGAAATGGATCGGGTCCATGCCGATCTCCTGGGCCAGCGGCAGCATGATGGGGGCCAGGACGACGATGTTGGGCGTCGTCTCCATCACGCAGCCGGCGAGGATGAAGACGCCCAGCATCAGCAGGATGATCGCCGTGGGATCGCTGGTGACGGCGGTGATCTCCTGCACCACCGCCTGCGGCACGTCGAGGGCCGACAGCACCTGGGCGAGCGGCAGGGCGAAGGCGATGATGGGGACGATGACGCCGTTCACCTTGGCCGAGGATTCCAGCATCTTCGGGAAGTCGGCCAGGGTGAGCGTGCCCTGTCCCAGGCCGATGGCGATGGTGAGCACCACCGCCACCGCAGCCGCCTCGGTCGGCGTGAACACGCCGGAATAGATGCCGCCCCAGATGACGGCGGGGATCGCCAGGGCGTAGCGGCCCGCCCACACCGCCCGCAGCCAGCGCCGCAGCGAGAAGCGGTCGTCGGTGTTCTCGTAGCCGTGCAGGCGGTTGAGGAGGATGTTGGTGGCCATGATCGCCAGCATGATCATCACCCCCGGCACCGCCGCCGCCAGGAACAGGGTGGAGGCGGAGATGCCGAGCACCAGGCCGATGATGATGTAGGCGATCGACGGCGGGATCAGGATGCCGGTGCACGACCCCGAGGCCACCAGGGCGCAGGCGTAGGCGCGGGGGTAGCCGCGCTCCACCAGCCGGGCGTAGGTGATGCGCCCGACCGCCGCCGCCCCCGCCGCGTCGGAGCCGGAGATGCAGGCGAAGAAGCCGCAGCCCAGAACGGTGGTGGAGCCGAGGCCCGAGCGCAGCGAGCCCATGGTCGCCTCGGCGATGTCGAGCAGCCGGTCGGACAGGCCGGAGCGCACCAGGGCGTCGCCGGTGAGGATGTAGAGGGGGATGGCGATCAGCGCGAAGGCGTCGACCCCCTCGAACAGGGCCTCGCCCAGCAGGGTCAGCGGCAGCACGTCGGTCGCCACCAGCAGGGCGATGGCGCCGCAGCCGAGCGTCACCCACACCGGCACGCTGAGCGCGAACAGCGCCACCATCAGCAGAACCGGGCCGAGAATGTCCCAGCCGAGCTCGAGGGTGGCGCCGGGAACCTGATAGAGCATGCGGGCGGCTCCCCTGGGGGTGTCAGTCGAAGAGGCGGGCGCCGCGGTAGGGCGGGCGCCCGGCGCGCAGGTCGGCGACGTCGCGCGCCATCGACTGGACGACGCGCAGGACGATCAGCAGGAAGCCGAAGGGCACGGCGACGAGGAACCAGGCGCGGCCGATGCGCAGCCCGTCGGTGACCGAGCCGAAGGTCAGCGAGGTGACGACCGGGTCGAGCGACCAGTAGAGGGCGGTCACCGCGAGCGCCAGCGTCAGCAGGTCGCCCAGCATGTAGAGGGCGGCCGCGGCGCGCTCGGGCAGATGGTCGGTCAGCACGTCGATGCGGATGTGCGCGCGCTCGCGCACCGCCGAGGCCGCGCCGATCCACACGAGGTAGATGAAGGCGAAGCGCGCCGTCTCCTCGCCCCAGACGCTGGAGTAGGACAGCACGAAGCGGCGCACCACCTCGACGAAGATCACCAGCACGATGAAGCTGTAGAAGCCGAGCAGCAGCCAGCGCTCGCCGTTGCGCTCGAAGCGGGAGAGGAGGTCGGGCATGGGGCTTCCCTTCCGCCCCTCCCCCGGCTCCGCCGGGGGAGGGTGGCGCCGCAGGCGCCGGGTGGGGGCAAGGTCTTGCAGACGGCTTGCGCCCCTGATGTGACGGTCCGGGGCGGTTGCCGGTCCGCAGGACCTTGCCCCCACCCTCCCGCTGCGCGGGCCCCTCCCTCCCCCGGCGCGGCCGGGGGAGGGGACAGGTGTCTCACACGTCGTGCACGTAGTACCGGCCCATGGTGTTGGCCGCGTCCTCCAGCAGCTTGAAGGCGCCGGCGTCGCCGAGGACGCTGGCCTTCAGCTCGTCCCACTCGGCGCGCTGGGCGCCGGCGGCGTCCTTCCACTGCGCCAGCTCGTCGGCCGTCGGCACGTAGAACTTCACTCCGGCCGCCGCCATCTCGGCCATGGCGAAGGCGCGCGACGCCGGCACCTGGGCGAGGTTCTGCTGGAACGACACCTCGCCGGCCTGGCGCAGCGCGTCCTTGAGATCGGCCGGCAGCCCGTCGAACCACGCCTTGTTGAGGGCGTAGACCTGGCTGTCGGGAACCGGGCGGTTGAAGGTCACCCAGGACAGGACGTCCTTGAAGCCGAAGGCGTAGAGCGCGCCCGCCGCGGGGTCGAGGGCGTCGGCCACGCCCTGCTTGATGGCGCTCGCCGTCTCGCCCCAGGCGACCGGCGTCGGGTTGGCGCCGAGCAGCCGGTAGAACTCCTTGAGGATGGCCGAGCCGGGGACGCGGAACTTGATGCCGGCGAGGTCGGCCGGGGTGCGGAACGGCTCGTCCGACAGGCCGCGCCGCTTGGCCGCGGTGCGCGGGTCGATGCAGAAGAAGAACAGCGGCTCGAACCCCTTCTCGCGCACCCGGTCGACGACCTTCTCCTCCCACACCTTCGAGCCGACGAGGTTGACGAACTTCTGGTTCTCGCCGACCCAGTAGGGGATGTTGATGAGGTCCACCGCCGGGGCGAAGGGGGCGAAGTTGGACAGGCTGAACTGGCCGCACTCCACGGTGCCCGCCTGGACCTTCTGGGCCAGCGCCGTGCCGGTGCCGAGCGCGCCGCCCGGCTGCAGCTTGACGTAGACCTTGCCGCGGCTGAAGTTCTGGATGTTCTCCTTCACGTTCAGCTGCATCATCGGGTAGGAGCGGGTGGTGCCGATGCGGTACTCGGTCGCCAGGGTGATCTTGTGGGCGGCGGCCGCCTCGCGCTCGCGCTCCTCCTGGGCGGTCTGGGCGGCGGCCTCGCCCGACGCCAGGGTGCCGGCGCCGGCGGCGACCAGCGCCGCGGTCACGCCGAAGCGGGCGGAGACCCGGAAGAAGTTGCGGCGCTCCTCGGACGCCAGGGCCCCGTCACGGTTGCCCTCGTCACGGCTGCTCTCGTCACGGCCGCCCGCGGCACGGCGGCCGGTCATGTGGTCGAGTTCGGCGAGCGCGCGGTCGATCCGCCGCTTTCCCATACCATCCATGGTCTCCTCCCTTGGTGACTGGCGAGCGGGCCGTCTTGCCGGCGCCCAACGCCGGTGCGGCCGTCTTCTCGCGGGGTGTGTCCGGTGCGGCGGTCTCCTGGCTCGCGGTGTCTCGTTCCAGCTTCATCCGTTCGCGGCGCAGCGCCGCGACGGTCAACAGGGCGGCGGCGCACGCCAGCATCAGGAACTGCCCGACGTCGCCCAGCGGCGAGCCGCCGCCGCCGCCCGTCAGCACGCGCAGCTTGCCGGCCAGCACGTCGGCGCAGAACAGGCCGAAGAAGACCCAGAACAGCGGGAAGGCGATACCGGTGATGCGGTCCTTCGCCATGGGCCGGGGGCTCCTTCGCCCGATCGTTCGTTCCGCGGTGTGAGGGCCGGCGGGCCGTCCCTCAGGCGCTGCGGTACAGCTTGGTCATCACGAATTCGCGGTGGCCCAGCGCCTCGGCCGCGGTGGCGCGGCCATTGGCGGTGCGCAGGGTCATGTCGATCAGCGCGTCGCCGGCGTCGTCGATGGTCATCTCGCGGCGCAGGACGCCGGTGACGTCGACGTCGACGTGCTCGCCCATGGTGCGCACCGTGCGCGGGTTGCCGGTGATCTTGACCACCGGCATGATGGGGTTGCCGATGACGTTGCCCTGGCCGGTGGGGAACAGGTGCACGACGAAGCCGGCCGCGGCCTGCAGCGTGCAGCACTCGGCCGCCGCGCTGGAGGTGTCCATGAAGTAGAGGCCGGGGCCCTTGCCCGGCGCCTCGGCCGGCTCCAGGACGTCGATGTACTTCGCCGTGCGGCCGATCTTCTCCAGGTTGCCGAAGGCCTTCTCCTCGATGGTGGAGAGGCCGCCGAACTTGTTGCCCTTGGTGGGCTGGCTGTCGGAGAGGTCGTCGACCTTGTTGGCCTCGATCACCTCGTCCTGGTAGGCCTGCCAGGTCCGCAGGAACTTCTCCCGCGCCTCCGGCGTGGCGGCGCGCTCGGCGCACACCATCTCGGCGCCGGTGATCTCCGACGTCTCGCCGAAGCACGAGGTGATGCCGCGCGGGTCGAGCTTGTCGATGAGGTTGCCGACCGAGGGGCAGGAGGCGATGCCGGTGGTGGTGTCGCTCTCGCCGCACTTGGCGGCGACCCACAGATCCTCGATGGCGCAGCGCTCGCGCTGCTTCTCGGTCGCCCAGTGGACGAATTCCTTGGCGGTGCGCGAGGCGCGGGCGATGGTGGCGATGTCGCCGTTCTGCTCGATGGCGAAGCCCTCCACCGGCTTGCCGGTCCGGGCGATGCCGTCCACCACCTTCCTCGTCCATTCCGGCTCGATGCCGATGACCACCACGGCGGCGACGTTGGGGTTGGCGCCGGTGCCGATGATGGTGCGGAAGTGCAGGTCGAGGTCGGCGCCGAACTGCAGGCGGCCGTAGGAGTGGGGCAGCGCCATCACCCCCTTGATGTTGTTGGCGACACCCTCGCAGGCGGCGTTGGAGATGTCGTCCAGCGGCAGCACGACGACGTGGTTGCGGATGCCGACGCGGCCGTTCTCGCGCCGGTACCCCAGGAAATGGTCGCGGGGGGCCGCCATCTCACCACCTCTTCGTCTTGATGTTGTGGGCGTGGACGTAGCCGCCGCGGGGGATGTCCTCCACCGCCCGGCCGATGTCGTGCTCGTACTTGACGATGGTGTCGCCGGCCTTGATGGCCTGGACGGCCACCTTGTGGCCCAGCGGGATGTCGGCCAGCGCCGTCAGCTCGATGGTCTCGTCGGTCTCCATCAGCCAGCCGCTGATGGTGTCCCCCTGGTGCACGTCCTCGGTGACGACGACGCCGACGGTGTCGCCCTTGTTGTGGACGACGAAATGCGGGGTCGGCTGCCCATTGGCGTTGGGGACGCCGCCGCGGGCGACGGCCGGCACGGCCGTCCCGCCCGGGGACGCCGCGATCGGATGCGACATCGCTCTCCTCCCTGTCCGCGCGGTTCGCGCTTCTCCTTGGCGTTCAGGGTAGGGATGGGAAAATCCGTTTGTCAAGCCAATCTTTCATCTCTTATATAAGACCAAAGAGACGAGGGCCCGCTGCGGCGGGCCGGACCGAAGATGGCGCCGGAGATGGCGCCGATGACGGCGGAGGGAGGGGAGCATGGCGGACGCGCCGCCCGAGGTGGTGATCAGCGAGTTCATGGACGAGGCGGCGGTGGCCGGGCTCGCCGCCGACCACCGGGTGCTCTACGACCCCGGGCTGGTCGACCGGCCGGACGAGCTGCGGCGCGCCGTCGGCGCGGCGCGGGCGCTGATCGTGCGCAACCGCACCCCGGTGCGGGCGCCGCTCCTGGACGCCGCACCGCACCTGGTGGCGGTCGGCCGGCTCGGCGTCGGCCTCGACAACATCGACGTGGAGGCGTGCCGGGCGCGCCGTGTCGCGGTCTTCCCGGCGACCGGGGCGAACGACGATTCGGTGGCGGAGTACGTGATCGCCGGGGCGCTCGTGCTGCTGCGCGGCGCCTACTTCGCCACGGCCGACGTGGCCGCCGGGCGCTGGCCGCGGGAGCGGCTGATCGGCCGCGAGATCGCCGGCTGCACCCTGGGGCTGGTCGGGTTCGGCGGCATCGCCCGGGCGACGGCGCGCCGGGCGGCGGCGCTCGGCATGGCGGTGCAGGCGTACGACCCGTTCGTGCCGGCCGACGCGCCGGCCTGGCGCGAGCTGGCGGTCGGCCGGGCGGACCTCGACACCGTGCTGGCGACCAGCGACGTGGTCAGCCTGCACGTGCCGCTGGCCGAGGGCACGCGCCGGCTGATCGACGCCGCGGCGCTGGCCCGCATGCGGCCGGATGCGGTGCTGGTCGACGCCGCCCGCGGCGGCGTGCTCGACGAGGCGGCGCTGGCGGCGGCGTTGCGGGCCGGCCGGCTCGGCGGCGCCCTGCTCGACGTCTTCGAGCGCGAGCCGCTGGGACCGGACAACCCCTTCGCCGGCGTGCCGAACCTGATCCTGACGCCGCACATCGCCGGGGTGACGGCGCAGTCCAACCGGCGGGTCAGCGCGGTGACGGCGGACGCCGTCCGCCGGGCGCTGGCCGCGCGGACGGAGGTGGCGTGATGGCGGGACCCTTTCCCCTGGAGCACCTGCGCGACCTGACGGTACGCGCCCTCGCTGCCGCCGGCACCGGGGAAGCCGCCGCGGCGGCCGTCGCCGACGCGCTGGTGGCGGCCGAGGCGGACGGGCAGGCCGGGCACGGGCTGTCGCGGGTCGCCAGCTACGCCGACCAGGCGGCGTCCGGCAAGGTGGCCGGGCACGCCGAACCGGTGGTGACCCGGCGCGCCCCCGGCGCCGTGCTCGCCGATGCCTGTGACGGCTTCGCCTATCCCGCCATCCGCCAGGGCCTGGCGGTCGCCGCCGAGGCGGCGCGGGAGACCGGCGTGGCGGCCCTGGCGGTCGCCAACTCCCATCATTTCGGCATGGCCGGATACCATGTGGAGGGGCCGGCGCGGGCCGGGCTGGTGGCGCTGGCGTTCGGCAATTCCCCCGCGGCGATTCCGCCCTGGGGTGGCGCCCGCGCCCTGTTCGGCACCAACCCCGTCGCCTTCGCCGCGCCGCGGGCGGGCGGCGAGCCGCTGGTGATCGACCTGTCCCTCTCCAAGGTGGCGCGCGGCAAGATCATGGTGGCGGCCCGCGAGGGCCGGCCGATCCCCGAGGGCTGGGCGCTCGACGCCGACGGTCGGCCCACCAGCGACGCCAAGGCGGCGCTGGCCGGCTCCATGCTGCCCATGGGCGACGCCAAGGGGGCGGCGCTGGTGCTGATGGTGGAGGTGCTGGCGACCTGTCTCACCGGCGCGCGCTTCGGCTACGAGGCCAGCTCCTTCTTCGATGCCGAGGGGCCGCCGCCCCGGGTCGGCCAGCTCTTCCTGCTGCTGGACCCCGCGGCCTTCGGGGCCGACGGCGGCTTCGCCCGGCGGGTGGCGGTGCTGTGCGAGGCGATCCTCGCCCAGCCGGGCACGCGGTTGCCCGGCGAGCGCCGGTACGAGTCGCGGCGGGCGGCGCGGGAGAGCGGCGTCGTGGTCGCCGATGCCGTCTACGCCGACCTGCGGCGCCGGGCGGGAGCCGACCGGGACGGCGGCGGGTGACCGAACGCAAGGGCGGCCGATCGTCCGCGTCCCGTGTCCGGTGTTGACCCCCTGGGTTCCGGCGGACATGCTCGCCCCGCGGCATCGGGGAGAGAGGCATGGGCAAGGGAACCGTGGAGCGCGCCGAGGAGGCGTGCGGCCGGACGGCGGACCTGCTGCTGGAGGCGATGCGCTTCGTTCCGGCCAACCGGATCGAGCAGGCGCTGCGCGGCTGGCTGCCGCCGGGAGCCCTGGACCCGGAGCATCCCGACATCGAGCGGCTGACGGCCGACGCCATGGTGCTCGCCGCCGACGTGGCGCTGTTCCAGCCGTCGGGCGGCGGCTCCACCGCCTTCGACCGCCTGGCGCGCAACCACAAGCCCGCCTCGGCGGAGGAGGCGCAGGCGATCGGGCGGATGCGCCAGGCCAGCTTCCGTCTCCTGCGCATCGATGCGGTGGACGAGGGGCGCACCGTCACCGCCCGCGACGTCGCGACCGGCGGCGACCTGCGCCTCTACGTCGCCGACATTCCGGCGGGCACGGAGGGCGTCCATTTCGTCACCCGCCTGTGCCCGTTCGAGGACGGGTTCATCGTCGTCGGCCCGCGCACCCCGCTGGACGACGCCGCGCTGGCGCTGGCCATGGGCTACGTCCGGCCGGGCGGCAAGGGCCTGTCCAATCCCCACCGCTGCGCCGATGCGCTGTACCGTCACATCCTGCGCCACGGCGGTCCGTCGGTTCCCGGACTGAACACGCCGGCCGACGGCGAGGCGCCCGACGACCTCCCCTTCGGACCGGAGAATCCCGAGATCGAGGCCCTGGCGCTGGCCTGGTCGGCCCGGCCCGACGACGTCGAGCCGCCGGCGGACGAGGTTCAGCGCGCCCGTTCGCTGACGGATGCGGACAGCGTGCTGGACCTGCTGGCGAGTTCGGTCATGGCCGAGGCGGGCGGGAGGGCGCCGGAGCTGGCGCGGGCCTACGCCCGGCTCGCCGCCGTGCAGATGGAGGCGATGGCCTACCGGGCGTCGGTCGGCCTGTCGGGCGCGGTGACGCTCGACCGGCTGGCCGCCCTGATCGACCGCGAGGTCGCCGACGGTGTGCTGCCGGTCGAGGCGCGCGCGCTGTTCGAGCGCCTGCGCCGGCGGCTCGGCGCGTCGTCACCCGGCGCCGGCGGCCCGGCCCGCGGGACCGATCTCGACCGCCTGATCCAGCGCATCCAGGCGCTGCGCGCCAAGACGGTCGAGCAGGGCTGCACCGAGGAGGAGGCCATCGCCGCCGCCGCCAAGGTGGCCGAGCTGCTGGACCGCTACGGCCTGTCGCTCAGCGAGATCGACCTGAAGCAGCAGAGGTGCGAGGGGCTGGGCATCAGCACCGGGCGCCGCCGCGCCGGCCCCATCGACGAGTGCGTGCCGGCCATCGCGGCGTTCCTGGACTGCCGAGTGTGGGGCGAAACCGGCCCGCTGGGCGATCTGCGCCACGTCTTCTTCGGGCTGCCCGCCGACGTGGCCGCCGCCGGCTACCTCTACGAGGTCGTCGAGCGGACCTTCGCCACGGAGACCGAAACCTTCCGCGGCGGCGAGCTGTACGCCGCGTCGTCCGGCGGCGAGCGGCGCAGCGCCACCCATTCCTTCCAGGTCGGTCTGGCGCACGGCATCATCGAGAAGCTGCGCCGCCTGCGGCACGAGCGCGAGGCGGGGCTGAAGACGGCGACGGGCCGTGACCTGGTGCCGCTGAAGGCGGCCGCCATCGACGAGGACATCGCCAAGCTCGGCCTGTCCTTCCGCAGCAGGGCGCGCACGCGGCGGCGCGTCGTCGCCGACGCCTTCGAGGAGGGGCGGGAAGCGGGGCGGCGGTTCGAATACCGGCCGGGGATCGAGCGGGAGTAGGGAAGGCGGGGACCGAACTGGGCGTTCTGCCCTATATCCGTCCTAAGGACGGATATAGGGCAGAACGCCGTCTGTCAAGGGCGCGGATTTTCTCAGCAATGTCCAGCTGTTGGTGTCGCCCCTTGACATAAGGGCCCCACCGCCTACATGTCCTGAGGACATGTAGGCGGTGGGGCCCTTGATGAGACCGTCCAAGAAGCGTCTGCGGCTGTCGGATGCGTGCTACGACGCCTTTGTCCGGGCCAAGCATCCCATCGTCGCACGCTACGACGTGCTGCGGACGATCGGGCAGATCGCCTGGGAGGGCGGGTACCGCGGGACGTCGGTCTACAGCCTCGCACGGGTGGCGTCCGACTCCGACTACCGACGGGTCGTGCGCCAGTTGACGGCGGAATTCAAACTGGCTCCGGATGCTGAATTCCCGAGCGGGATCTACACGGTGAACCGCCTGCCTGACGCGACGGCGGAGGAGGCCTGCTGTTTGGTCGATCCCTTCGCCTATGTGTCCCATTTTTCCGCCATGGAGCACTACGGGTTGACCGACCGAATTCCCGAGAATCTGGTCATTACACGCCCCGAGGAGCGTGCATGGCGAAGTCTGGCCGAGGCGGTGGTGGCCAATGACCGTGCCAGCCTGGGGGAGGCGCTCGATGGATTTACCAGCTTCCGGCTCCTTCGCCACGAATTCCCGGGCGTTGTTCGGCAGCGTCCCGTCAAGGTCTTCACCCCGAAGGTGGTCGGACGTTCCGTCAGGTTGCGCGAAAGCCACGTCCGAATGGCGCGGATCGATCAGGTGTTCTGCGACACGCTTCTTGCTCCCCAACTCTGCGGAGGCATGGCGCACGTGATGGAAGTTTGGCGGGATCATGCACGCACCTACCTCGAGCGGATCGTCACTGCGGTGAATGCGCTCGACTCGCCGATTGCGAAGGTGCGTGCCGGTTACATCCTGTCCGACTACCTCGGTGTCAGTCATGCCATAGTCGAGGGCTGGCGTGCTTTCGCACAGCGCGGCGGATCCCGGCGCCTTGACCCGAACAGCGACGGCCGCCCCACCTTTTCGGAAGGTTGGATGCTGTCCATCAACGTCGATCTGCCGGCGGTATCCGGATGACGCGGCTGCGGGTCGATATCGGCGAATGGATTGAGGCCAAGGCGGCCCACCCCGTCGAACACCGGCGCCGGCAGGCCATTGACGTTCTGATCCGAGCAATCGCCGAGGCGGGCGACATCCGTGATACGCTGTTCCTGAAGGGCGGAACGTTGATGAATCTGGCCTACGGGAGTTCCCGCGTCACGACGGACATCGATTTCACGACGACGGCTCCGCCCGAGGGTTTCGATCGGCAGATCGAGACCATCCTCGATCGTCACATGACCTTGGCGGCCCTCGATCTCGGTTACACGCACCTGCTGTTTCGCGTGCAGTCGTCCGAAATGCGCCCACCCCAGCCGGAATTCCCCTGGCCGACCCTGCGCATGAGCATCGGATATGCGGAAAAGGGCGGCTCGCAGGAGCGCCGGCTCGTGGAACGCGGGGCGGCCAACGTTCTTCACGTCGACATCAGCTTCAACGAGCCCGTCTACGATTGGCAGGAGGTCGAGATCGCCGACGGCGGCGATCCCGCCTGGCCGGACGAAGGCAATCCGACGATTCTCGCCTACAGCGTTCATGAACTCGTCGCCGAGAAGATGCGGGCCATCGTCCAGCAGAAGGTGCGCGACCGCTACCGTCGCCAGGACATCTATGACATCGCGCGCGTTGTGTCACAGCGTCGATTCACGCCGGGCGAACTTGCGAAAATTCACGCCATCTTCCTCACCAAGGCAAGAAGCCGGAACTTCGAACCGACGTCCGACATGATGGACGATTCGGAACTCCGCGAGCGATCACGCCGACGGTACGACGAGATGAGGTTCGACCGCACCGGCGCAGCGCTCGACTTCGAGGCCGATTTCGCCGCCGTTGCCAGCCTGTATCGGTCCTTGCCCTGGTCGCCGTGAGCGACCGTCGATCCCGCCGTTCCCTCAATCGATCCGGCTGGCGTAGCGGTGGTTGGCCGTGTGCACGCGGCTGATCCGCAACTCCACGGGGTTGCCGTTCACGTCGCTGGCGATGCGGACGATCTCCAGGAGCGGCGAGCCCTCGGGCACGCCGAGGTGCTCGGCGTCGGCGGGGCCGGCGGCGACCGCGGCCAGGCGCTCGTCGGCGCGCGCGATGGTGACGCCGTAGTGGCGCTGGTAGAGGACGTACAGCTCCTCCTCCAGAGGAGTGTTCAGGGGCACCTTGAGGTCCTTGAACAGCGCCGTCGGCACCACCACCCGCTCCAGGATCACCGGGCCGCCGGCGAGGTGGCGCACCCGCTGGATGCTGTGGACGCTGGCCCGCGACCCGAGGTGGAGGAGCCGCGCCTCCTCGCGCGTTGCCCGCTTGGCGCGCTGCTCGAAGACGATCGAGACCGGCAGCTCCTTGCGGTCCCCGGCGTCGACGACGTGGAAGAAGTGGAACAGCGAGCGCTGGCGCGAGTGCTCCGCCACGTAGGTGCCGCGGCCCTGCCAGCGCACCACCAGGTTCTGCTGCTCCAGCTCGATCAGCGCCTTGCGCACCGTGCCCTGGCTGACGCCGAACTCCGACGCCAGCTGGAACTCGCTGGGGATCATCTCGCCCGGCTTCCAGGCTCCGGAGCCGATGCGGCCGATCATCAGGTCGCGCACCTGGGTGTAGAGAGGACGGTGGTCGGCCCCCGACGCGCGGACCGCCACCGCGGCCCCACGATCCAATGCCCCCATGCCTCCATCCTCCCGGAAAATTCCTATAACTAAGTTAGTGTACTCGGCCCCCGGCGCGGTCGGCAAGGGGCGTCGTGAGGGCAAAGCCGTTCCAGAACAGCATATTAGCGCATGGTGTGCGAACCGCGGCGGCAGGCATCGCACGCCAGCCGTACGCAAGTCTTATATAGGACTGTCGTTGACAAGACGCCAAGCCCGCGGGTACGCTGACGGAAAAAGTTGCTGGAACGCACTGTCAGTGGCACCAGCTTAAGCGGTGCCGCCGGACACCCCAAGGGAGGAGTGACCATGGGCCACAGCAGGAAACCGCATGCCTTCGTCCTGGCGGCAGCCGTCGCCGCCGCGGCGGCGCTCGCCACCGTCCCGGCGCGCGCCGAGGTTGGCGAGGTGGCGATCTCGCAGCAGTTCGGCGTCAGCTATCTGCCGCTGATGGTGATGAAGAACCAGAAGCTGCTGGAAAAGGCGGCGGCCAAGGCCGGTCTCGGCGACATCACCGTGAACTGGGTGCAGCTCGGCGGCGGCGCCGCCACCAACGAGGCGCTGCTGTCCGGCAACGCCCATTTCGTGGCGGGCGGCGTCGGCCCGCTGATCACCATCTGGGACAAGACCAAGGGATCGCGCCTCGAGATCAAGGGCGTCGCCTCCTTGAACGCCATGCCGCTCTACCTCAACACCATCAACCCGGCGATCAAGTCGGTGAAGGACTTCACCGACAGCGACAAGATCGCCCTGCCGGCGGTCAAGGTGTCGATCCAGGCGGTGACCCTGCAGATGGCGGCGGAGCAGGCGTTCGGCGAGGGCGGCGAGAACAAGCTGGACCGCCTCACCGTCTCCATGAAGCATCCCGACGGCATGACCGCCATGATGTCGGGCAAGTCGGAGATCACCGCGCACTTCACCAGCGCCCCCTTCATGTACCAGGAACTGGACGACAAGCGGGTGCACAAGGTGATCAGCTCCTACGACGTGCTGGGCGGCCCCTCCACCTTCAACGCGGTGTGGGCGACCGCCAAGTTCCGCGAGACCAACCCGAAGACCTACAAGGCCTTCCTCACCGCGCTCCAGGACTCGGTGGATCTCATCAACAAGGATCGCGCCAAGGCCGCGGCGATCTACGTCGAGGAGGAGAACTCGAAGCTGCCGGTCGCCTTCGTCGAGAAGATCCTCGCCGATCCGGAGAACGAGTTCACCCTGCAGCCGAAGAACGTCATGAAGTACGTGAACTTCATGTACAAGATCGGCTCGATCCGCAACAAGGCGGCGGACTGGTCGGAGCTGTTCTTCGACGACATCCACGGCCTGTCGGGGAGCTGAGGGCATGGGAAGCGTGAGGCGTCTGGACGGCGTGGGGCGCGGCGGCGCGCCCCGTGCCGACACCCCGCTCCTGGAAGTGCGGGACGTGACCCTGCAGTACAAGACCCGCCAGCATCTCGTCACCGCCACCTACCGCGTCAGCTTCGACGTCCACCGCGGCGACCGCTTCATCCTGCTGGGGCCGTCGGGCTGCGGCAAGTCGACCCTGCTCAAGGGGGTGGCCGGGTTCCTGCAGCCGGTGGAAGGGCGCATCCGCCTGAACGGCCGGCCGGTCGCCGGCCCCGGGCCCGACCGCATGATGGTGTTCCAGGAGTTCGACCAGCTCCTGCCGTGGAAGACGGTGCGCCAGAACGTGCTGTTCCCGATGGCCTGCTGCGGCCGCTTCGCCAACCGCAAGGAGATGGAGGAGCGCGCCGTCGACACCATCCACAAGGTGGGTCTGGGCAAGTTCGTCGACGCCTTCCCGCACATGCTGTCGGGCGGCATGAAGCAGCGCGTCGCCATCGCCCGCGCGCTGGCGCTGGAGCCCGACATCCTGCTGATGGACGAGCCCTTCGCCGCCCTCGACGCGCTGACCCGCCGGCGCATGCAGGACGAGCTCCTGGAGCTGTGGGACCAGGTGCGCTTCACCGTGCTGTTCGTCACCCATTCCATCGAGGAGGCGATCATCGTCGGCAGCCGCATCCTCGTGCTGACGCCGCACCCGGGACAGGCGCGGGCCGAGCTCAACAGCGACCACCACAGCCGCGACACGGTGAAGGACGCCGCCTTCGGCGAGCTGGAGTCGCGCATCCACGCCATGCTGTTCGCCGATCCGCTGGCGGCGGCCGGCGCCACACCCGGTGGAGCCGTCCATGCGCGCCACGGTTGACGGACACATGCCGCCGCCGGTCGCCCCGCCGGCGCGCCCGGAGATCGAGCGCGACATCCTCGACGCCAGCAACATCGGCGACGTCGAGCGGCCGCTGTCGGCGTGGGAACGGCTGACCAACGTCACCGCGGTGCGCCGTGGCGCCATCCTCGTCGTGCTGGCCGTGGTCTGGCAGCTCTACGCCGCCTCCATCGACAACCCGCTGATGTTCCCCACCTTCGGCGCCATGGTGGAAGCGCTGTGGGACTCCGCGGTGCACGGCGAGCTGCTGCAGCGCTGCCTGGTGTCGATCCAGGTGCTGCTGCTGGGCTACGGCGCCGGCGTGGCGCTGGCGGCGGTGCTGACGACGCTGGCGGTGTCGACCCGCATCGGCACCGACATCCTCGCCACCCTGACCGCCATGTTCAACCCGCTGCCGGCGATCGCGCTGCTGCCGCTGGCGTTGCTGTGGTTCGGGCTGGGGGTGCCGAGCCTGATCTTCGTGCTCATCCACTCCGTGCTGTGGCCGGTGTCGCTGAACACCCATTCCGGCTTCCTGTCGGTCAGCGAGACCCTGCGCATGGCGGGACGGAACTACGGGCTCAAGGGTGTGCGCTACGTCTTCCTGATCCTCATTCCGGCGGCGTTCCCGGCGATCCTGGCCGGGCTGAAGATCGGCTGGGCCTTCGCCTGGCGCACCCTGATCGCGGCGGAGCTGGTGTTCGGCGTGTCCTCCGGCTCGGGCGGGCTCGGCTGGTTCATCTTCGAGAACCGCAACCAGCTGGAGATCGCCAACGTCTTCGCCGGCCTGACGACGGTGATCATCATCGGCCTCCTGGTGGAGAGCGTGGTGTTCCGCACCATCGAGCGCGCCACCGTGCAGAAGTGGGGCATGCAGCGCTAGCCGCGGGCGATCCGTTCATGGATATGGTTCTGGTCAGCGTGGTGGCCGGGGCGGCGGCGGCCGGCTTCGTGCAGGGGCTGTCGGGCTTCGCCTTCGGGCTGACCGCCATGGCCTTCTGGGCCTGGACGCTGTCGCCGCAACTCGTCGGCCCGGTGGTGGTGTTCGGCTCGCTGGTCGGGCAGCTGCTGTGCGTGCGCACCGTGCGCCTCGGCTTCAGCTGGCGCCGCATCCTGCCCTTCGTCGCCGGCGGTGCGGCCGGCGTGCCGGTCGGCACGCTGCTCCTGCACCACCTCGACGCCGACCTGTTCCGGCTGGGGGTGGGGCTGCTGCTGGTGGTCTACTGCCCGATCATGCTGTTCGCCCGGGCGATGCCGCGCATCCACCACGGCGGCCGCGCCGCCGACGCCGGCGTCGGCTGGATCGGCGGCGTGATGTGCGGCGTCGCCGGGCTGCCGGGGCCGGCGCCCACCATCTGGTGCACGCTGCGCGGCTGGGACCGCGACAGCCAGCGCGCCACCTTCCAGACCTTCAACCTCGCCATGCACGCCCTCACCTTCGTCGCCTACATCGCCGCCGGCGCGGTGACGGCCGAGGCGCTGCACCTGTTCGCCCTGGTGCTGCCGGCGGTGCTGCTGCCGGCGCTGGCGGGGGCGGCGCTCTACACGCGCTTCTCCGAACAGGCGTTCCGCCGGGTGGTGCTCGGGCTGCTGCTGCTGTCCGGTGTGGTGATGCTGGGACAGGCGGTGGCGGCGTTGGTGTAGCGATGGACCCGCGGTCTATGCCGGCCGGCCGACGGGCGTCCGCGCCCTCCGCAACGGCCATTCCTCGGTGAAGATGTTGTGGTTGCGGAACTCCGCCGGAGACCACAAGGTGCGGGATGCACCCCCCGCGTCGACGGCGGCCGCACCGAGCGCGTCGAAGGCGGCGAGAAGCTGGTCCCGGTCGAACGTCACCCCCATGCCGCCCCCTTACGGCAGCGGCAGCATCCGCTCGTCCTTGGCCGGCAGGAACGAGGCGTCGAACGCCGTATCGGGCGACGGCGTCGACTGGAAGCCGAAGGCCTGGGCCACCTGCTCCACGGTGACGGCGAGCCGGTCGGCGCGCACCGCACCCATGCCGTCGGCCTTGACGTCGGCGGTGTTGACGCACTGGGCGATGGCCATCTTCAGGCGCTCCAGCTCGAGCGCCGGATCGATCAGCGGGTCGCGCGCCGTCAGCGCCGCGACGCCGATGGAGGGGTCGGCGACGGTGTCCCGCCAGCCCTTGACGACGGCGCGCAGGAAGCCCTTCAGCGCCTCCGGGTGCTCCTTGCGCAGCTCGGGCGACGGGATCAGCACGTTGCCGTAGAGCTTCAGCCCGACGCCGGAATAGGTGAAGACGGTGACGTCGCTTTCCGGCACGCCGTTGGCGCGCAGGTTCAGCAGGCTGGTGAAGGTGAAGCCGGAGATGGCGTCGACGTCGCCGCGCACCAGCATCGGCTCGCGCAGGGCCGGCTCCATGGTGGTCCAGGTGACGTCGGCCGGGGTCAGGCCGACGGCGCCGGCGAAGGCCGGGAACATCTTGCGCGCGGCGTCGAAGATGGGGGCGCCCAGGGTCTTGCCCTTGAGGTCGCCGGGCCTGGCGAGGCCGCTCTTCTTCAGGGTGAAGATGGCGGACGGCGGCGCGTCGTAGATCATGAAGACGGCGGTCAGCGCCTTGTCCGGGTTCTTCTCGTTGAACTCCAGCATGGCGCCGAAATCGGCGGCGCCGATGTCGTAGCTGCCGCCGGCGACCCGGGTGACCGCCCCCACCGAGCCGTTGCCGCTGTCGATCGTGACGTCGATCCCCTCGGCCTTGAAGTAACCCTTCTGCTGGGCCACCAGGAAGGGCGCCGCCGGCCCCTCGAACTTCCAGTCGAGGATGAAGCGGATCGGCGTGTCGGCCGCGGCGGGACCGGCCGGGCCGACGACCAGTCCGAGGGACAGGGCGAACCCGCCCAGCAGCGACGTCAGGGTCTTCATGGATCCTCCAGGACAAGGCAGGACAAGGCAGGACAAGGCAGGACAAGGCAGGACAAGGCAGGACAAGGCAGGACAAGGCAGGACAAGGCAGGACAAGGCAGGACAAGGCAGGACAAGGCAGGACAAGGCAGGACGGGGCGGCCTCACGCCGCCGGGTTGCCGCGGTGCGCCCAGCGGGTGGAGCGCCGCTCGACGATGGAGAAGGCCTCGTACATGGCGATGCCCATGGCGGCGATCACCAGCAGGCCGGCGAACACCAGGGGCATGTTGAACTTCGAGCTGGCCGACATCATGAGGTAGCCGACACCCAGGTTGGAGGCCACGGTCTCCGACATGACGGAGCCGACGAAGGCCAACGTGACGGCCACCTTGAGCGAGGCGAAGAAGAACGGCAGCGCCCGGGGGAAGGCGACCTTCACCAGGATGTCGGTGCGGGTGGCGCCCAGCGAGCGCAGCACGTCGCGCAGCTCCGGCTCCAGGGTGGCGAGCCCGGTGGCGACGTTGACGACGATGGGGAAGAAGCTGATGAGGAAGGCGGTGATCACCGCCGGCACCGTGCCGATGCCGAACCACATCACCAGGATCGGCACCACCGCCACCTTGGGCACGCTGTTGAAGCCGATCAGCAGCGGGTTCGCCGCGGCGTAGACGGCCCGCGAGGAGCCCACCGCCACCCCCAGCAGCACGCCGAACCCGACGGCCAGGGCGAAGCCGGCGAGCGTCGTCAGCAGGGTCTGGAAGGCGTGCATCCAGATCGCGCCGCGGAACGTCCAGGCGGCGGCGAAGCTGGCCGACGGGGTGGGGAGGATGTATTCGGGGATGGCGAAGGCGCGGCAGGCCAGCTCCCACACCGCGAACAGGGCCAGCGCCGACCACAGCGGCGTGGCCCGGGCGAGCCGGCGGCGGACGGCCGGGGTCATGGCAGGGCCTCCTCGGGGGCCGCGGCGGCGGTGCGCACGGCGCTGATGTGATCGCGCAGCTCGTGCACGAGGTCGGTGAACTCCCGGGTGAAGGTGGTCTCGAGCGTGCGCGGGCGGGGCAGGTCGTTGCGCCGCGCGTGGACGATCCGGCCCGGCCGCTTGCTCATGACGTAGACGGTGTCGGCGAGGTAGGCGGCCTCGCGCAGGTCGTGGGTGACCAGGATCACCGTGAAGGGGCGGACGGTCCACAGCTCCTGGAGGATCGCCCACAGCTCCTCGCGGGTGAAGGCGTCGAGCGCGCCGAACGGCTCGTCCAGCATCAGCAGGTCCGGCTCGTGGATCAGCGCCCGGCACAGCGAGGCGCGCTGCTGCATGCCCCCCGACAGCTCCCACGGGTACTTGTCCTCGAAGCCGGCGAGGCCGACGCTGGCAAGCGTGCGCCGTGCCCGCTCCTCGTACTCCGCCCGGTTGCGGCGCAGCCGGCCGCGGTGCGGCGCGACGATCTCCATGGGCAGCATGACGTTCTGCAGGGTCGTGCGCCAGGGCAGCAGGGTCGGGTTCTGGAAGGCCATGCCGACGATCTTCAGCGGCCCCGCCACCTCGTGGCCGTCGACGATCACCGTGCCGCCGGTGGGCGGCATCAGGCCGGAGACGAGCTTGAGCAGGGAGGACTTGCCGCAGCCGCTGGGGCCGACGACGGCGATGAACTCGCCGCGGGCGATCTTCATGGTGGTTTCGGCCAGGGCCAGGCTGTCGCCCTCGCCATAGCGCAGGGTGACCCGGTCGAGGTCGACGAAGGGGGCGGTCACGGCAGCGGTCCTCTTCCTCTCAGGGTCCGATGCTCAGGGTGCGGTCAGCATGCGGTCGGCCTTGGCCGGCAGGAACGCGGCGTCGAACACCGCCTCCGGCGCCGGCTTGTCGGCGAGGCCGAAGGCCAGGGTCACCTGGTCGATGGCGCTGCTCAGGCGGTCGGCGCGCACGCCGCCCATGCCGTCGGCCTTGACGTCGGGGGTGAGCACGCACATGGCGATCGCCATCTTCAGCCGGTCGAGCTCGAGCGCCGGGTCGATCAGCGGGTCGCGGGCCTTGAGCGCGGCGATGCCGGCCTCGGGATCGGCGATGACGGCGCGCCAGCCCTTGACGACGGCGCGCAGGAAGCCCTTGAGCGCCTCGGGGTTCTCCGCCATCAGCCTGGGCGCCGGCAGCAGCGCGTTGCCGTAGAGGGTCAGGCCGGCGTCGGCGTAGTTGAAGACGGTGAGGTCGCTTTCCTTCACGCCCTGGGCGCGCAGGTTCAGCAGGCTGGTGAAGTAGAAGCCGGAGATGGCGTCGACGTCGCCGCGCACCAGCATCGGCTCGCGCAGCGGCGGGTCCATGGTGGTCCAGGCGACGGCGTCGGGCGCCAGGCCGACCGCCTTGGCGTAGGCCGGGAACAGCTTGCGCGGGGCGTCGAAGATGGGCGCGCCGAGCGTCTTGCCCTTGAGGTCGGCGGGGGCGGCGATGCCGCTCTTCTTCAGGGCGAACAGCGAGAAGGGGGGAACGTCGTAGACGATGAAGACCGCCTTCATCGCCTTGTCCGGGTTCTTGGCGTTGAACTCGATCATCGAGTTGATGTCGGCCATGCCGATGTCGTAGGCACCGCTGGCGACGCGGGTGACCGCGCCGGCCGAGCCGTTGCCGGTGTCGATGGTGACGTCGAGCCCCTCGGCCTTGAAGTAGCCCTTGTCCTGGGCCAGCAGGAAGGCGGCGGCCGGCCCTTCGAACTTCCAGTCCAGGGTGAACTTGATCGGCGTGTCCGCCGCCGCGTCGCCGGCGCCTAGCGCCAGGCCGAGGGCCAGCGCCAACCCGCCCATCATCGAACCGAACGTCTTCGAGGCCATGGATCCGCTCCGCATCAGAACCGCCCGTGCCGGGCGCAGCGGAGCGGAATTAGCAACCCCCGTGCCAGGGACGCGGACGGCCCGGCGGGCGGACCTCGGCGGCCGGAACGGGCGGCCGGTGCCTCATCTTTGTGCAGTCAGGGCCGCCGCTGCGGAAATTGTCAACAATCGGGGGTAACCCTGTCGACGAAGCGGCGCCCCGGCCGTCAGGCGGCGGCGGCGCCCGACCGTCGGCCGCAGACGCCGGCGCCGCGACGCCCGGCCACCCAGGCTTCCAGCTCGGCGAGCGGCATGGGGCGGGCGATGTGAAAGCCCTGGATCAGGTCGCATCCGCTCTCCTTCAGGAAGGTCACGTGCTCCGGGCATTCCACGCCCTCGGCCACCACCGTCAGGTCGAGCGCCTTGGCCAGGCGGATGATCAGGCGGACGATCTCGGCGTTGCGGTTGCCGAGGCGGACGCCGTCGAGGAAGCTGCGGTCGATCTTGATGCTGTCGATGTCGAGCTGGCGCAGATGGGCCAGGCTGGAGTAGCCGGTGCCGAAATCGTCCAGCGCCACCACCACGCCGAGCGACCGCAGGCGGTTCAGGGTGGCGAACGCACGGTCGGTGTCGGCGAGCACGGCGGTTTCGGTCACCTCGATCTCCAGCCGGGTGGGGTCGACGCGGTGGGCGTGGGTGAGGCGCTCGATCTGCCCGACGAGATCGCCACGGGTGACCTGGGTGGCGGCGACGTTCACGGCGACGCTGAGCGGGCCGAGCCGTTCGTCGTCCCAGCCGGCGATGGTGCGGCAGGCCTCCTCCAGCACCCAGGCCCCGATCGGTTCGATCAGCCCGGTCTCCTCGGCGAGCGGGATGAACTCGGCGGGCGAGACCGATCCGCATTCCGGATGCTGCCAGCGGACCAGCGCCTCGACGCCGCGCACGCGGCCGGTGGCGAGGCAGAGCTTGGGCTGATAGACCAGGGTGAGGGCCTGCTCCTGGACGGCGCGGCGCAGGGCGGTCTCCAGCTCCAGGCGCCGTGCCGCGGCGTCGCTCATCGCCGCGCTGAACTGGCGCACCGTGTGGCGGCCGGCGGCCTTGGCCGCGTACATCGCGGCGTCGGCGCTCTTCAGAAGCGTCGAAGCATCCGCCCCGTCGTCGGGGAACAGGGCGATACCGATGGACAGGCCGAGGTGCAGGTCCTGGCCGCGCACGGACACCGGGGCCGCGAAGGCGGCCAGCAGACGCTGCGCGGTGTGGTGGGCGTCCCCCGGGGCGGCGAGGTTCTCGGCGATGATGACGAATTCGTCGCCGCCCATGCGGGCGACGACGTCCGACCGGCGGACGATGCGCCGGATGCGGGTCGCCACTTCCACCAGCAGCTCGTCGCCGGCCGCGTGGCCCAGCGTGTCGTTGACCATCTTGAAGCGGTCGAGATCGAGGAACAGCAGGGCCATCATGCGCCCCTCCCGCGCCGCACGGTCGACCGCTTCGGCGGCGCGCTGGGCGAACCGGGCGCGGTTGGGCAGGTGGGTCAGCGGGTCGGTGTAGGCCAGCTCCTGCACGTGAAGGTTTGACTCCTCCAGCTCCCGGGTGCGCTCCAGGACACGCTGCTCCAGCGCCTGCTCGCTGTCGCGCAGGCGGGCGTTGGCGGCGGCGAGGGCGGCGCGGGTGCGGTGCTGGCGCCAGATCGTCGCCGCCAGGCCGGCGGCGAACAGCACGACGACCGCGGATCCGGCGGCGGCGGCGCCCACCAGGAAGGTCGCCCGCTCCTGCACCGGCGCGAGCAGCTCCTCGACCGTGAGGTGGACGGCGGCGATCAAGGGAATGCCCGGCATCCGCCGGTAGGCGGTCACGGTGGCGTGGCCCGCGACCGTCATCGGGACGACGGCGATGCCCGGCCGTTCCGGATCGACCAGGGCGGTGTCGGCCGGGATCTGCCGGCCCAGCCACGTCTTCTGCACCGTCGCGTCGTGGCGTGCCTGCAGAAGGCGGATGATGCGGTCGCGGCCGACGAGCGAGACGAATCCGTGGTCGCCGATCGGCAGGTCTTGCGCCAGCTCGACGAAGACGAAGGGATCGACCGCGAACAGCAGGATGCCGGCGAATGCGCCGTCGGCGCTCTCGATGCGGCGGGTGAACTGGACGGACCAGCGGTCGGAGAACCGGCCCAGCATCGGCTCGCTGACGAACAGCCGGTCGCTGGTGCCCGCCGCCGCCCACTCCCGGTGGGCCCGGAAATAGGAGCGGTCCGCCACGCTCCTGCCGGTGGAGACGGGAAGCGTCGAATCGATCAGGCGGCCGTGAGCGTCGATGATCGCCATCTGGATGAGGGCGTGGTCGAGAAGGGGGCGTTTCAGCGTCGCCAGCCGGCCGGGACGAAGGCCGGGCGGCGCGCCCACCGCGTCGCGGACCTCGACGAGGTCGTGGTCGAGCCGGTTGAAGCGGTCGGCCAGCCGCGCTTCGAAGGCGCGCGCCAAGTCGGCGGCCTTGCGCTGGCCGAGTTCGATCGCGGTCGACCGCTCATGATTGATCTCATGCAGGACGGCTCCCCACAGGCAGGCGAGCATGACGGCCGCGAACGCCATGATCAGCGCCACGGCGCGCCTCAGGCACGCGCATCCGTCCGACAGGAATTCGGCGTCCTTACCCATCCGCAAGACCTATGCCCAACTTGAGAGGTCAGGTATAGGTCTAACGGCGGGTTTGTTGAAATTTTATGAAGAGAGGCTGTTGCCGTGCGCGGTCGCCGCGACGAGCAAAGATATCAGGCGGTCCGGGTCCATATTGATGCTGCCAGGAACAACAAAAGTACGGCCGGCAATACGAAGATGTCGTGCGGTGGCGGCGATCCGGAAAGATCTCGTCGGCTGCCGCGACCGTGTCGCGGCCCCTGATATTCTCCGGCGCCGGCGGCGGCGATGCCCTCGTCAGCGCCGCAGCACGCATCGGCGCGTCGTCGGAACGCGTCGCCCGCCGCCGCCCGCCGCGCCGGCGGAGACGGCCGTGGTGCGAGCGAACGAATGGACTTTCACCGATGACAACGTTGCCATTGGTGAAAACCGCTGTTATGGTAACGTTGTCATTCGCACTTCGCGGCACCCGTCCCCATTTCGGCAGGCCAGATCCCGATGAGCGCCTTTCTCGACTCTCTGCTCGACAGCACCCTCGACGACGGCGTCCGGGGCGTTCCGCCCGGCACCGCGCCCGTGCGCCTGCGCGACGTCGGTGCGGCGGGCTGGTGCCCGGCGTCGGGGAACATGCCGCTGCCGGTGCTGACCCTCGACGAGGCGGCCTTCGCCGGCAACCGCGACCGGATGTTCGCCTACGCGCGCCGCCACGGCGTGGCGCTCGCCCCGCACGCCAAGACACCGATGGCGCCGCAGCTCGCCGCCGATCTGGTCGCCGCCGGCGCCTGGGGCGCCACGGTCGCCAACCTGCAGCAGGCGGCCGTCCTGCTCAGGGCCGGGGTGACGCGGCTGATCCTCGCCAACGAGATCGGCGGACGGGCCAGCGGCGAGCGTCTCGGCGCCCTGCTGGAGGCCCATCCCGGCGGCGACGTCCGTGCCTTCGCCGATTCCCCGGCCGCCGTCGAGGCGCTGGCCGTCGCCGCCGGGCGGGCCGGGCGCGACGCCCTGCCGGTGCTGGTCGAGGTCGGCGCCGGGCGCGCCGGGGCGCGCGACCGGGCGGCGGCGGAGGCGGTGATCGAGGCGGTGCGCCGGACGCGCGGACGCCTCGTGCTCGACGGGGTGGCCACCTACGAGGGCGCGGCGGCGAGCGCCGACCCGGCGGCCACCGCCGCGGCCATCGCCGCGCTCATGGACCTCACCGCCGACGTCTTCGCCCTGGTGCGCGCCGCCGAACCGCGCCGGCACCTCCTCGTCACGGCGGGCGGCTCCGCCTTCTTCGACCTGGTGGTCGGCGGCCTCGCCCCGGTGGCCCGCGCCGACGGCAACGCCACCGTGGTGCTGCGCGGCGGCGCCATCTTCTTCCACGACCACGGCGTCTACGCCCGGGCGCTGGGGGCGATGGACGGCCGCGGCGGCTTCGCGTCCGGCGGCGAGCCGGCGGCCACCGCCTTCCGCCCGGCCCTGCGGCTGTGGGCGGAGGTGCTCTCGCGCCCCGAGCCGGGCCTCGCCGTCTGCGGCTTCGGCATGCGCGACGCCTCCTTCGACCAGGACCTGCCGCAGCCGCTGCGCGTCCACCGCGACGGCGTCGCCCTGGATGGCGTCGCCCTTGACGGGCCCGCCTCGAACGGGACCGCCTCGAACGGAGGCGGCGCGGCCGGGCTGGCGGTGACCCGGCTCAACGACCAGCACGCCTTCCTGGCCGTGCCGGCGGGCCATCCGCTGGCGGTCGGCGACGTCGTGGAGTTCGGCATCTCCCACCCCTGCACCTGCCTCGACCGCTGGCGGGTGGTGTTCGGCCTCGACGCGGCCGGCCGGGTCCGGACCGCCTACCGGACCTTCTTCGGCTGACCGGCGCGGGGACCGGCCGACATGACGAACCTGAACTTCAACCAGCTCTGGCGCTACCAGGACCAGTTCATCGACGGCACCGTGCTGACCCTGGTGCTGACCCTGGCCTCGGCGGCCATCGGGGTGGCCATCGGCGTGGCCGGCGCCGTCCTGGTGCGCGGCGGGCCGCGGCCGGTGCGCTGGGCGATCCGCGCCTACATTGAGGTGATCCGCAACACGCCGTCGCTGATCCAGCTCTTCATCGTCTTCTTCGTGCTGCCGAACTTCGGCCTGAAGCTGTCGTCCTTCGCGGCGGCGGTGATCGCGCTCGGCATCTATTTCGGCTCCTACTGCATCGAGATCTTCCGCGCCGGGCTCGACTCCGTCCCGCGCAGCCAGGTCGAGGCCGGCCAGTGCCTCGGCCTGACGGGGTGGGAGGTGTTCCGCCACGTCGTCCTGCCGCCGGCCCTGCGCTGCGTCTACCCGGCCTTCACCAGCCAGTTCGTCCTGCTGCTCCTCGGCACCTCGCTGGCGTCGCAGGTCTCCGCGGAGGAGCTGTTCCACACCGCCGGCTTCGTCGAGAGCCGGACCTACCGCAGCTTCGAGGTCTACGCCGTGGTCTGCGGCATCTACTTCGCCCTCGTTATGGCCTTCAAGGCGCTGTTCGCCGCCCTGGCGCACGCCGTCTTCCGCTGGCCCGTGGGACGCTGAGAGGGAGAGCCGGCATGCGTTCCTTTTCCACCGCCGACCTCCTGTCGCTGTTCGCAGCGCTGCAATGGACGGTCGCCCTCGTCGCCATCGCCCTGGCCTTCGGCGGTCCGCTGGCCCTCGCCCTTGCCCTGATGCGGACGAGCGGCAGCCGGGCGCTGCGGTGGCTGGCGACGGGGTTCCTGCAGCTCGTCCAGGGCGTGCCCCTGCTCGGCCTCCTGTTCTTCTTCTATTTCGGGGTGCCGGTGTTCCTCGGTCTGCAGGTGCCGCCCCTCGTCGCCGTCGGCATCGCCTTCA
Source organism: Azospirillum sp. ST 5-10 (assembly GCF_051225715.1). Lineage (NCBI taxonomy): Bacteria > Pseudomonadati > Pseudomonadota > Alphaproteobacteria > Rhodospirillales > Azospirillaceae > Azospirillum > Azospirillum sp. ST 5-10. The sequence goes on from NZ_JBPJSP010000032.1 coordinate 47,954, forward strand.
CCGTCTACACCGCCGCCTTCCTCGGCGAGATCTGGCGCGGCGGCATCCAGGCGGTGAAGCAGGAGCAGTGGGAGGCGGCGGCCTGCCTCGGCCTCTCGGCCTGGCAGCAGTTCCGTCACGTGGTGGCGCCCCAGGCCTTCCGCATGGCGCTGCCGCCCACCGTCGGCTTCCTGGTCCAGCTCATCAAGGGCACGTCGCTGGCGTCCATCGTCGGCTTCGTCGAGCTGGCCCGCGCCGGCCAGCTCGCCAGCGCCGCCACGTTCCAGCCGCTGCTCGTCTATTCCGTCGTCGCGGCGATCTACTTCGCCGCCTGCCTGCCGCTCACGCTGTGGTCGCGTTCCCTGGAGGCCCGTCTCAATGGCGCTCGTTGACATCCGCAACGTCTGCAAGAGCTTCGGCTCCGTCCCGGTGCTGAAGGGCGTCTCGCTCGAGGTGAACGAGGGCGAGATCGTCACCATCATCGGCCGCTCGGGCTCGGGCAAGTCGACGCTCCTGCGCTGCATCAACGCGCTGGAGCGCGTCGACAGCGGCGAGATCCTCGTCGAGGGGCAGGCGGTGCGGACCGACATGGCGAACCTGCGCCAGTTCCGCCAGCGCGTCGGCATCGTCTTCCAGGCGTTCAACCTGTTCCCGCACCTGACGGTTGAGCGCAACATCACCCTGGCCCCGGTGCTCACCGGGAAGGTCGCCAAGGGCGAGGGCCGGGCGCTGGCGCTCGACGTGCTGGCGCGCGTCGGCCTCGCCGACAAGGTCGACGCCCACCCGAGCCAGCTCTCCGGCGGCCAGCAGCAGCGCGTCGCCATCGCCCGCTGCCTCGCCATGGCGCCGCACCTCATGCTGTTCGACGAGGTGACCTCGGCCCTCGACCCCGAACTCGTCGGCGAGGTGCTCAAGGTCATGGAGGACATGGCCCGCCAGGGCATGACCATGATCCTCGTCACCCACGAGATGGCGTTCGCGCGCGACGTCGCGACCAAGCTCGTCTTCATGCACCAGGGGCGCGTCTGGGAGGAGGGCCCGCCGGCCGAGCTCTTCGCCAACCCGCGCACGCCCGAGCTCAGGAGCTTCATCGGCTCGGTGAAGTAGGCCCGCCGCACAGGGCCGGACAACGAACGAACAGAGGAGCAGTTTCATGACACGGTTTCGCAACCTGGTCGCCGCCGCGCTGACCTGTGCCATCGTCGCCCTTCCCGTCGTCGCTCTCCCCGGGGCCGCCAGGGCCGACAAGCTGCAGGACGTGCTCGACGCCGGCAGCCTGCGCGTCGGCGTGCTGCTGGACGCCGCCCCCTGGGGCTTCAAGAACGCTAAGGGCGAGGCGAGCGGCCTCGACGTCGACCTCGCCAAGCTGATGGCGGCCGACATGGGCGTGACCCTGGAGCTGGTGCCGGTGACCGGGGCCAACCGCATCCCCAGCCTGCTCGCCGACAAGATCGACGTGCTGATCGCCGCCGCCGGCGCCACCTCCGAACGCGCCCTGCAGGTGATGTTCTCGCAGCCCTACGCGGCCGTGAACCTCGGCGTGTACGGCCCGGCGAGCATGGCCGCCACCAAGGACCCGGCCGACCTCAAGGGCCACAGCGTCGGCGTCGCCAAGGGATCGACCCTGGACGTCTGGCTGACCGACAACGCCAAGGGCGTCAACCTCGTGCGCTTCGAGGACACGCCGGCCGCCATCGCCGCCTACCTCGCCGGGCAGGTCGAGACCTTCGCCGAGAACAGCGCCATCGCCCTCAAGGTGGCCGAGGACAACCCGGGCAAGGAGGTCGGGCTGAAGTTCCTCATCCGCCAGTCGCCGGCCCACGCCGCCGTGCGCCAGGGCGAGCAGAACCTCCTCAACTGGATCAACACCTTCCTCTTCCAGAACCGGCTGAACGGCAAGCTCGCCGCCATCCAGCTCACGTGGTTCAAGGAAGCCCAGACGCTGCCGCACATGTGAGGCGGACAGCGCGACCGAGTGCAATCGAAAAGGGATCACCGATGATCAAGAGGTTCCAGGTCGGCACGCGCATGAGCCAGGCCGTCGTCTGCCACGGCATGGTGCACATCGCCGGCCAGGTGGCCGACGACCGCAAGGCGTCGCTCCAGGGCCAGACGCGCGACGTGCTGGCGAAGATCGACGCCCTGCTGCGCGAGGCGGGGACGGACCGCTCCAAGCTCGTCGCCGTCAACGTCTTCCTGCCCAACATCACCGACTTCGACGCGATGAACGAGGTCTACGACGCGTGGATCGATCCGGCCAACCCGCCGGCGCGGGCCTGCGTCGAGGCGCGGCTCGCCGATCCCGACCTGCGTGTCGAGATGACGGCGATCGCCGCTCTGTGAGCGGCCCCTTTCCGGCAGGACGGTGGCGGCGCGATGGGCGCGCCGCCGCGGCTAGAAGGTTTCAGGAATGCACACTGGCCTGTTCCACGCGCTCGATTTCGCCGCCGAGGGGAAGGCGCTGAGCTATCTCAGCGTTCCCGTCTCGGTCGACCGCTCGCCCTACTACCAGGTGAAGGTTCCGGTCTGCCGCATCCGCAACGGCGCCGGGCCGCGCGTCCTCCTGATGGCGGGCAACCACGGCGACGAGTACGAGGGCGAACTCCTCCTCGGGCGGCTGTTCCGCCGTCTCGAGGCACACGCCGTCCGGGGCGAGGTGACCATCCTGCCGCTCACCAACGCGCCGGCCGTCATGGCGGCGCGGCGCTGCTCGCCGCTCGACGGCGGCAACCTCAACCGCGCCTTCCCGGGCGACGCCGGCGGCCCGCCGACGGCCCGGCTGGCGCACTTCCTCGAACACGAGCTGTTCCCGCGCCACGACGTGGTGTTCGACCTGCACGCCGGCGGCACCTCCATGGCGCATCTGCCCTGCGCGCTCATCGAACGCCAGGGCACTCCGGACCGCCTGGCGCAGGCGCTCGACCTGATGCGGCGGCTCGGCATGCCGTACGGCTTCGTGGCCGAGAACGGCGCCCAGGCGCCCACTTCCATGGCGGCGGCGGCCCGCGCCGGCGCCATCGGCATCAGCGGCGAGTTCGGCGGCGGCGGCGCGGTGACGCCGGCGACCATGGCGGCCGCGGCGCGGGCGATCGACAACCTGCTCCTGGCCCTCGGCACGATTCGGCAGCCCGTGCTCGATCCCGCGGCGCTGCCGCCGGCGCCCATGCAGTTGCTGTCGCTCGACAATCAGGAGCAGTTGATCTTCGCGCTCCGGCGCGGTTGGTTCGAGCCGGCGGTGGACCTCGGCGCGCGCGTCGCGGCGGGCGACGTCGCCGGCTGGTTCCACGACCTGACGCGCCTCGACGCGCCGGAGGAGGAGCTGCGCTTCCGCGAGGGCGGCATCGTCATCTCGCGGCGGCTGCACGCCGACAGCGAGGCCGGCGACTGCCTGATCCAGGTGGCGCGGCCGGTCGACGAGGCCGCGGTCCTGGCGCGGGCGGCGTGACGGAGAGGGGAGGGTGGGGATGAGCGACTCCGACGCGAAGCGGCGCCCGGCGACGATCGACGACGTCGTGCGCGTCACCGCGCCGGGGCCCGCCGCCCCGGCGGCGGGAGGCCGGCGCACGGCACAGCGCCCGCCGCGCATCGAGGAGGTGGCCCGGCTCGCCGGGGTGTCGCCGATCACGGTGTCGCGCGCCCTGCGCCAGCCCGCCAAGGTGGCCGAGGAGAAGCGCCGGCGCATCCTCGAGATCGTCGAGCGCACGGGCTACGCCTCCAACCCGCACGCCCGCGCCCTGCGCTCCGGCCAGTCGAGCATCGTCGCCGCCTTCGTCTCCAACATCATGAGTCAGCAGTTCTGCCTCGCCGTGCAGGGCTGCGCCGAGGTCCTGGAGCCGCACGGCTACCAGCTCATGATCGGCCAGACCTCGTACTCCTACGCCAAGGAGACGAGCATGATCCAGTCGCTGCGGGCGCTGCGGCCAGCGGCCGTCCTGTTCACCGGCGTCATCGAGATCGAGGGGAACCGGCAGGCCCTGCGCGACCTGGGCATCCCGATCATGGAGACGTGGGCCTATCCGCGCGACCCGATCGACATGCTGGTGGGGTTCTCCAACGTCGACGGCGGACGCCTGGCGGCGGAGCATCTCGCCGGGCGCGGCCACCGCCGGGTCGCCTACATCGGCCGCCGCAGCGGCCGCGGCGCCCTGCGCCTCAGCGGCTTCCGCGACGGGGCGCGGGCCGGCGGGCTCGAGATCGCCGCCGAGATCTTCGTCGACAGCGTCAACGGCGTGGCCGACGGCCGGGCGGCGCTGGGCGAGCTGCTCGCCCGCGACGGCGCGGTGGACGCCGTGTTCTGCGCCAACGACCTGCTCGCCATCGGCGCCCTCTTCGAGGCGCGGCGGCGGGGACTGGCGGTGCCGGACGGTCTCGCCATCCTCGGCTTCGGCGACAACGACATGGCCGACGAGATCGCGCCGGGCCTGACGACCGTCGGCGTCGACAGCCGCGAGCTCGGCCGCCGGGCGGGCGCGCTGCTGCTGGCCCGCCTGCAGGGCGAGACCCCCGAGCGCGCGACCGACATCCTCGACCTGACGCTGATCCAGCGCGGCAGCACCTGACGACGCGGACCGGCCGCCGTCAGTGGCTGATCATCCAGGGCCGCTTCGTCGGGAAGGCCTTGGCGCCGTCCTTGCCGGTCACCGCCGCGGAACGCAGCGCCTTGGTGCCGGAGCAGCAGGCGCAGCCGGCACCGTGCCCGGCGGCGCGCCGTTCCTTGTATTCGGCGCTGCTCATGGGGGCGTGGGCGCTGCGCTCGTTGGTCTCGACGGCGCGCCGCGTGGCGCCGGCGACGAGGCTGAAATGGGGGGCGGTGAGAATGGCGCGCGGCGCCTCGGCGCCGCAGCCGGGGCAGGGCGCCGGCTCGGCCGACCGCGACATCGGCCGCAGGTCGCTGAACGGCCCGCAGTGGGCGCAGAGATACTCGTACATCGGCATCGGCGGGCTCCCGTCTGGAACGGGCCCCCTCTCCCCCGAAGGGGGGAGAGGGGGCGTCGCGGCGTTGGGTGAAGGGATCAGAGATCGGGGGCCAGCGGCACGTAGACGGAGCCGTCGATCGCCTTGACCGGGCCGTTGGCGTTGGGACGGATGTCGAAGTCGAAGATCTCGGTGGGCAGGAACAGGGTGGCGCAGGCGTTGGGGATGTCGACGACGCCGCTGATGTGCCCCTGCACCGGGGCGGTGCCGAGGATGGCGTAGGCCTGGGCGCCGCTGTAGCCGAACTTCTTCAGGTACTCGATGGCGTTGAGGCAGGCCTGGCGGTAGGCGACGTGGACGTCGAGATAGTGCTGGGTGCCGGCCTCGTCGACCGAGATCCCCTCGAAGATGAGATGGTCGTTGTAGGTGGGGGTGATCGGGCTCGGCTTGAAGATCGGGTTCCGGATGCCGTACTTGGCGACGCCGCCCTTGATGAGGTCGACCTTCATGTGCACCCAGCCGGCCATCTCGATGGCGCCGCAGAAGGTGATCTCGCCGTCGCCCTGGCTGAAGTGCAGGTCGCCCAGCGACAGCCCGCCGCCGTCGACGTAGACCGGGAAATAGACCTTGGCGCCGCGCGACAGGTCCTTGATGTCGCAGTTGCCGCCGTGCTCGCGCGGCGGCACGGTGCGGGCCCCGGTGGCGGCCGCCGCGTCGCGCGCCTCGCCCTTGAGGCGGCCCATGTGGGCGGTCGGCGCGAAGGGCGGGTTGGCGAGCGGCGGCACGCGGGTCGGCGCCGTCTCCATCAGCGCCATTTCCCGGCTGTTCCACTTGGCCAGCAGGTCGGGCGAGGGCAGGCAGCCGATCAGGCCGGGGTGGATCAGGCCGGCGAAGCGCACCCCCGGCACGTGGCGGGAGTGGGTGTAGACGCCGGAGATGTCCCAGATCGACTTCTGCGCCAGGGGGAAGTGGTCGGTGAGGAAGCCGCCGCCGTTCTTCTTGGAGAAGAAGCCGTTGAAGCCCCAGGTCTGGCTGGGGAAGGCGCCGATGTCGAGCAGGTCGACCACCAGCAGGTCGCCGGGCTCGGCGCCCTTGACGCCGATCGGGCCGGAGAGGAAGTGGACCTGGGAGAGGTCGACGTCGCGCACGTCGGCCGCGTCGTCGTCGTTCCTGATCTGCCCGCCGGTCCAGTCGTAGCACTCGACGACGAAGTCGTCGCCGGGACTGACCCACGCCACCATCGGGATGTCCGGATGCCAGCGGTTGTGGATCATGTCGTTGTCGTAGGGCGAGCTCGCAAGGTCGATCTTGATCAGCGTTTCGGCCATCGGTGTGGTCTCCCTGTGTTCTGGTTGGGTGCCGAAGCGGGCGCCCCCATCGTCCCGCGCCGCGGGCGCCGTCCCCGCCGGTGCAAAGGGGGAGGGGCGGGGGGCAAAGAGGTTTCCTCAGACCGCGAGGTATCCGGCGACCGTCGCCTCGTCGACCTGGTCGCGGCGGTCGGCGTGGACGATGCGGCCGTTCTCGATGACGAGGATGCGGTCGGCGACGTCGAGCACGAAGCTCAGCACCTGCTCGCACACGACGATGCAGAGGTTGCGGGCGTCGCGGATCTCCCGCAGCTTGCGGGCGATCTCCTTGATGATGGAGGGCTGGATGCCCTCGGTCGGCTCGTCCAGCAGCAGGACCGACGGGTCGGTCGCCAGCGCCCGGGCGATGGCGAGCTGCTGCTGCTGGCCGCCCGACAGGTTGCCGCCGCGCCGCCCGGCGAACTCCTTCAGCACGGGGAAGAGCTCGTAGAGCTCGCCCGGCACGGCGGCGCGGCCGGTCACCACCAGCCCGGTCTCGATGTTCTCCTTCACCGTCATGGTGCCGAAGATCTGCCGGCCCTGGGGGACGTAGGCCAGCCCGCTCCTGACGCGCAGGTGGCTGGGCACGCCGGTGATGTCGCGGCCGCCGATCCGGATGGCGCCGCGGGCGGTGGGCAGCACGCCGATCAGCGACTTCATCAGGGTCGACTTGCCCATGCCGTTGCGCCCCACCACGGCGACGATCTCGCCCGGCCCGACCGCCAGGTCGATGCCGTGGAGGACCTCGCTCTGGCCGTAGCTGACGTGCAGGTCCTGGATGTCCAGCATCGGATGCCCTCCCGGAGCGGGGTCACTCCAGATGGAATCACCTGGAGTGTGAATCCCGCTCCGAATTCAAATGGTTGGAGCATGATTCGCGCGTTTGGCCGGATCGGCCAAAAGCGATCTTGCTCTAATGGCCGAGATAGACTTCGCGCACCCGCGGGTTCGCCTGCACCGTCTCCATGCTGCCCTCGGCGAGCGTCCGGCCCTGGTGCAGCACGGTGACGCGGTGGGCGATCCTCTCGACGAAGCCCATGTCGTGCTCGATCACCACCACGGCGCGGCCCGCGGTGATGCGGTTGAGGAGTTCGGCGGTGCGGGCGCGCTCGGCGACGCTCATGCCGGCGACCGGCTCGTCGAGCATCAGCAGCTCGGGGTCCTGGATCAGCAGCATGCCGATCTCCAGCCACTGCTTCTGGCCGTGGCTCAAGGTCTCGGCGCGCTGGTCGAGGTGGGCCTCCAGGAAGATGGTCTCCGCCACCTCGCGCACCCGGGCGACCACCTCGGGGCTGCGCCGGAAGCCCAGCGCGCCGAACACGCCGCGGCCGCGGGGGTAGGAGATCTCCAGGTTCTCGAACACCGTCAGGTCCTCGTAGATCGACGGGTTCTGGAACTTGCGGCCGATGCCCAGCCGCACGATCTCGTGCTCGCGCAGCTTGGTGACCTCCGTCCCCTTGAAGCGGATCGAGCCGGAGGTCGCCCTGGTGCGGCCGCAGACGAGGTCGAGCACGGTGGTCTTGCCGGCCCCGTTGGGGCCGATGATGACGCGCAGCTCGCCGCGGTCGATGTAGAGGCTGAGGTCGTTGACCGCCTTGAAGCCGTCGAAGGAGACGGTGAGCCCCTCGACCGCCAGGAGGAAGTCGGTGGCGGCGGCCGGCGCGGGTTGGGCGTTCGCGGGTTGGGCGTTGGCGGGTTGGGCGTTCATGGCGACCTCCTATTCGGCCGGACGGGTGCGCGACCCCGGGCCGGGCAGCGGCCGGCCGGCGGCCAGCCGGGCCTTGAGCGCCGGCGCCCAGTCGTGCACCAGGCCGGCGATGCCGCGGGGGAAGAAGAGGACGACGGCGATGAAGAGGCCGCCCAGGCCGAACAGCCACAGCTCCGGGAACTGCTCGGAGAAGGTGGTCTTGGCGGCGTTGACCAGCAGCGCCCCGGAGACCGCGCCGACGATCGAGAGGCGGCCGCCGACGGCGCAGAAGATCACCATCTCGATGGAGGGCACGATGCCGATGATCGAGGGCGACATGAAGCCGACCTGGAGCGTGAACATCGCCCCGCCGAGTGCGGCGAACACCGCCCCGGCGCAGAAGGCGAAGATCTTGAAGCTGGCGACGTCGTAGCCGGAGAAGCGCACCCGCTCCTCCTTGTCGCGGATCGCCACCAGGATGCGGCCGAGCTTGCTCGCCAGCATGGCGCGGGCCGCCACCATGCAGGCGAGCAGCAGGACCCCGTTGACGAAGTAGAGGACGGTCTTGGCCGCGTCGGTGCGGATGTCCCAGCCGAGCAGGGTGCGCAGGTCGGTGATGCCGTTGACGCCGCCGGTGTAGCCCTGCTGGCCGATGATCAGGATGGTGGCGACCGCCGCCAGCGCCTGGGTGATGATGGCGAAGTAGACGCCGCCGACCCGGCGCTTGAACATGGCGGCACCGATGACGTAGGCGGCCACCGCCGGCACCACGAAGAGGGACAGGACGGTCAGCGGGAAGGAGTGGAACGGCTCCCAGAACCAGGGCAGCGCGGTGATCTGGTTCCAGTCCATGAAGTCGGGGATGCCGGGGGTCGACTGGATCGCCGTGGCCTCCGGGGTCGACGCCTCGAGCTTCAGGAACATCGCCATGCAGTAGCCGCCGATGCCGAAGAACAGGCCCTGGCCGAGGCTGAGCACCCCGGTGTAGCCCCAGCACAGCACCAGGCCGATGGCGACGAAGGCGAAGGTCAGGTACTTGCCGACGAGGTTGAGGCGGAAGCCGTCCAGCGTCAGCGGGAAGACGACGAGGAGGACCAGCGCGGCGGCGGCGTAGGCGAGCAGCTCGCCGCGGCGGGCTCCCGGGACGGTGGTCGACATGGCGCTACCTCCGGACCTTGAGGACGAAGAGGCCTTGCGGGCGCAGCATCAGCAGGCCGATGACGATGAGCAGCGTGATCACCTTGGCCATCGAGCCGCTGAGGAAGAACTCGAGCGTCGACTGCGACTGCGAGATCGTCAGCGCCGAGGCGATGGTGCCGATCAGGCTCTGGGCGCCGCCGAACACGACGACCAGGAAGGTGTCGACGATGTAGAGCTGCCCCGCCGTCGGCCCGGTCGAGCCGATCATGGTGAAGGCGCTGCCGGCCACGCCGGCGACCCCGCAGCCCAGCCCGAAGGTCAGGCGGTCGATGCGCCGCGTGTCGATGCCGACCGCCCCGCTCATGGTGCGGTTGACGGTGACGGCGCGCACCTGCAGCCCCCAGCGCGAGCGGAACAGCAGGAGGAAGACGCCGACGGTGATCAGCGCCGTCAGCGCCATGACGAAGAGGCCGTTGATCTGCACCTCGATGACGTCGGTGACGGGCAGCGAGCCCATCAGCCAATCCGGCAGCTCGACGCCCACCTCGCGCGCCCCGAAGGTGGAGCGGTAGAGCTGCTGCAGCACCAGGCTGAGGCCCCAGGTCGCCAGCAGGGTGTCGAGCGGCCGGGCGTAGAGGTGGCGGATCAGCGCCCATTCCACCAGCAGGCCGAGCGCCCCCGAGGCGAGGAACGCCAGGACGATGGCGATGAAGAAGTAGGCCGGGTAGGCCCAGGGCAGGTAGGCGTGGAAGAGGTTGGCGCAGAGATAGGTGACGTAGGCCCCGAGGATCATGAACTCGCCGTGGGCCATGTTGATGACGCCCATCTGGCCGAAGATGATGGCGAGGCCGAGGGCCATGAGGACGAAGACCGAGAAGAGGATCAGTCCGGCGAAGGCCTGCATCGCGAGGATGGAGCCGAGTTCGCCGAGCGAGTATCCCATCATGGGCAGGACTCCCCCTGGAGGTGCGGTGTGCTTGCCCCCACCCTCCCCGTGGCTGCGCCACGGGTCCCCTCCCTCCCCCGCTTCGCAGGGGAGGGCCCGGATTCCCTCCCCTGCGAAGCGGGGGAGGGTTAGGGTGGGGGCAAAGGTTCCGGCTTACTGGTAGCCCTTGGGGAAGGGGTCCGGCTCGACCAGGTCGGCGGTCTCGTAGATCACCTTGAACTGGCCGTCGCCCTGCACGCGGCCGACCCGGGTCTTGCTCCAGAGGTGATGGTTCTCGTGGACGCGCACGTAGCCTTCCGGCGCCCCGGTGAACTCGATGCCGGGCGAGGCCGCGGCGATCTTGTCGATGTCGAAGCTGCCGGCCTTCTCCACCGTCAGCTTCCACAGCCAGGGGCCGAGATAGGCGGCCTGGGTGACGTCGCCGATCACCATGTCCTGGCCCCACATGTCCTTGAACGCCTTGACGAACGCCTTGTTGTTCTCGTTCTCCAGCGACTGGAAGTACTTCATGCAGGCGTAGGCGCCGACGATGTTCTCGCCGCCGATGCCGCGGATCTCGTCCTCCGTCACCGAGATGGTCAGCAGCGTCTGACCCTTCTCCAGGTCGAAGCCGGCCGCCTTGAGCTGCTTGTAGAAGGCGACGTTCGAGCCGCCGACGATGATGGCGTAGATGACGTCCGGCTTCTTCAGCTTGATCTTGTTGATGGCGCTGTTGAACTGGGTGTGGCCGAGCGGGAAGTACTCCTCGCCCGCCACCTTCAGGCCGAGCACGTTCTCGATGTGCTTGCGCGCGATCTTGTTGGAGGTGCGCGGCCAGATGTAGTCGGAACCCAGGAGGTAGAAGGTCTTGGCCCCCTTCTCCTTGACCACCCAGTCGAGCCCGGCGATGATCTGCTGCGTCGCCTCCTGCCCGGTGTAGATGACGTTCTTCGACTGTTCCAGGCCCTCGTAGAAGGTGGGATAGTAGAGCATGCCGTTGTACTGCTCGAACACCGGCAGGACCGCCTTGCGCGAGGCGGAGGTCCAGCAGCCGAAGACCGACGCGACCTTGTCCTGGACCAGCAGCTTCTTGGCCTTCTCGGCGAAGGTCGGCCAGTCGCTGGCGCCGTCCTCCTGGACGAACTCGATCTTGCGGCCGAGGACGCCGCCCATGTCGTTGATCTGCTGGATCGCCAGCTTCTCCGCCTGCACCGACCCCGTCTCGGAGATCGCCATGGTGCCGGTGACGGAGTGCAGGATGCCCACCTTCACCGTCGTGTCGGTGACGGCGAGGCCGGTGGTGTTCACCGCGGCCGTGGCCGGCGCCGCGGCGCGCGCCAGACCCGGCAGCAGGGCCGCCGCCGGCAGGGCGGCCATCCCCATGAGCAGCTTGCGGCGCAACGGCGACGGCAGGCCCGTCTTCATGTCGTCGTGGGACATGACCCCTCTCCTGTTCCTGATTGTCGGTGTTTTGGGCGGCGGACCGTCGGGGGTCCGTGCGATGGGCCTATTTCCCGCCCGATGCGGCGATGCAGCAATACGTTAAATGACGTATGGTCTGGACAAGGCTGCCGGATTATTCTCAAAATCGAAATTGATATCCTGGGGCGCCTTGCGGTCGCCCCGAAGATGCCCTGTTAAGCGGAAATGTATATGCAGAACATCCGCAGCATGTGCGGCGCAATATGCTTGCGGAGATTTGCCGAACGGACTATCGTTGTGGGTGGTGTTGCTCTGTGCACTTGTCGCCCCGTGTAATGGCCGCCGGCGAAAGGGGGGCTGGTGATCGCGCGTCAGAAGATCGTCCGGGTGCGCCGGCGCTACAATCAGTGGGTGGCCAACCAGACGCTCGAGGACTACGCGCTGCGCTTCACGGCGGAGAGCGCCCGGCGCTGGTCGCCGATGCGGGTCGCCAACACCGCGCTCGGCGCCATCTCGTTCCTGGCGCTGGAGGCGATCGGCGGCACCGTCACCCTGGCCTACGGCTTCGACAACGCGGTGCCCGCCATCCTCGTCGCCGGGCTGGTGATCGTCCTCACCAGCGTCCCCATCGCCTACCACGCCGTCCGCTATGGGGTGGACATCGACCTGCTGACCCGCGGCGCCGGCTTCGGCTACATCGGCTCGACGATCACCTCGCTGATCTACGCCTCCTTCACCTTCATCTTCTTCGCCCTGGAAGGGGTCATCCTGGCCCAGGCGCTGGAGCTCTGCTTCGGCATCCCGCGCACCCTGGGCTGCGTCCTGGGTGCGGCGGTGGTGATCCCGCTGGTCACCCACGGCATCACCTTCATCAGCCGCTTCCAGGTGTGGACGCAGCCGGTGTGGGTGGCGCTGCAGCTTCTGCCCTTCGCCTGGCTGCTCGCCGCCCGGCCGGAGCTGGTGGAGGAATGGATCGGCTTTCCCGGCGGCGGGCCGGCCGGCTTCGACCTGCTGAAGTTCGGGGCGGCGACCACCGTCGTCTGCTCCCTGGTGGCGCAGATCGGCGAGCAGGTCGACTTCCTGCGCTTCCTGCCGCGGCGCGAGGGGCGGCCGGCGTGGTGGGCGGCGCTGCTGGCGGCGGGGCCGGGGTGGGCGGTGGTCGGCACGCTGAAGCTGCTGGCCGGGTCGTTCCTGGTGGTGCTGGCGCTGGGCGACGGGGTCGATTCCGCGCGCGCCGGCGAGCCGACGCAGATGTACCTCGCCGCCTTCGGCGCCATGCTGCCGTCGGGCGGCGCGGCGGTGGTGGCGGTCACCGGCGTCTTCGTCATCGTCTGCCAGCTCAAGATCAACGTGACCAACGCCTACGCCGGCTCGCTGGCGTGGTCGAACTTCTTCTCGCGCCTCACCCACAGCCACCCGGGGCGGGTGGTCTGGCTGGTCTTCAACGTCGCCATCGCCACCCTGCTCATGGTGTTCGGCATCTACTCCTCGCTGGAGCAGATCCTCGCCCTCTACTCGGTGGTGGCGATCGCCTGGGTCGGCGCCATGGTCGCCGACCTGACGGTCAGCAAGCCGCTGGGGCTCAGCCCCCGCCACATCGAGTTCAAGCGCGCCCACCTCTACGACATCAACCCCGTCGGGCCGGGCGCCATGGCGCTGGCGGTGGCGGTGGCGGGCTGCGCCCACGCCGGGCTGCTGGGCGCCGTGCCCCAGGCATTCACCGCCTTCGTGGCGCTGGGCACCGCCTTCGTCGCGGCGCCGGCGCTGGCCGCGCTGACGCGCGGGCGCTACTACCTCGCCCGGCCGGTGACCGAAGCGCCGGCGGGGGCCGGCGCCGGCGTGCGCTGCTGCATCTGCATGCACCGCTTCGAACCGGCGGACATGGCCTTCTGCCCGGCCTACGAGGGGGCGATCTGCTCGCTGTGCTGCACGCTCGACGCGCGCTGCCGCGACGGCTGCAAGCCGCGGGCGCGGCTGTCGGCGCAGCTCCAGGACCTCGTGCGGGCGACCCTGCCGGCCTCCCTGGCCGCCCGCCTCGACTCCCGCCTCGGCCACTATCTGGCGATCCTCGCCGTCTCCTACACGGTGCTGGGGGCGGTGCTGCTGCTGATCCACGCCAACCTGACATTGACCGGCGGCGGCGACACGACCGTGCTGACCCACGGCTTCTGGATGGTGTTCGTCATCCTCGCCATCGTCGCCGGCGTCGCCGCCTGGCTGTTCGTGCTGGCCCAGGAGAGCCGGCGCGTCGCCGAGGAGGAATCGCGCCGGCAGACCGGGCTGCTGCTGCAGGAGATCGCCGCCCACGAGCGCACCGACGCGGCGCTGCAGAAGGCCAAGGAGGCGGCGGAGGCGGCCAACCTCGCCAAGACCCGCTACGTCGTCGGCATCAGCCACGAGCTGCGGGCGCCGCTGAACGCCATCCTCGGCTACGCCCAGCTGCTCGACGCCGACGACAGCATCCCGCCGCACCGGCGCGACGCCATCCGGGTGATGCGGCGCTCCTCGGAGCACCTGTCGAGCCTGATCGAGGGGCTGCTCGACATCTCCCGCATCGAGGCGGGGCACGTGAAGCTGCACCGCGACGAGGTGCGGATCGGCGAGTTCCTGGAGCAGTTCGCCGGCATGTTCCGCATGCAGGCGGAGAGCAAGGGGCTGGGGTTCCGCTACGAGCGCCCGGACAGCCTGCCGGTCGCCGTGCGCACCGACGAGCGGCGGCTGCGCCAGATCCTCTTCAACCTGCTGTCCAACGCCGTCAAGTTCACCCGCAGCGGCCACGTGGCGCTGCGCCTGCGCTACCGCAGCCAGGTCGCCGAGTTCGAGGTGGAGGACAGCGGCCCCGGCATCCCGCCGGAGGACCGCGAGCGCATCTTCGAGCCCTTCGAGCGGGGCCGCGACGCCGGGGTGCGGCGGCTGCCCGGCATCGGCCTCGGCCTCACCATCACCAAGCTGCTGGCCGAGGTGCTGGGCGGGCAGATCGCGGTGTCCAGCGCGGTGGGGCAGGGCAGCGTGTTCCGCGTCAAGCTGCACCTGCCCGAGGTGACCGAGCCGCGACGCGACGGGCGGCCGACCCGGGCGATCGGCTACCACGGCCGGCGCATCGCCGTGCTGGTCGCCGACGACGACGCCCACCACCGCGAGCTGCTGCGCGACCTGCTGGTGCCGCTGGGCTTCCTGGTGCAGACCGCGCCGGACGGGGCGACCTGCCTGGAGCTGGCGGAGGCCGGGCGGCCCGACCTCGTGCTCCTCGACATCTCGATGCCCGACCTCGACGGCTGGGAGGTGGCGCGCACCCTGCGCGAGCGCCTGGCGGAGCGCACCGCCATCGTCATGGTCTCGGCCAACGGCCACGAGTACCGGCGCGGCGACCGCGATCCCCACGACGACTTCCTGCTGAAGCCGGTCGACCTCGATCTCCTCGTCGAGACCATCGGCGGCCTGTTCGGCCTCGACTGGACCCGCAAGGAGGAGGCGCCGGCCGGTCCCGCCGCTGGTCCGCCGGCCCGGCCCCTGCCGCGGCGCCACCTCGACGAGCTGCAGGGGCTCGGCGCCATCGGCTACGTCCGCGGCATCCTCGCCAAGCTCGACGCCATCGACGGCGAGGAGGCGGGCTACGCCGAGACCACGGCGGCGCTGCGCGCGCTGGTGCGGGACTTCGATCTCAGGCGCTTCATGGCAACGCTGGAGGGCATGCGTGAACGGGCCGAATGACGTCGCCTCGCGCGACATCGTCCTCGTCGTCGACGACGCTCCGGACTCCCTGAGCCTGCTGACGGACGCGCTGGAGGAGGCCGGCCTCACCGTGCTGGTCGCCCTCGACGGGCCGGCGGCGCTGGAGCTGCTGGAGCGGATCACCCCGGACATCGTCCTCCTCGACGCCGTCATGCCGGGCATGGACGGCTTCGAGACGTGCCGCCGCCTGAAGGGCCGCGGCGGCCTCGCCGACCTGCCCGTCATCTTCATGACGGGCCTCAGCGAGACCGAACACGTGGTGCGCGGCTTCGAGGCCGGCGGCACCGACTACGTCACCAAGCCGATCATCCCGCGCGAGCTGATCGCCCGCACCCGCGTCCATCTCGCCAACGCCCGCATGGCGCGCAGCGCCCGGGTGGCGCTGGACGCCACCGGCCGCTTTCTGTTCGCCGCCGACACGGCGGGCCGCGTGCGCTGGTGCACGCCCCAGGCGGCGCAGTTGCTGGCCGAGATCCTCGGGGCGCCCGACGCGGCGCTGCCTCCGGAGGTCGGCGGCTGGCTGGCCGCCAGCGCGGCGCACGGGCCGGCCGACGGCCCGCTGCTGGCGGGGGCGGGCGGGCGCGGCGTGCGCGTCGCCTACGTCGGCCGGATCGGCCCGGACGAGCACCTGCTGCGCCTCGCCGAGGCGGCGGCGGGCGGGCCGGAGGGGCTGCTGAAGGAGCGCCTGGCGCTCACCGCCCGCGAGGCGGAGGTGCTGCTGTGGCTGGCGCGCGGCAAGCCGAACCGCGACATCGCCGAGATCCTCGGCCTCAGCCCGCGCACCGTCAACAAGCACCTGGAGCAGATCTTCGCCAAGCTCGGCGTCGAGAACCGCACCGCCGCGGCCACGCTCGCCATCCGCACCATGGGCGAGGCGGCGTGACGGCGGGGCCGCCCGGTCACAATGCCCCGGTCACAATGCCCCGGTCACAGCCCCCCGGTCACAGCCCCCTCGTCACAGCCCCAGGCGCAGCCGCTGCAGCAGATCGATCAGCCCCTCCTCGGCCACCAGCAGGGCGGCCTGGGACGGCCGCATCCAGCGGCGTTCGCGCTCGTGCTTCTCGGGCCAGTCCGCCAGCTCCTCGTCGACCTGCAGGGGGAAGACCTCGACGACGCAGGGCACCGAGCGCTTGGCCGTCAGGCGCTTCATGTAGTGGTAGGCGCCGATCGGCTCCGCGGCGACGCTGCCGCGCAGGCCGGCCTCCTCGTAGGCCTCGCGGGCGGCCATCTCGTGCGGCTCCACCCCCTTCTCCGCCCAGCCCTTGGGAATGATCCAGCGCCGCGTCTCGCGCGAGGTGATGAGCATCACGCGCAGGCCGTCGTCGATCGTGAAGGGAAGCGCGGCGTACTGCCGGCGCGGTTTCTTTCGTCCCATGCAACACCGAACGCTTGGCAGCCGCCGTTGGTCCCGCAGCGACGCCGATGCACGGAGCAACCGAAGGAGTATGCCTGTTGCGACTACTTCCGATTGAAGCAGAAAAAAGGCCGCCGGGGAATCCCCAGCGGCCCGAGTCTTGGGAGGAAACGCAGGAATGCGTCTGCGTCACAGAGTATTGCGCCGCAACATCGACCGGCAACCCCTCCCGCGGGGATGGGTGGTATGCGCAGACTGCATAATTTTGCATGGTTGCCATGCAATTATGCAATGTCTGCGCAAAAGACCGGCATCTTGCCCGCGTCTTGGGCGATGGTGTCGCGCTCTCACATCAGCGACGGCAGCAGCAGCGACAGGGTGGGAAAGGCGATGATCAGGGCGAGACGGACGACGTCGGACAGGAGGAACGGCAGGACACCGCGGAAGATGACCCCGAGGGGGACGTCGGTGAGCACGCCGCGCAGCACGAAGACGTTCATGCCGATGGGCGGGCTGATCAGGCTGATCTCGGTCACCACGACGACGATGACCGCGAACCACACCAGCACCAGGTCGGGGTCGGCGATGCCGAAGTCGAGCTCCATGACGATGGGGTAGAAGATCGGCACCGTCAGCAGGATCATCGACAGGCTTTCCAGCACGCAGCCGAGCAGGAGGTAGATGGCGACGATCGCCAGCAGCACCATCAGAGCCGGCATGTCGAGATCGAGGATCCAGTCGCGCAGCGCGTCGGCGAAGCCGGCGAAGGTGACGAAGTTGGCGAACAGCAGGGCGCCGATGATCACCACGAACAGCATGGCGGTGGTGCGCGCGCTGTCCACCAGCAGGTCCAGCAGCACCGGCACCGTCAGCCGGCCGCGCGCCAGGGCCATCAGGAAGGCGGCGAAGGCGCCGACCCCGGCCGCCTCCGTGGGGGTGAACAGGCCGCCGTAGATGCCGCCCATGATGACGGTGAAGAGGATCAGCATGCCGGCGACGCCGCGCAGCGCCTTCAGCCGCTCGCCCCACGGCATGCGTTCGCCGGGGGGGCCGAGCGTCGGGTCGAGGGTGGTGGAGACGGCGATGGCGGCGACGTACAGGACGACGCCGAGCAGGCCGGGCAGGATGCCGGCGATGAACAGCTTGCCGATGTCGGCCTGGGTGAGCAGGCCGTAGATCACCATGATGACGCTGGGCGGGATGAGGATGCCGAGCGTGCCGCCGGCGGCGATCGAGCCGGCGGCGAGGCTGTCGGCGTAGCCGAAGGCGCGCATCGGCGGCATCGCCACCTTGGACATGGTCGCCGCCGTCGCGAGCGACGAGCCGCACACGGCGGAGAAGCCGCCGCACGCCACCACCGAGGCCATGGCCAGCCCGCCCCGGCGGTGGCCGAGGAAGGCGTAGGCGGCCTGGTAGAGCTCGCCGGAAATGCCGGCGCGGGTGACCAGGTTGCCCATCAGGATGAACAGCGGCAGCACCGACAGGGAGTAGGAGAAGCCGGCGTCGAAGGTGTTCTGGCGCAGCATCGCCAGCGCCGGCCCCCAGTCCACCAGCAGCGCGAAGCCGACCGTGCCGACCAGCGCCATGGCGAAGCCGATGGGCATGCGCAGGACGATCAGGGTGAACAGGGCGCCGAAGCCGACCAGCGATTCCGTCATGATGGGGTCCGATCGAGAGAAGAGGGCTGGCGGCCGCCGCGACGACGTACCCGCCCGGCTAGCCCCGCAGCAGCGCCGCCGCCCGGGCCGCCTGCACCAGCGCCGCGAGCGCGGTGGTGACGGCGGCGAGGTAGGCGACGGGGGCCAGCGGCAGGCGCAGGACGTTGGTGACGCCGCCCTCGTCGAGCAGGCTGGCGCCGCGCACCGCGAGCTGCCAGGCCAGCACGCCGAGCACCGCCGCCGACAGGAGGCCGGTCAGCCCGCCCAGCCGCCGCACCCAGCGCGGCGGCAGGACGTGGTCGATCAGGTCGACCATGACGTGCTCGTCGCGCTCGGTGGCCAGCGGCAGGCCGACGAAGATCAGCGCCGCCAGCATCATCGACGTCAGTTCGTAGGAGCCCGGCACGCCCTGGCCCAGCAGGTCGCGGCCCAGCACGTCGGCGGTGGTCATCGCCGCCATGGCGAACAGCAGCACCGCCGCGCCGACGCCGAGAGCCCGCGACAGGAGGCGATGGGCGCGGTCCGGCTCGGAGCGCTTGCCCGCCCCCGCCACGCCCTCGTGTGCCTCCACCGTCATGACGGCGGCAGGGTGATGCCGGTGGCGGCCCGCAGCTCGGCCAGCGCCGCCTTGCCGTCGACGCCGCGCTTGGCCTGCGCCTCCTGCGCCCAGTCGCCCTCCAGGGCGTTGACGTGCTTGGCGAGCGCCGCGACGAAGGCGGGATCGGCGGCGATGATCTCGATGCCGGCGGCCTCGATCTTCTCGCGGGCGACGCGGTCGGCCTCGATCCACGCCTTGCCGACCCGCCGGGCGAAGGCTTCGCCGGACAGCTTGGACACCGCCTCCTTGTCCTTGTCCTCCAGCCCGTCCCACTTGCCCTGGTTCATCACGAAGAACCAGGAGGTGTTGTAGATGCCGCCGGGCACGGTCGAGGTGTATTTCAGGTGGTCGGTCAGCTTGAAGGCGGTCAGCGCCTCCAGGGTGAAGGTGACGCCCTCAATGACGCCGTTCGACAGCATCTCGTACACCTCCGGCGACGGTGCCAGCAGCGGCGTCGCCCCCATGCGCTTCATCAGGTCGCTGACGTAGCCGCCGGGGACGCGCAGCTTCAGCCCCTTGACGTCGTCCGGCACGCGCACCGGCCGCACCCGGTTGTGCAGCACGCCCGGGCCGTGGGTGAAGACGCCCAGCGTGTGCACGCCGGCGTGCTCGTTGGCCTTGGCGAGGCGCTTCTCGTACTGGTTCCAGTAGGCGACCGACAGCTCGGCCGCGTCGTTGCCGAGGAACGAGAACTCGGCCAGCCGGCTCAGCAGGAAACGGTCGCCGGGGGTGAAGCTGTGCAGCCCGTAGGTGATGTCGGCCACGCCGTCGCGCGCCATGTCGAAGTGCAGCGGCGCCCCGCCGAGCGGCTTGGGCAGGATGCGGATGCGCACGCGCCCGTCCGTCGCCTCCTTCACCTCCTCGGCCCACGGCTCGAACGCGTTGACGACGATCGGGTGCTTGGGCGGCAGCCAAGACGAGAAGTTCAGGGTGGTCGCGGCGCGGGCGGCGCGCGGGGCCCCGAGGGTGCCGCCGGCGGCGCCCAGCGCCGCACCGGCACCGAGGCCGCGCATCAGGCTGCGGCGCGACAGACGGATGGTCATCGGTGTCTCTCTCCCGTTCGAGCGGTGTTCGGGCCGGCCTTCTGGTCGGGCCGGCCGGAGCGGTTTCGTTTCAGATGAAACGAGTTTGCCCGGCCGATGTCAATCGAATCATTCGGGCGGCCGACCGTCTGCGGCGGCAGCGGAGTCCCCGTCTCGCGGCCGGGACCGTCCGCTGGCAAACGCCGTGCCGGCGAGCCCTGCCGGATTCGCATTGCGCGCAATACAATAGCGCACGAGCAAATTGATTGCGCAAAATCGAATTGTGGGCGATTGTTCCCTCGACACCGGCCGCCGGGCTGCGGCGGCCCCTCGGGAACCGAGGAGAGAGAGGAGAGCAGATCCATGAGCACGTTGCGCACCGGCATCGCCGCCACCGTCCTCGCCACCACCCTGAACGCCACCACGGCGCTGGCCGCGCCGGTCCTCGAGCCGCGCACGCAGGCCTTCGTCGACGCCGTCGCCGCGGCGGGCGGCAAGCCGATCCACACCTTGGGCCCGGCCGAGGCGCGCGCCGTCCTCGCCGGCGCCCAGACGCCGGCCATTGCGAGCGCGCCCACCACGGTGGAGGACACCGAGTTCCCCGTCGGCCCGACGGGGCGGGTCAAGGTCCGCATCGTCCGCCCCGCCGGGGCGACCGGCATCCTCCCGGCCGTGATGTACTTCCACGGCGGCGGCTGGGTGATGGGGGACCGCGACACCCACGACCACCTCATCCGCGAACTGGCGGCCGGCAGCGGCGCCGCCGTGGTGTTCGTCGACTACGACCGAGCCCCGGAGGTCCGCTATCCCGAGAACGACGAGCAGGCGTACGCGGCGACCCGCTACGTCGCCGAGCACGGCGGCGCGCTGAAGCTCGACGGGTCGCGCCTGGCGGTGGCCGGCGACAGCGCCGGCGGCAACATGGCCGCCGCGGTGACGCTGCTGGCCAAGGACCGCCAGGGCCCCGCCATCCGCCATCAGGTGCTGTTCTACCCCGTGACCGACGACGTCTCGCAGAACGGCTCCTACACCGCGTTCGGCCAGGGGCCCTGGCTGACCACGGCGGGCATGCACTACTTCCTCGACGCGAACTACCCGGCGGAGTCGCGCAGCGACCCGGTGGCGTTCCCGCTGAAGGCTCCGCTCGACCGGCTCGCCGGGCTGCCCGACGCGACGGTGATCGTCGCCGAGAACGACCTGCTGCGCGACGAGGGCGAGGCCTACGCCCGCAAGCTGGCCGAGGCCGGGGTGACGGTCACCGCCACCCGCTACATCGGCACCATCCACGACTTCGTCATGCTCAACGGCCTTGCCGACACGCCGGCGGCCAAGGGGGCCGTCGCCCAGGCCGCGGCCGCCCTGAAGAACGCCTTGGCGCGCTAGTCGCGCCTCCCACCATCCCACCGGCGGGCGACCGGAACGGTGCGCCCGCCCCAACACCCCAGAAGGAGCACGGACCATGAAGATCCTCTACACCGCGAAGGCGACGGCGACCGGCGGACGCGACGGCCGGGCCAGCAGCGACGACGGGCTGCTCGACGTGGCGCTGGCGGCGCCCAAGGAGCTGGGCGGCAAGGGCGGCGCGACCAATCCCGAGCAGCTGTTCGCCGCCGGCTACTCCGCCTGCTTCATCGGCGCCCTGAAGTTCGTCGGCCAACGCGACAAGATCGCCGTTCCCGCCGACGTGTCGGTGGCCGCCCAGGTCGGCATCGGCCCGCGCGACGACGGCGAGGGCTTCGGCCTGGCGGTCGACCTCACGGTGTCGCTGCCCGGCGTCGAGCCGGCCGTGGCCGAGGATCTGGTCGCCCGCGCCCACCGCGTGTGCCCCTACAGCCACGCCACCCGCGGCAACGTCACGGTGACGACGGCGATCGCCTGATCCCCGCCCCATCGGCGCGCAATTCCCTGGAAAACCCGGGAATTGCGCGCAACTAATGGCGGAGCATCCCGCCAACCCCGGTCCGGGCCATGAACGCGAACGACCCCTTACTGCTGTCGAACCAGCTCTGCTTCGCCCTCTACGCCGCCCAGCACGCCATGACGCGGGTCTACCGCCCGCTGCTGGAGGAGATGGGGCTGACCTATCCCCAGTACCTCGTCCTGCTGCTGCTGTGGGAGACGGACGGCATGGCGGTGAAGGAGCTGGGCGAGCGCCTGGGGCTCGACAGCGGCACCCTGACGCCGCTGCTCAAGCGGCTGGAGGCGCAGGACGTGGTGCGCCGGTCGCGCGACGCCGCCGACGAGCGGGTGGTGCGCATCCATCTCACCGCCGCCGGCCGCGCCCTGCGGGAGAAGGCGCTCTGCGTGCCCGGCCGCATCGCCGCCGCCGCCGGCCGCCCGCTGGACGAATTGGCGGCGATGCGCGAGGACCTCGCCCGCCTGCGGGCGGCTCTGGACGCCGCCGAGGGGCGCTGACCCGCGCCGGCGCTCAGCCCGCCGCCGGACGCAGCCGGGCGCGGCCGGTGGCGAGGACGGCGCTGGTGAGATCGGCCAGCGTCGCGCTGGCGATCCGGCTGTGCTGCCAGTGCAGCGGCACGTCGAGCGGCCGGTCCGGCCGCAGTGCCACCAGGGTGCCGGCGCGCAGATGCCCCTCCACCAGGATTTCCGGATTCATGCCCCAGCCGAGGCCGGCGAGGGCCGCGTCGACGAAGGCCTGCGACGAGGGCAGCCAGTGGGCGGGCGGCGTCGCCTCGAGGCCGAAGGTGAGCCGCAGCCACTGCGCCTGGAGCTGGTCCTTGCGGTTGAAGACCAGGCAGGGCGCCCGGGCGGCGCTGCCGGCGTCGATCCCGCCGGCGAAGTGCCGGCGGACGTAATCCGGGCTGGCCGTCGCGATGTAGCGCAGGGCGCCGAGGGGCCGGCTGTCGCATCCCTGGACGGGCTCCTCGCGCGCCGTCACGGCGGCGAGCACCTCGCCGTTGCGCAGCCAGTCGGCGCTGTGGTCCTGGTCGTCGAGGACGAGGTCGAACAGGCATCCCGGCACCGCCGCCATGGCGGCGACGAACCAGGTGGCGAGGCTGTCGGCGTTGACGGCGATGCGCAGCGCCACCGGCGGGCCGTCCGCGCCGATGCCGGGCAGCGCGCGGCGCAATTCCCCCTCCAGGAGGGCCACCTGCTCCACGTGCTGGCAGAGGCGCCGGCCGGCGGCGGTCCCGGTGCAGGGCTGGCCGCGCACCACGAGGACGGTGCCGAGCCGTTCCTCGAGCTGCTTGACCCGCTGCGACACCGCCGACGGCGTCACGTGGAGCCGCTGCGCGGCGCGCTCGAAGCTGCCGCTGCGGATCACCGCCGCCACGGCGGCGAGGAGGGGATAGTCGAGCACGGATTAGCTCCGCTTAACCGATCCGAGAAACGGTAAATTCCCTAAACCGTGTCGCGGTGATAGCACGGATCCGTTCACCGACGAACGGAGTCGTCATGATCGCCGCCTTCGCGCCGGGGCTCTTCCTCGGCCTCAGCCTGATCGTCGCCATCGGCGCGCAGAACGCCTTCGTGCTGCGCCAGGGGCTGCGCAACGAGCACGTCCTGGCCGTCTGCCTCGCCTGCGCGCTCTCCGACGCCGTGCTGATCCTCGCCGGGGTGGCCGGCTTCGCCCAGGCGGGCGGCCGCTGGCCGTGGTTCGACCTCGCCCTGCGCTGGGGCGGGGCCGCCTTCCTGGTCGCCTACGGCGTCCGCAGCCTGCGCGCCGCGCTGCGTTCGGACGCCGCCTTGACGACCGCCGCCGCAGCAGCACCCGCCGGGCTGGCGGCGACCCTGGCCACCTGCCTGGCGCTGACGTGGCTGAACCCGCACGTCTATCTCGACACGGTCGTCCTCATCGGCTCGGTGTCGGCCCGCTTCGCCGGCGCCGAGGGCGCCTTCGCCCTCGGGGCGATGACCGCCTCCTTCCTCTTCTTCTTCGCGCTCGGCTACGGCGCCCGCCTGCTGCGGCCGGTGTTCGCCCGGCCGGCGGCGTGGCGGGTGCTGGAGGTCGTCATCGCCGTCGTCATGTGGACGATCGCCGCCACCCTGGTGGCGTGAGGGCGCGCATGCGGCGGCGGCCCGCCGAGCGCGGTCCGGGCCCTACGGGGCGCCTGGCGGCGCGCCGGTCACGCCGTGGCTGTGGCGCAGCCGCAGGATCTGCACCGCCCGGGGAAGCTCGATCAGGAACTCGGGGTCGCGGTCGAGGTGGTGGATCGCCGTCGGGTCGCGGCCGGTGAAGGCGGCCATGTCCTCGACGCTCGCCCAGTAGGAGACCGTCACGAACTCCGTCTCGTCCTCCCGGTCCTCGCGGAAGGTCTGGACGCCCAGCGCCTTCTCGATCAGCGGCTTGATCCCGGCCTCGTGGTTGTAGGCCTCGTAGGCGTCGGCGTCCGCGCGCCGGGTGCGCCCGCGCCAGATGCGGACGATCGTCGGTCGCGTCCCTGCGGTCCCGTCCATCGGCTCCCCCGTCGGTCCGAAGCGTCAGTCCACCCCGTCGGCCGTGCCGCCCGGCGCCAGCGCCTCGGCGCGTCCCTTCAGCGCCGTGAGCAGCCGGTCGAGCAGCGCCACCTCCTCAACCGTCATTCCCTCGACCAGGTCACGCTCGATGGCGCGGGCCAGCGGCACGATCTCGCGGTAGGTGGTCTGGCCGCGCGCGGTCAGGGTCAGCACGTTCTGCCGGTGGTCCTCCGGGTTGTCGGTCCGGCTCACCAGTCCCGACGCCACCAGGCGCGCGACGGCGCGGCTGACCTTCGCCTTGTCCATGGCGGTGCGCCGCGAGATCTCCTGGGACGAGGCCGGGGCGTAGCGGCCGAGCACCGCCACCACGCGCCATTCCGGGATCGACAGGCCGAACGCCGTCTCGTAGCGCCGCGCGAAGGCGCGGCTCACCAGATTGCTGACCACCGACAGCCGGTAGGGAAGGAAGCGCTCCAGCTCCAGCGCCTCCTCCTCGGGACGGAGGGGCGGGGCGGGGGAGGGCGCATCGGAATCGGGCATGGCAGGCCTTCGCTGGAGGTGCGGATCGTGGGGCTTGCAATTCGTTTCGTTTGAAACAATTCTACCGCCGAGCGCCACTGCGTCAAGCCCCCGGGGCGGCTTCCGGCGCGGCCGCCGCCAGGGCGGCCGACGGAGCCGGCGACAAGGGGGAAGGGAAGGGTAGCGATGAAACAGTACATCTCGTTCCCGCGGGTCGAGGGCACGGCGTCGCGCCAGGCCCACGCCGACCTGCCGGCGGGGACCTACGAGCGCGAGCTGGGCAAGGAAGGATTCTTCGGCCCCGCCACCCACATGTACCACAGGCACCCGCCGACGGGATGGACGGCGTGGGACGGGCCGCTGAAGCCGCGCGCCTTCGATCTGGCGCGGCTGGAGGGGCCGCAGCCGTCGCCGTGGGACGCCGGCGCGGTGCTGCACAACGCCGCCGTGAAGATCCGCCTGTGGCGCGCTCCCGACGCCATGGACCATCTCGCCCGCAACGCCGACGGCGACGAGCTGCTGTTCATCCACGCCGGGCGCGGCGACCTCTACTGCGATTTCGGCCATCTGGAGTTCCGCGCCGGCGACTACCTCGTGCTGCCGCGCTCCACCATGTGGCGCATCGAGTGCGCCGAGCCGGTGACGGCGCTGCTGGTGGAGGCCACCAACTCCACCTTCCGCCTGCCCGACAAGGGGATGCTGGGGCCGCACGCGATCTTCGACCCGGCGATGCTCGACGTGCCGGCGCTGGACGAGGCGTTCCGGGCGCAGCAGGACGAGCGGGAATGGCGCGTGCGGGTCAAGCGCCGCGACGCCGTCACCACCGTCACCTATCCCTTCAACCCGCTGGACGCGGTGGGCTGGAAGGGCGACCTGGCGGCGGTGCGGGTGAACGTGACGGACATCCGTCCGCTGATGAGCCACCGCTACCACCTGCCGCCCAGCGCCCACACCACCTTCGTCGCCGACCGCTTCGTCGTCTGCACCTTCGCGCCGCGCCCCTTCGAGAGCGACGAGGGCGCCCTGAAGGTGCCGTTCTTCCACAACAACGACGACTATGACGAGGTGCTGTTCTATCACGCCGGCGACTTCTTCTCGCGCGACAACATCCATCCCGGGATGATGACCTTCCATCCCTGCGGCTTCACCCACGGGCCGCACCCCAAGGCGCTGAACAACGCCTTCACCCCGAAGAAGCCGGCCACCGACGAGTACGCCGTGATGATCGACGCCCGCGACGCCCTGGAGGTCGGCGACGCCGCCCGCCGCGTCGAGTGGCAGGGCTACGTCGACAGCTGGAAGACGCCGGCCCCGCCCAAGGCGGCGGAATAGCCGGCCGGAACAGGGAGACACCGCACCGATGAAGCTCGCGTCCCTCAAGGAGGGCGGCCGGGACGGCACCCTCGTCGTCGTCTCGCGCGACCTGACCCGCGCCGTGGCCGTGCCGCAGGTGGCCGCCACGCTGCAGGCGGCGCTCGACCACTGGTCGGCCACCGAACCGCACCTGCGCGCCGTCGCCGCCGCCCTGGAGAGCGGCGAGGTCGGCGAGACCTTGCCCTTCGACCCCGCGGCCTGCACGGCGCCGCTGCCGCGCGCCTACCAGTGGTGCGACGGCTCGGCCTACGTCAACCATGTGGAGCTGGTGCGCAAGGCCCGCGGCGCGGAGATGCCGCCCAGCTTCTGGACCGACCCGCTGATGTACCAGGGCGGCTCCGACCGCTTCCTCGGGCCGTGCGACCCCATCGAGGCGATCTCGGAGGCCCACGGCATCGATCTCGAGGCCGAGGTGGCGGTGATCACCGACGACGTGCCCATGGCGGTGACGCCGGAGGCCGCCGCCGGCCACATCAAGCTGCTGATGCTGGTCAACGACGTGTCCCTGCGCGGCCTGATCCCGGCCGAGCTGGCCAAGGGCTTCGGCTTCTTCCACGCCAAGCCGGCGTCGAGCTTCGCGCCGGTGGCGGTGACGCCGGACGAGCTCGGCGCGGCGTGGCGCGAGGGCAGGGCGCATCGGCCGCTGCTGTCCTTCATCAACGGCGTGCCGTTCGGGCGGCCCGACGCCGGCGTCGACATGACCTTCGACTTCCCGCACCTGGTGGCCCACGCCGCGGCGACCCGGCACCTGGGGGCGGGGACCATCGTCGGCTCGGGCACCGTGTCGAACAAGCTGGACGGCGGCCCGGGCAAGCCCATCGCCGAGGGCGGCGTGGGCTACTCCTGCATCGCCGAGCAGCGGACCGTGGAGACCATCGTCGCCGGCAAGCCCAGCACGGAATTCCTGCGCTTCGGCGACCGCGTGCGCATCGAGATGCAGGATGCCGAGGGACGCAGCGTCTTCGGCGCCATCGACCAGGAGGTGGTCCGCTACACCGGCGCGTGAGCGGACCCGCGAGACATCAGGGAGGATCAAGGACCATGGCCAAGGCGTTCGCGTCGCAAGCCGACCTCGAGGAAAAGAAGGAAACCTTCGCCGAGCTGGCGGAGGGGGTGTACTGCCTGACGGCGGAGGGGGACCCCAACTCCGGCGTCATCGTCGGCGACGACGGCGTCATGGTGATCGACGCCCGCGCCACGCCGGCCATGGCCGAGGACCTGGTCCGCCACATCCGCCGCGTCACCGACAAGCCGGTGCGCCACGTCCTCCTCACCCACTACCACGCCGTGCGCGTGCTGGGCGCGTCGGGCTACCGGGCCGACAACGTGATCGCCTCGGACGCCACCCTGGAGCTGATCCGCGAACGCGGCCAGCAGGACATGGATTCGGAGATCCAGCGCTTCCCGCGCCTGTTCCGCGCCGTGGAATCGGTGCCCGGCCTGACCTGGCCGACCATCGTCTTCCACGACCGGCTGGTGATGTGGATGGGCAAGCGCGAGGTGCACATCATCCACGCCGGGCGCGGCCACACCAAGGGCGACACCGTGGTGTGGCTGCCCAAGGAGAAGGTGCTGTTCTCCGGCGACCTCGTCGAGTACGGCGCCACTCCCTACTGCGGCGACGCCTATTTCACGGACTGGCCGGGCACGCTCGACCGGCTGGGCGCGTTCGCGGCGGACAAGATGGTGCCGGGCCGCGGCGAGGCGCTGACCGACGGCGGCCAGGTGCGCGACGCCCTGGCCCAGACCCGCGGCTTCCTCACCGACCTGACCGCGGTGGTGAAGGAGGGGGTGGCGGCGGGCCACGGGCTGCAGCAGGTCTACCGCACCGCCCTGGAGCGGCTGGAGCCGACATACGGCGGCTGGGTGATCTTCCAGCACTGCATGCCGTTCAACGTGACCCGCTGCTTCGACGAGATGAGCGGCATCCGCGACCCCCGCATCTGGACCGCCGAGCGCGACCTGGCGATGTGGGCGGAGCTGAACGGCTGAGGCCGGGACGGGGAGGGCGCCGCGCCGCGGCGCCCGCTGCCTCACGCCGCCACCGACTCCGCGACCGGGATGCGGTAGCCGTCCCGCTGCTCGCCGAGGGAGGCCAGCAGCTCGACCAGGCTGTCGCGCACGAAGGCGTCGTCGGCCGTCGCGAGGCGCGCCCGCACGCGGTCCATGAAGGCGTCCAGCAGGTCGCGGTGGACCTCGGCGGCGGCATCGATCGAACGCGGGGTGGCGAAGGCGAGGACGGCGGTCATGGCGGCGGTCTCCGGAAGCGGGGTGGCGAGGGGGCGGCGTCGGGTCAGGCGGCGGCCGGCGCGTCGGGCGCCGCGAAATAGCCGTCGTGCTGCTCGGTCAGGGTGACCAGCAGGTCCTTCAGGCTGTCCTCGATGAAGGGATCCCGGGTCTCGTCCATGCGGCTCTTGACGAGGCCGATGAACTCCTCCAGCAGTTCGCGATGGGCCTGGGAGGCGATGCCGACCGACGGCGCGGCGGTGGCGGCGGCGATGGTGGCGGCGAGCGTCGTCATGGCTGGCTCCTCTTGGGATGGTGCGCTTCGTTGAGATCATCAAGCCATCCTGCCAGTTAACGAGAGATTAACATCACCTTCCGCGACTTGGGTGCGTGCAGGCTAATACTTCCATTTACCTCGAACGGGGCGGTCCGATCCTTCGGGGAGACGAACGGGCCGGAATAATACGATAGGGGTAATCAGGTTTGTCGAGTTTGCGCCGCTATCTCGTTCTGCTGCTGGCCATGGTCGGCGCGGCGTTCCTGGTGTTCGGCGGCGATCCGCCGGAGGAGGCCGCGGCGCCCGACGCCCGCGCCTTCGTCGCCGCCTGCGAGGCCGGTCCCTTCGCCGCCGCCCACGCCGCCGAGCCGGTCGAGGCGGCGCGCCTGTGCTCGTGCGTCCTCGCCTGGCACCTGCGGGACGGCGGCCGGCTGCCCGTGGAGGGGTACGCGTCGGGCGCCACCCCGGTTGGCGCCACCGACGCGCGGGCCCGCGAGGCCTGCCTGTCCGGCCGCATGCCGCGGTGACCGTCCGTCGCGACAAAGAAAGCTGGTGTTGTGCGTCGCAACACCCTATATGAGAGGCGCTTTCGTCGGAGGCGTGTTCGTCGTCCGAGCGAGGTTCGACAGCTCGGCCGGCGGCTTCCCTGGCCGCCGGGCATCCGACGGCCGGGACCCCGGGTTCCGGCGCCCACGCGCCTCCTCTCCTCCGGCAAGCGTCCTTGACCGTTCCGCGGCTTCACGACGGGCCGCGGCTCCGTCGCTTTGCCTTGGACCGATCCTTTGTCCTTTTCCGATCTCACCCTGCATTCCGATCTCCTGCGCGCCCTCGAACTCGCCGGCCACACCGCGCCGACGCCGATCCAGGCGGCCGCGATCCCGGTCGCCCTCGAGGGCCGCGACGTGCTCGCCACCGCCGACACCGGCACCGGCAAGACCGGCGCCTTCCTGCTGCCGTCGCTGCACCGCCTGATGGCGGCCGACGACGCCTCCGTGGCCGCCGCCCTGCCGCGGCCCTTCGGTCCGCGCGTGCTGGTGCTGGCGCCGACCCGCGAGCTGGCCCGCCAGGTGACCCAGGCGGCCCGCACCTACGTCAAGTTCCGCCGCCTGTTCGTCGCCGACATCCTCGGCGGCGTGCCCTACCGCCAGCAGCTGCGCGACCTGTCGCGGCGCAACGACGTCATCGTCGCCACGCCGGGCCGCCTGCTCGACCACGTGCGCCGCGGCACGGCGCGCCTCGGCGACGTCGAGGTGCTGATCCTCGACGAGGCCGACCGCATGCTCGATCTCGGCTTCGCCGAGGACATCCAGGCCATCGCCTCGGCCTGCCCGGCGGCGCGCCAGACCCTTCTGTTCACCGCCACGCTCGACCGCCGGATGGAGGGCATCGCCCGCGGCCTGCTGCGCGACCCGGCCCGCGTCGCCGTGGAGAGCACCCCGGCCAGCGCGCCGAAGATCGAGCAGCGCCTGCTCTACGCCGACGACCTCCACCACAAGCGGCGCCTGCTGCAGCACATCGCCGGCCTCGACGAGGTCGGCAAGGCCATCGTCTTCGCCGCCACCAAGCGCGATGCCGACGAGCTGGCCGAGGCGCTGGCCGCCGACGGCCACGCCGCCGCGGCCCTGCACGGCGACATGCGCCAGGAGGCCCGCACCCGCACGCTCGGCCGTCTGCGCGACGGGCGGGTGCGCCTGCTGGTCGCCACCGACGTGGCGGCGCGCGGCATCGACGTGCGCGACATCACCCACGTCATCAACTTCGACCTGCCGCGCAATCCCGAGGACTACGTCCACCGCATCGGCCGCACCGGCCGGGCCGGCGCGGAGGGAATCGCCATCTCCTTCGCCACCCGGGCCGACCACGGCGTGCTGCGGGGAATCGAGCGGCTGATCGGCGACCGCGTGCCGGTGCACCGGGTGCCGGGGCTGGAGCCGACCACCCGAGTCGACGCCCCGCCGCGGGGTGCGCGCCCCGGACGGCGGCCCGGCGGGCCGTCCCGCGGCGGCCGGCCCTTCGAGTCGCGGGGCCGCGACTCCGGTGCCCGCCCCGCCCGGTCCGCCGCCTTCGGTCGCGACCGCTGAATCCACAATTGATGGATTCACCAGCACCGGGAATCGCGCTATATCTCGGTTCATGGCGATGCAGAGCGGCTACATCCGGTGTGCCCCTTCCGACTGGCCCGATCTGAGCCGGTTCGTCCGCTTCGTGCGGGCGGAGGGGCGGTGCGAGTGTTGCGGCCGTCCGCACGGGCAGCAGGTCCGCTGCCTGCCGGACGGCCGCTGGTTCGACGCCGGGGGGGACACCTGGCGTGACGGTGGCGGCCGGGCGGCGGCCTGGCCCGACATCGTCGACTATGCCCGGGTGCGCACCACCCGGGTGGTGCTCGCCGCCTGCCGGCGGGACGGGCGGCCCGGCGTCCAGCCCGCCGTGGCGCTGACGCCCGGCCAGCTCGTGGCGCTGTGCCAGCGCTGCCGCATGATTCGCCATCGTATGGAACATCGGCAACGTTCACGCATTACCATCCTGCTCAGACGGGCTCTCGGCGATCTGTTCCTGGGAGCCTATCGCGACACAACGACGACAGAGACACCATGCAACTCCGCACCGACGACCGGTCCGGACGCCGCCGGCAGCCTCGAGGCGCCACGGACCCGATCGCCCAGGCGCTCGATCTGCTCGCCCACCCCCGCCACGGCGAGGCCGTGACCAAGGCGGTGGAGGCTTGCGTCAGCGCCGACTTCGAGGAACGCAAGTACTTCGCCGCGGCGGCCGGCAAGGTGAAGGGCCTGGCCGGTGCCGAGGCGATCCGCCAGGCCGTGCGCAACTACCTGCTGGGCCTGCGCCACGGCGTCGTCGCCGACCGCGCGTCGACGCTCGCCCGCCTCGCCGAGGCGGTGGCCCGCATCACCGGCGCGCCGTCGCTGCTGGCGCGGCCCGAACTGGACCCGCACGCCGCAGCCGAGGCGCTGTTCCGCCGCACCGCCTGACGCACGATCCCGCCGCCTGCCACGACGCCGGAGCCCTCGGGCTCCGGCGTCGTCACATTTTCGGCGAAGCGCCGGAGCCCTCGGGCTCCGGCGTCGTCATCGTCCGGTAAGAAACCGCTGGACAGGGGTGCTGGGCATCCCATATAAGCTCGCCTCCCCCGCCGGTGCCCTGGTGCCGGCATCCGGGACCCGCCTTCTTGAACAATCCCATACCACCGGTGCTGCCGATCTCCTCGGCGGCGCGATGGCGCATAGGATAGTCCAAGTATTTCTGAACCACTGGACCCTGGTCGATTTGTTCGGCCGGTCCATCGTCTCGGCGTCGATTGGCGCTCTGCGGCGGCGGTTCAGAAAAAAGCGAGGGGGTTGCGATTTTGGTCTTGACCGGCCCGGCGCAACCGACTAGATATCCGGTCACCGAGCGGCGCCGAGCCGCCGGGGCGAACCCTCCGGGGAGCGCCGGGGTCTTTGACAATCGAAGAGTGTTTCGAGACAGGATGCGCAGGCGGATGGGCTCTGTGGTCCGGTTCACGGGAGTGGATTGGACATCGGGTCGTTCGCAAGTCGCATCT
>NZ_JBPJSP010000033.1:0-71769 GCF_051225715.1 Azospirillum sp. ST 5-10
TCATAGTAGGTGACGGGGGCGAAGTTGAGGCCGACCGAGGTGTCGCGGGTCAGGGTCCAGGTGGTGTTGCGCGACAGGATGTCGACCTCGCCCGACTGCAGCGCCGGGAAGCGCTGCTGCGCCGACAGCGGCGTGAACTTCACCTTCTCCGGATCGTTGAACAGGGCGACCGCGGCGGCGCGGCAGAAGTCGACGTCCAGGCCGGTCCACTTGCCGGCGCTGTCGGGATTGCCGAAGCCGGACAGGCCGGTGTTCACGCCGCACTGGATGAACCCCTTCTGCTTGATGGAGTCCAGCGTCTGACCGGCAAGGGCGGAACCGGGAATGGCCGCGACGGTCGCGGCGAGGACGGCGGCACACAGCGTGGTCTTCACGAGAGTGATCTCCTTGTTCGGTTCGGACGGCCTGTCGTTACGGCTCCGGGCGGCCGGTGCCACATCCCCGGAGGCGGCGTCCTGGGGGCGGATCATTCGAAGGCGGCGTGAATGCAATGCGCGCCCGACGTGAACAGGGCGCGGAAATGTGTGAACGAATGTCGCCGGAGCGCCCGTGCCGGGTGCCGGGCGGTCAGTCAAGCCCTTGACGGCGTTGACTCTCTCGTCCGGCGGGCGGAGGTGCGCCGTTGGACATTCCATTCACAATTGCCGGCGGCCGCGCCGCCGGCCGTCACTGGAAGGGCAGGGCGTAGAGGAGTCCGCCCTGGCGCCACAGCCGGTTGGGGCCGCGCGGCAGGCCGAAGGGCGAGCGCGCGCCGAGGTTGCGCTCGAAGATCTCGCCGTAGTTTCCGACCTGGCGGATCACCTGGAAGGCCCAGTCGTCGGCCAGGCCGAGGCGCCGGGTGGCGCCGGGAACGCCGCTGAGCAGGCGGCGGACCTCGCTGTCGCCGGACTCGTCGCGCAGCCGGGCGGCGTTCTGGGATTCCACCGCCTTCTCCTCGGCCAGCACGAGGGCGTGCATGGTCCAGCGCACCACCGTCAGCCAGGTGCGGTCGCGGCTGGCCACCAGCGGCGCCACCGGCTCGCGGGCGATGGTGTCGGGCGACACCACGAGGTCGTCGATGGGCTCGTGCAGGGCCTGCAGCATGGTGGTGAGCAGCGCCCGGTCGGTCGACAGCACGGTGCACTCGCGGCCCAGGAAGGCCTGCAGGGCGTCGTCCAGGCTCTTGTACGGGCGCACCGACCAGCGCTTGCCGGTGGCCGCCATGTGGTCGCGCAGGTTGCTCTGGGCCGTGCTGGATTCGGTCACGCAGACCGTGGCCTCGTCGCCGGCGAAGGCGGGGACGCCGTCGCGGCCGCGCCAGCCGGCGAAGCCCTGGCCGTCGTGGAACACCACCGGCCCGAAGTCGAGGGGGAGGGCGGAGTCCCGCTCCATCGTCCACGACGTCTGGGCGAACGAGACGTCGACGTCGCCGTTCTCCAGGGCGGCGAACTCCAGGGGCTTGGAGGAGCGGCGCAGGTCGATGGCGTCGGCGTCGCCCAGCACCGCGGCGGCCAGCGCGCGGCACAGGTCGACCATGAAGCCGACCGGCCGGCCGGCGGCGTCGTGGGCGGCGAACCCCGGGGCGATGACGACGCCGCAGCGCACCACGCCGCGCGCCTGGATGTCGCGGATGACCGGCGACGGCGCCGGCACCGGCCCGGCCGCCAGCGCCAGGAGCGGGAGGCACAGCGCCAGCAGGGCGGCGGGTACGGCGCGGAGCGCGGCGGTCGGCATGAGAAGATCACGCGCGGTGGAGGGCGGCCCGTATGCTACGGTTGCCGCTCCGTCATGCAATGGATTTCACGGCTGGAGGGGATGGCCGACGTGGCAAGCGTGTTCCGCACGGGCGTCGCCGGCCGGGTGTTCGGCGCGCTCGCCCTCAACGGGCTGGTCGCCCTGGTGATCGGCCTGGGCGCCTACATCGTCCTCGGCGACCTGCACCGCGGCATCTCCGACGTCACCTCGCGCCATTTCCCGGCCGTCGTCGCCTCGGCCAAGCTGGAGCGCCAGCACCAGCGCATCATGCGGGCGCTGGAGCAGCTGGCGCTGGCCAAGGACAACCTGACCCGTTCGACCGTCAACCAGAGCCTGTCGGACCTGCAGAACGGCTACGACCTGATGCTGACGGACCTCGCCCAGCAGGACGGCCGGCTCGCCGCGCAGACGCGCACCCTGCAGGACATGCGCGACGAGATCGTGCGCATCCGCCAGACCATCGACCGCCTGGTCGAGCGGCGCATCGCCGCCGGCAACGCGGTGCGCGAGAGCAGCCTCGCCCTCCAGGGCATCGAGGACCGGCTGGCCGGGCTCGGCGTGCAGGAGCCGGCGGATCCGGTGGTGCAGCGCTGGCGCGCCGCGGCGCAGCGGGTGCTCTATCTGCTGATCTCCTCCTACCGGGTGGAGAACACCCACGCCCTCAGCCGCCTCGCCGCCGAGGCGGCCAGCGAGATGACCGCCCTGACGGCGCTGTCCGGGACGCTGGACCCCGGGGTGCGGGAACGCCTCGACCCGCTGCTGGCGGCGCTCCAGCCGATCGCCCTGGGCGACGGCGCCATCTACAGCCACCGCCAGGTGCAGCTCGACGCCGAGGAGAGCCTGAGCGGCATGGTCGACCGGGCCAACCAGGTGTCGCTCACCAACACCGGCCTCAACACGGCGATCTTCGTGGAGAAGACGGCGGCGGCCGAGCGCTACCGCCAGGACATCATCGGCGCCTCGGTCACCTACACGCGGCTGTTCTCGGCCTCGGCCGGCATCGTCCTGGTCGGCGGGCTGCTGACCTTCCTGTACATCCAGCGCAGCGTGGTGGCGCGCCTGTGGAACGTCCGCCAGGCGCTGCGCGCCAAGGCCGAGGACGGCGACGCCGAGATCCCCGCCGACGGCAGCGACGAGATCGCCGAGCTGGCCCGGGCCCTGCGCTTCTACATCCACGAGACGGAGGTGAAGGGCGAGGCCCTGCGCCGCAACGAGCGCTGGCTGCGGGCGGTGCTGGAGGCGACGCCGGTGCCGCTGGTCATCGCCGGGCGGGACGACGGGCAGATCCGTTTCGTCAACCGCCGCGCCGTCGACCTGTTCGGCGCCGCCGCCGCCGACCGCCTGGTCGGCCGCCCGGTGCGCGCGCTGTGGGGCGACGGCGCCGTGCACGACGCCTTCGTCGGCACCATCCGCGAACGCCAACAGGCCATCGATTTCGAGGCCGAGCTGGTGGCCGGCGACGGCCGCACCGTGTGGGGCCTGCTGTCCGGCCTGGCCTTCCCGTTCCAGGGCGAGGACGTCCTGCTGATCTCGGTGGTCGACATCACCCGGCGCCGCGAGGCGGAGGAGCTGCTGCTGCGCACCCAGGTCTTCATGGACGCCGTCATCGACAACGTGCCGAGCGTCCTCTACGTGCTCGACGGCGACAGCGGCACGGTGGTCCTCTGGAACCACGCCGCCGAGCGCGCCTTCGGCATCGAGCGGGCCGGCATCCACGGCCGCCGTCTCGACGAGGCGCTGGGCGACGGGGTCGGCGGCCTGCTGTGGCGCGCCGGCGGCGCCCTGCCGGAAACCGACGAGCTGGTGCTCGATCGCGGCGGCGAGCGGCGCACCTTCGCGGTCCGCCGCCACCCCTTCACCTGGTCCGGCGACGGCCGCCATCACGTCATCGGCATCGCCAACGACGTCACCGCCTCCCACCAGGCGCGCGAGGAGCTGCGCCTGGCCAAGGAGCGCGCCGAGCGGGCGGACGCCGCCAAGACCGAGTTCCTCGCCACCGTCAGCCACGAGATGCGCACGCCGCTCAACGGCATCCTCGGGCTGGCGCGCCTGCTCGTCACCGGCAGCCTCGCCCCGGCCGACCGGCGCCACGCCCATTCCATCATGCGCTGCGGCATGACCCTGCTCGACCACGTCAACGACATCCTCGACCTGCGCAAGATCGAGGACGGCAAGCTCGAGCTCGACCCCGCCCCCTGCGTGCTGCGGCCGCTGCTCGACGACGTGCTGGTGACGGTGGAGAGCCTGGCCGAGGAGAAGGGGGTCGCCCTGCGCCTCGCCATCGACGACGCGGTGCCGGCGGCGATCGTCATCGACGAGCAGCGGCTGCGCCAGATCCTCATCAACCTGGTCGGCAACGCCGTGAAGTTCACCGACCGCGGCGGCATCGACATCGCCGTCGAACGGGCCGCCGGCCCGGCCGGGGAGCGTCTGCGCCTGACCGTGCGCGACACCGGCATCGGCATTCCCGCCGACCGGCTGTCGGCGATCTTCGAGAAGCTGGAGCAGGCCGACGCCTCCATCGCCCGCCGCTTCGGCGGCAGCGGCCTCGGCCTCGCGATCGTCCGCCACCTCGTCGACGCCATGGGCGGCACCATCGCGGTCGCCAGCACGGTGGGCCGCGGCAGCGCCTTCACGGTCGAGGTGGCGCTGGTGCCCGCCGCCGCCGACGCCGGGTCGGCGGTGACGGCCGGCACGGCCCTGCAGCCGGTGGAACGCTCGCTGACCCTGCTCCTGGTGGAGGACGCGCCGATCAACCAGGAGATCGCCCTGGGCCTGCTGGGCGACGCCGGGCACCGGCCGGTGCTGGCGGCGACCGGCGAGGAGGCGCTGGCGCTGGCGACGGCGCGGGCCTTCGACGCCATCCTGCTCGACATGCGGCTGCCCGACATCGACGGGGTGGAGGTGGCGCGGCGCATCCGCCGGCTGCCCGACCGCCGCCGTGCCGCGGTGCCGATCATCGCCGTCACCGCCAACGTCTTCGTCGGCGCGCGCGCCCGCTACCTGGAGGCGGGGATCGACGCCATCGTCGAGAAGCCGCTGTTTCCGGACCGCATGATCCAGGCCCTGTCCGGCGTGCTGGCCGGCCGCCGGCCGCCCCCGTCGGACGCCGCCCCGGACGCCGCCCCGGGCGGCGCGCCGGTGATCCTCACCCTGGACGAGGGCGGCGACGCGGGCACCGCCCCGCTCGACGCCGCCCTGCTCGATGCCGGCGCGCTCGACCGTTACGCCCGCTCGCTGGGGCCGCGGCGGTTCGCGGCGATCCGCCGGACGCTGCTCGCCACCCTGTCCGAAGGCCTGGCCCGCCTCACCGATCCGGCGCTGCCGGAGGACGGGCGGGCGGACGCGGCGCATCTGCTGGCCGGCTCGGCCAGCCATTTCGGGCTGACCCGCTTCGTCGAGTCCATGCGGACGGTCGAGGACCACCTGCGCGCGGGCCGGGCCGCGGCGGCGGCCGCGCTGATCGCCGGGGCCCCCGACCTCCTGGCCACGACCGTCGACGCCCTGGAGGCGTGGTGCGCCGCGCGCGCCGCCGAGGAGGGGCCGGCCGAGGTTGCCGGTGCCGCCCGCGCCGGCTAGAATCGACCGCTCGTCCGCCAGCGGGCTGTCATCCGACATGACGCACACCATCGCCATCGTCGACGACGACGCGGTCACCCGCGACACGCTCGGCGCCTATTTCGGCCAGGAGGGATTCACGGTCCTGCCGGCGCGCGACGCCGACGGGCTGTCGGCCATCCTCGCCCGCCACGGCGTCGACCTCGTGCTGCTCGACATCCGCCTGCCCGGCAAGGACGGGCTGACCATCACCCGCGAGCTGCGCGCGACCTCCGACGTCGGGATCATCCTGATCACCGGCCGCACCGACCGGGTCGACCGCATCATCGGCCTGGAGCTCGGCGCCGACGATTACATCACCAAACCCTTCGAGCCGCGCGAGATCCTCGCCCGCTCCCGCAGCCTGCTGCGCCGGATGGCCCAGGCCGCACCGCTGCCGGCCGCCAACGTCCACCGCTTCGACGGCTGGGAGCTGCGGCTCGACACCCGCCGGCTGACGGCCCCGGACGGCACGGAGGTGCGGCTGACCACCGCCGAGTTCGACCTGCTGGCGGCGTTCGTCGTCAACGCCGGCCGCGTGCTCAGCCGCGACGCGCTCCTCGACCTGACCCGCCACCGGGCCGACCCCTTCGACCGCTCCGTCGACCGGCTGGTGCTGCGGCTGCGCCGCATCCTCGAGCCCGACCCGGCGAAGCCGCGCCACATCGTGACGGTGCACGGCAGCGGCTACGTCTTCGCCAGCGCCGTGGCGGGATGAGCCGCCGCCTTTCTGTTGACTCCGCCCGGCGGCGCCCCTAAAGTCCGCACCCCAGTTCCTGTCGACCCGTTCGACACCGCGCCCGCCGGCGCGCCGCCAGTCCGCGAGTTTCGCGCACTGGCGCGTTTGCGTTTGGCGTGGTGGCGGTGGGCGGCGGGGACGGAGACCAGATCGAGGACCGCATGTTCGAAGGCCTGACCGGACGCCTGGGCGACATCTTCGACAAGCTGCGCCGGCGCGGCGCGCTGAGCGAGGAGGACGTCTCCGCGGCGCTGCGCGAGGTGCGCATCGCGCTGCTGGAGGCCGACGTCGCCCTGCCCGTGGTCAAGACCTTCGTCGCCCAGGTCAAGGAGCGCGCGGTCGGCCAGGAGGTCCTGCGCTCAGTCACCCCGGGCCAGCAGGTCATCAAGATCGTCCACGACCACCTCGTGGAGATGCTGGGCCAGGCCGAGCCGATCAATCTCAACGCCGTGCCGCCGGTGCCGGTGCTGATGGTCGGCCTGCAGGGCTCGGGCAAGACCACCACCACCGCCAAGATCGCGCTCCGCCTCAAGACCAAGGAGCGCAAGAAGGTCCTGATGGCGTCGCTCGACGTGCGCCGTCCCGCCGCCCAGGAGCAGCTCAAGGTGCTGGGCGAGCAGACCGGCGTGGCGACCTTGCCCATCGTCCCCGGCCAGGACCCGGTGGCGATCGCCCGGCGCGCCCTGGAGACGGGGCGCAAGGAGGGCTACGACGTCGTCATGCTCGACACCGCCGGCCGCCTCGCCATCGACGAGGAGCTGATGGCCGAGGTGGCGGCGGTGCGCGACGCCGCCAAGCCGGTGGAGACCCTGCTGGTGGCCGACGCCATGACCGGCCAGGACGCCGTGACGGTCGCCACCAGCTTCAACGACAAGGTCGGCATCACCGGCATCGTGCTGACCCGCGTCGACGGCGACGCCCGCGGCGGTGCGGCGCTCTCGATGCGCCAGATCACCGGCAAGCCCATCAAGCTGCTGGGCCTGGGCGAGAAGCTGGACGCGCTGGAGGGCTTCCACCCCGACCGCGTCGCCGGCCGCATCCTCGGCATGGGCGACGTCGTCAGCCTGGTGGAGAAGGCGGCCGAGTCCATCGACCAGGAGGAGGCCGAGAAGCTCGCCCGCAAGATCGAGCAGGGCAAGGGCTTCGACCTCGACGACATGGCCGCCCAGTTCCGCCAGATCCGCAAGATGGGCGGCATGAGCGGCCTGCTCGGCCTGCTGCCCGGTGTCGGCAAGATCAAGGACCAGCTCAAGGACAAGAAGATCGACGACAAGGCGCTCAAGCGTCAGGAGGCGATCATCTCCTCCATGACCAAGAAGGAGCGCAAGTCGCCCGAGATCATCAAGGCGTCGCGGCGCAAGCGCATCGCCGCCGGCTCCGGCACCACGGTGCAGGAGGTCAACCGGCTGCTGAAGCAGTACGACGACATGCGCTCGATGATGAAGCAGGTGCAGAAGCTCGGCAAGAAGGGCATCGCCCGCCACGGGCTGGGCGGCCTCCTGCCGCGCAACCTGCGCGGCGGAGGGGGCTTCCCGTGATCGACCACCTCTCGGTGCCCGTGTCCGACTTCGAGCGGTCCACGGCGTTCTACGACGCGGTGCTGGCGACCGTCGGCTACAGGCGGGTGATGGAGTTCGGCCGCGGCGCCGGCTACGGCGACGGCCATCCCCACTTCTGGATCAACGAGACCGCGGATCTCCCGGCGGCACCGGTCGCCGGCTTCCACATCGCCTTCCGCGCGCCCGACCGCGCCGCCGTCGACGCCTTCCACGCGGCGGCGCTGGCGCACGGCGGCCGCGACAACGGGGCGCCGGGGCTCCGGCCGCTCTACCACCCCGACTATTACGCCGGGTTCGTCCTCGACCCCGACGGCCACAAGCTCGAAGCCGTGTGCCACACGGCGTCCTGAAACCGTCCTTTTTGTTTCACGACCAGCAAGGAAAGCAGTTCTACCCATGGCTCTGAAGATCCGTCTGGCGCGCGGTGGCGCCAAGAAGCGTCCGTTCTACGCCATCGTCGTCGCCGATGCGCGCAGCCCGCGCGACGGCCGCTTCATCGAGAAGATCGGCACCTACAACCCGATGCTGGAGCGCGAGCACCCGCAGCGCATCGTGCTCGACGCCGAGCGCGCCAAGCACTGGCTGTCGGTGGGCGCCCAGGCGACCGACCGCGTCGTCCTCTTCCTCGCCAACGCCGGCCTGGTCGAGAAGCCGGCCATCCGCGAGACCCCGAAGAAGTCGGCGCCCAAGGCCAAGGCCCAGGAGCGCGCCAAGGAAGCCGCCGCCGCCGCGGCCGCCGCCGAGGGCTGAGCCGTCTAGGCCATGACGTCCAAGGTCTGCGTCGGCCAGCTCGTCGGGCCGCACGGCGTGCGGGGGCTGGTGAGGCTGAAGAGCTTCACCGCCGACCCGCAGGCCGTGGCCGCCTACGGCCCCCTGTCGGACGAGGCGGGAACACGGCGCTTCGCCGTGTCGCTCACCGGATCCAACAAGGGGCTGTGGCTCGCCCGCATCGACGGCGTGGCGACGCGCGAGCAGGCCGAGGCGCTGGCCGGCGTCCGTCTCTTCGTCGACCGGGCGGCCCTGCCCGAGCCGGAGGAGGAGGACGAGTTCTACCACGCCGACCTGATCGGCCTGCGGGCCGAGCGGGCCGACGGCACGCCCTTCGGCACGGTCAAGGCGCTGTACGATTTCGGCGGCGGCGACGTGCTGGAGGTGCGCACCGAAGCCGGGACGACCGAGCTGCTGCCGTTCACCAGGGCCTGCGTGCCGGTGGTGGACGTCCGCGGCGGCCGCCTGGTGGTGGAGCCGCCCGACGTGGTGGAGGCGAGGCCGGAGGGCGGCGCCGAGGGCGAAGAGGAGTCGTGAGCGGTGAACCACGGTGCCACCGGACCGTGCGTCTGGACGGCGCGGGTGCTGACCCTGTTCCCGGAGATGTTCCCCGGGCCGCTCGGTCACAGCCTCGCCGGCAAGGCCCTGGAAAATGGCGTGTGGGCGCTGGAAACAGTGGACATCCGCACCTTCGCGCGCGATAAACACCGCTCCGTCGACGAGACCCCCTTCGGCGGCGGCGCCGGCATGGTGATGCGGCCCGACGTCCTCGACGCGGCGCTCACCGCGAGCTGCGGCGCGCCGGGAAGCGAAGGGCGGGGACGGGTCGTCTACCTGTCGCCGCGCGGCCGGGTGCTGGACCAGGAGCTGGTCCGGGAGCTGGCCGCGACCCCCGTGGTGACGCTGCTGTGCGGCCGTTACGAGGGGGTGGACGAACGGGTGCTGGAGGCGCACGCGATCGAGGAGGTCAGCCTCGGCGATTTCGTGCTGTCCGGCGGCGAGCCGGCCGCGCTCTGCCTCATGGACGCCGTGGTGCGCTTGCTGCCCGGCGTGATGGGGAACGTGGAGACGGCGGGCGAGGAGAGTTTCGAACGGGGATTGCTCGAATATCCCCACTACACCAGGCCCGCCGTCTGGACGGACGGGCAGGGCGTGGAGCGGCCGGTGCCGGACGTCCTTCTGTCCGGTCACCACGAGAAGGTACGCGCCTGGCGGCTGGCCGAGGCGGAGCGGATCACGAGGGCCCGGCGGCCCGACCTGTGGGCCCGCTACGCCGAGCGCCGCCGGGCCGAAGAGGAAGCAACCGGCCGCGCGCGCCGCGGCCGCCGGAAAACGATGGAGTGACGGTCCGCCGCGAGGCGCGCCGGGTTGGAAAGGGGTAGTGTCATGAACCTGTTGCAGCAGCTCGAGCAGGAGCACATCCAGAAGGTCCTGGGTGAGAAGACCATTCCGGAGTTCTCGCCGGGCGACACGCTCCGCGTGAACGTGAAGGTGGTCGAGGGCACGCGCGAGCGCGTGCAGGCCTACGAGGGCGTGTGCATCGCCCGCAAGAACGCCGGCCTGAACTCCTCGTTCACGGTCCGCAAGATCAGCTACGGCGAGGGCGTGGAGCGCGTGTTCCCGCTGTACAGCCCGCGCATCGACTCGATCGAGCTGGTGCGCAAGGGCGACGTCCGCCGCGCCAAGCTCTACTACCTGCGCGACCGCCGCGGCAAGTCGGCCCGCATCG
This sequence comes from Azospirillum sp. ST 5-10, assembly GCF_051225715.1. Classification (NCBI taxonomy): domain Bacteria; kingdom Pseudomonadati; phylum Pseudomonadota; class Alphaproteobacteria; order Rhodospirillales; family Azospirillaceae; genus Azospirillum; species Azospirillum sp. ST 5-10. Next base: position 10,127 of record NZ_JBPJSP010000033.1, read on the forward strand.
CCGAGCGCACCACCGGCCGCGGCACGCAGAAGCCGGCCGCCGCCGCCGAGTAAGCGCCAGCGCCTCTGCTGCAAGAGCCGTTCCCGTCGCCCGCCGGAGGTCAGCCTCCGGCGGGCGATCGGCGTTTGCGGCCGGGGCCCTACACGGCCCTGATGGAGGCCACGAACCCCCGCATCTCCGCGTCGAGGCGGCGGGACTGGGTGGACAGCGCCGCGGCCGCGGCCAGCACCTCGCGGTTGGAGGCGCGGCCGGCGTCGACCCCGGCGGAGACGACGCCGAGCGCGCCGGAGAGGTCGCCGTTCTCGCGGGCGACGTCCTGGATGCTGCGGCTGATGGCGCGGGTCGCCGCCGCCTGGTCGCGCATGCCGTCGGCCACCGTGCCGGCCATCCCTCCCAGGGCGCGGATGGTCTCGGCGATGGCGCCGATGGCGGTCACGGCCTCCCCGGTCGCGGTCTGCATCGCCGCGATCTGCCCGGCGATGCGGTCGGTGGCGGCCGCCGTCTGGTTGGCGAGGGTCTTGACCTCGGAGGCGACGACGGCGAAGCCCTTGCCGGCCTCGCCGGCGCGCGCCGCCTCGATGGTGGCGTTCAAGGCCAGCAGGTTGGTCTGGGCGGCGATGCGGCCGATCATCTCCACCACGTCGCCGACATTGGCCGAGGCGCCGGCCAGCCCGTGGATGATGGCGTCGGTGCGTTCGGCGTCGCGCACGGCGCGCTCGGCGGTCTCGGAGGACAGGGCCACCTGCCGCTCGATCTCGGCGATCGACGCGCTCAGCTCCTCGGCGGCGGCGCTGGCGCTCTGCACGCCGTCCAGGGTGCGGGCGGCCGCCGCGGCGGCGCCGGCGGTCTGCCGGCCGGCGGCGTCGGCCTGCCCGACCATCGCCTCCGCCGTGCCCTGCAGGCCGCCGGCCGCCCGGGCCACCGCGTCGGCCACCGTGCGGACGCTGGCCTCGAACCGTTCGGCCAGGGTCTGCAGGGTGCGCGCCTTCTCCGCGGCGGCGCGGCGGCGCTCGGCCTCCACCCGCTCGTTGGCCTGCGCCGCGGCGGCGGAGGCGTCGCGCAGGACGAGCAGCGCCTCGGCCATCGCCGCCAGCTCGTCGCGGCCGCCGGCCGGCACCGGCGCCGACAGGTCGCCGTCGGCGATCGCCCGCATGGCGCGGGCGAGCGCCAGCAGGCGGGCGGCGATGCGGCGGCCGACGTAGAGCCAGGCGATGAGCACCGCACCGGCGATGCTGAGGACGGCCACCGCCGCCAGCCAGAGCCGGCCGGAGGCGGTGGCGGCGCGGGCCGCCGCCGCGGCGTCGCGCGAGTCCGCCAAGGTGGCCTCGACGATCGCCTCGACGCCGGCGTCCAGCGCCGACGCCTGGCCGCGGCTGTCCGCCAGCAGGGCGGCGCCGGCGCGCATGGCCGCCAGTTCCGCCGTGCGCACGGCGAACAGCCCGTCGGCGGCCCGTCCGACCTCCAGCAGGGTGGCGACCGGCCCCTCCACCCGCGCCGCCTCGCGCGCCGGCAGGCCGGCGACCAGCCCGGCGATGGCATCGGCGGCGCGGGCGAAGCGGTCGCGCAGCGCCGGCAGGCGGTCGGCGTCGAGGCCGTTGGCGGCCTCGTTGAGCAGGCCGGCGGCGAGGTTGGTCAGCGCGCTCAGCTCGCGGAAGGTGCTGAAGCGCTGCAGGGCGTCGGTGGTGAGGTCGCTGACCGCGAAGGCGGTGTCGCGCTGGAGCTTGTCGGCCGCCCGCTTCATCGCCTGCGTGGTCGCCTCGCCGCGGCCCTCGGTCCAGGCGCTCACCAGGGCGCGGGCGGCCGCCGCGGTGTCGTCGGTCAGCGCCTCCGCCGCGGCCACCACGTCGTCCCTGGCCTGCGCCGCCAGCGGCTCGATGGCGCCGAGCAGGGTCTGGTGCGCGGCGTTCAGCGTCTCCACCAGGGCCAGCCGGCGCATCCGCCCGGCGATGCGGGCGTCGGTCGCCGCCGCCTGGCGGTCGAGCGTGGCGATCATGCCGCGCGCGGCGCCGCCCAATTCCGCCACCCGCTCCGCCGGCAGCCCGAGCCCGTCGAGTGCCGCCAGCCGCTCCTGCAGCACGCCCGCCCGTCCGGCGATGCGGGCCGCCGCGGCGTCGCGGTCGGCCGGCGTCGCCGCCGCCTCGAGGTCGGGTGCGGCGGCGGCGAGGGCCGCGCTCGCCGTGCTGAGGCGGCTCACCGCCGCCACCTCCGGCAGGGTGCGGTCGGCGATGGCGGCGATCCGCCGCTCGACCGCCGCGTAGGACCACCATCCCACTCCGCTGCCCGCCACCGTCAGGGCCGCCACCGCCGCGAAGGCGGCGAACAGCCTGACGGCCAGTCCCGTCCGGAACGCCGTACGCATCCTTTTCCTCCCGTTGTGCCGCGCCGCCGCCCGCTGGTCCGCGGGTCTTGTCGGCGCCCGTTGGTGTCCGCCCGCCGGCGTCAGAGCGCCTGCGTCAGACCGCCGGCGCCTGCACCGCCGCCCGGCGGGTGCGCCACCACTGCCAGCCGATGAAGGCCGCCGCCATCGCCAGGCCGAGCTCGTCGGTGACCGGCAGCGCCACGACCAGCAGCGCCGCCGCCGCGGTGGCGAAGGCGCGTTCGGGCCAGCCGAGGCGGGTCATGAAGTAGCCGACCGAGGCGCCGCCCCACAGCAGGATGCCGAGCACCGCCTTGGCCGCGATGTAGGCCACGGCGACGGGATCGTCGGTCTGCAGCAGCAGGGCCGGCGAGTAGACCGCCATGAAGGGCACGACGTAGCCGGCGATGGCGATCCGCGTGGCGAGGAAGCCGATCTCCAGGTGGCCGGCCCGGGCGATCGAGGAGGCGGCGAGCGCCGCCAGGGCGACCGGCGGCGTCAGGTCGGCCATGATGCCGAAGTAGAAGACGAACATGTGGCTGACGATCAGCGGCACGCCCATCTGCAGCAGCGCCGGGGCGGCGATCGCCGAGGTGATGATGTAGTTGGCGGTCGTCGGCAGGCCGGTGCCGAGGACGATCGAGGCGATCATGGTCAGCACCAGGGCGAGGATCAGGCTGCCGCCGGAGATCTCGACGATGCTGGCGGCGATGCCCGAGGCCAGCCCGGTCAGGGTCAGGATGCCGATCAGCACGCCGACCAGCGCGCAGGCGATGCCGACGCCGATGGCGTTGCGCGCACCGTCGGCCAGGCTGCGCAGCAGCAGGCGCAGGGTCTCCCGCCCGCCGCGCAGGGCCAGCGCCGGCAGCACCAGCAGCCCGACCATGGCCGCCGCCAGGTGCTCCACCCGCAGCCCGAGGCGCCACAGGGCGGCGGCGACGAGGCCGAGGACCACCCAGAAGACGACGCGCAGCCACGCCGCCGGCAGGGTGCCGGCGGTGCCGGTGCCGAGGATCAGCACGGCGGTGCAGGCGATGCCGATGACGCCGGCGAACATCGGCGTGAAGCCGGAGAACAGCAGCAGGACCAGCACGACCAGCGGGAAGAGCAGGTGCCAGTTGGCGCGGACCGCCGCGAGGGCGCTCGGGCACTCCGCCTTGGGCACGCCGTCCAGCCCGTGCAGGCCGGCCTCCAGGTGGACCATCCAGAAGGCGGCGCCGAAGTAGAGGATCGCCGGCAGGAGGGCCGCCAGCGCCACCTCGTGGTAGGGCACGCCGATGGTCTCGGCCATGATGAAGGCGGCCGCCCCCATGACCGGCGGCATGAGCTGGCCGCCCATGCTGGCGGTCGCCTCGACCGCGCCGGCGAAGGCCGGACGGTAGCCGAAGCGGGTCATCAGCGGGATGGTGAACTGGCCGGTGGTCAGCACGTTGGCCACGCCGGAGCCGTTGATGGTGCCCATGAAGCCGGAGGACACCACTGCCACCTTGGCCGGCCCGCCCTTGGCGTGTCCGAACAGGCCGAGCGCCACGTCGTTGAACAGCTTGATCATGCCGGCGCGCTCCAGGAAGGCGCCGAACAGGATGAACAGGAAGATGAAGGTGGCCGAGACGTAGACCGGCGTGCCGTAGATGCCCTCGGTGCCGAAGGCGAGCTGCTCCACCACCTGGTCGACGCCGTAGCCGCGGTGGGCCAGCGCGTCGGGCAGCAGCGGCCCGAGCAGCGCGTAGGGGATGAAGACGCCGCAGATGATCGGCAGGGCCAGCCCCATGATGCGCCGCGCCGCCTCGAACACCAGGGCGATGAGGGCTGCGCCGACGGCCAGGTCCAGGACCGTCGGGTCGCCGGCGCGCAGCAGCAGGTCGTGCTCGAACACCCAGTGGTAGAGGCTCAGCGCGATGGCGAGGCCGGCCAGCAGCCAGTCGGTCCATGGCACGGCGGTGCGGACGCGGCGCTGGTTGGCGCCGAACAGCAGGAAGGTGAGGGCCAGCAGGAAGCCGACGTGGACGGCCCGCACCACGGCGCTCGACAGGGGCGCGAAGGTGGCGGTCCACAGCTGGAACAGGGCGAAGGCGACGGACAGGGCGAAGATGATCCGGTGGGTCGTCGGCGGCAGGTCGAAATCGGCGGTCGCCGGATTTTCGCGGTCGACGACCCGCCGCGCTTCGGCGGACTCGTCGGACCGCCGGTCGGAACTGGTCATGTAAGATCTCCGGACGTCGGGGTGTTGGCGGCGGTGCGCCGTCGCCCCCTCCCAAGGCGGGAGAGGGCCGGACCGGTGCGCTAGGCAGCCGCTCTCACTTCAGCAGGCCCTTCTCGCGGAAGTAGCGCTGCGCCCCCGGGTGCATGGGCACGGCGATCGCGGCGGCCGCCGTGTCGACGGCGATCTGCTTGGCGGCGCTGTGGGCGGCGGCGAGGCCGTCGAGATGGTCGAAGACCGCCTTGGTCATGGCGTAGACCGTGTCGTCCGACACGCCGGCGTGGGTCACCAGGTAGTTGGCGACCGCCACGGTCTGGACGGCGGTGTCCTGCCCCGGGTAGGTGCCGGCGGGGATGGGGGCGGAGACGTAGACGGGGTCGCCCATCTTGGCGACCACCGCCGGCGGCACCTCGACGACGACGATGTCGGCGCTGACCGCCAGGTCCTTGATGGAGGCGACGCCCAGGCCGGCCGACTGGAGCGTGGCGTCGAGCTGGCGGTTCTTCATCAGCTCCACCGACTCGCCGAAGGGCAGGTACTCGGTCCTGCCGAAGTCGCCGTAGCTCAGGCCGGCGGCGCCGAGGATGGCGCGGGCGTTCAGCTCCGTCCCCGACTTCGGCGCGCCCACCGACACGCGCTTGCCCTTGAGGTCGGCCAGAGTCCGGATGCCGCTGTCGGCGCGGGCGACGATCTGGATGTAGTTGGGATAGATGGCGCCGACCGTGCGCAGCTTGTCCAGTTTCTGCTTGAAGCCGGCCTCGGCGTCGCCCGCCCAGGCGAGGCTCAGGGAATCGCCGAGCGAGAAGGCCAGCTCGCCGCGCCCGCTCTGCAGCAGGTTGAGGTTCTCCACCGACGCCTTGGTGGCCTGCACCGAGGTCTTGGCGTCGGGCAGCGCGTCGCCCACCTGCTTGGCGATCGCCACGCCCAGCGGATAGTAGACGCCGCTGGTGCCGCCGGTCAGGACGTTGACGAATTCGGCGGCCGAGGCCGGCGAGGCGGCGAACGAAACGGCGGCGAACGAAACGGTGGCGGCGACCGCGGCGGCGGCAAACGCTGATTTCATGGTGCGTCTCTCCCTCATGGCAGTCCGGCGGCGCTTGGGCGCGCCGCCCGGACGTCCAGGGGCAAGAGCCGTGCCATCAACTGTGCGTGCATGCGATGGTTGGAAACGCTGCCTTTGCGCGGAGCGGGCGGGACGGCGGCGTGCGGAATTCCGCACGCGGCGGGGAGGGGTGTGCGGGATCCGGCACGGCGTCGGAGGCCGCGGAGCCGGCCCTACAGCCCTTCGACCAGGATTCCGTGTTCGGCCAGCCACGCCTTGCGGAGGGCGAAATCGGGCATGGCGCGTTCGACGCGCAGCCAGAAGTCGGGGGTGTGGTGGGGGTGATGGAGGTGGGCCATCTCGTGGACCACGACGTATTCGGCGATGCGGGCCGGCAGCAGGATGGTCTTCCAGTGGAAGTACAGCCAATCGCCCTTGCCGCACGACCCCCAGCGGAACCCGAGGTCCTGCACCCGCGTTCCGGCCGGCGCCACTTCCATCCGCGACCGGTAGGCGGCGACGCGATGGCCCAGCCACGCACGGGCGTGGTCGCTGTACCAGTGGATGAAACGCTCGCGCCCGGCCGGAACCGCGTCCCGGCGGAGCCGGAAGCGGCCGTTGACCAGCTTCAACGGGACGTCCTGGTCATCGACCAGTTTCAGCCGATAGCTGCGGCCGAGGTACAGGAACCCCTCGCCGTCCACCAGCTCCTTCGTAGGGACGGTGCGCTGAAGAGAGTCCTTTTCCGCCAGCTTGGTGTAGATCCAGAAGCGCTTCTCCAGAACGAAGGCGCGCAACGTCTCCACCGGCACGTCCGGCGGAGCGAGCAGGGCCAGCGAGCCGTCCCGTTCCACGGCGATCTCGATCGAACGGCGGCGCGTGCTGCGGCGGACGCTGAAATGCAGGTCTCCGACGCTGAGATGCCCGTCGGACGGTCGTTCGGCGTCCTGTGGCAACGGGTCCGGGAGTCTGCGGCGGGCGAGCATGGTCCTCAGAGCTGGATCAGCCGGTCATGGTTGGCGCGGGCCTGGGCCAGCAGCCTGTCGGCCAATATACCCGCCTTGTCCAGGTCGACCAACGGCGGACGCAGGCGCATCAGGTGATCGAAGATCTGCCCGTTCAGGGATTCCTGGTCGGCGCGCTTGTACGGACTCCAGATGTTCGGGTCGCTCCGCAACTCGCCCGCCAACATGTCCACCAGCTCGACCGTCACCTCGCCGAGGCGCACGAGGTCGGCCGCGCCCGGCGTTCCGTCGGGGTGGACGACGTCGAGCAGCGTGCGCAGGAACGGGGCGCAATGGTCGGGAAGGTCGGCTGGCGGCGTGGCGTCCTCCACCGCACCCGCCCGCAACTCGTCGATGATCTTCTGCAACTGCGCGATCAGGTCGTTCCATTGGTCGCCCAGTGATTTCAGGATGGCGTTGAGCCGTTCGGAGAGCCGGCGGTACAACACCGGGTCCTCGTCCAGGTGCTTGCGGATGTGGGAGCGGATGGCGTGCTCCATCTCCGAGGCCTTGGCGCGGTTGTTGGCGGATCGGGCGACATGCCGGTCGAAGTCGGCGTCGGTGAGCTGGATCGGCGGCACCTTCGGATCGACGCCCAGCGAAATGACGTGGTCGTCGATCAGCTTGCGGACCTTCGCCCCGAGATCCTTGCCGAGGGCGGGCGTGTCCTTGTAGCGGTTGCGGGCGCGCGCGTAGATGTAGGCCAGCCGCTTGGCGTCGCCGGAAAACGGCAGCCCCTCGGGACGCGGCAGGACGGTGTCGAGCGAGGCGAGGAACGCCTTCAGCTTCACCGCGAACTCGGCCCGCAGCCTGACGTCGGCCAGCAGGTCGACGCACGCCTCGGTGTCCTGCAGGGTGTCGATGCCGCGGCGGCGGAACAGCTCGGTGACCCGCAGGTAGCGTTCGCGCAGGACCGGAATCTGGTCCTTCAGGCTGGTGAGCGCGCCGTCCACGTCCTCGTCGGAATAGGCCGCCAGCGCCTCCTTCAGATGCCCGGCCACGCCGTAATAGTCGACCACGATGCCGCAGCGCTTGCCGTGGCCGGTGCGGTTGACACGGGCGATGGCCTGGAGCAGCTCGGCCTCACGAATGGGGCGGTCGAGATACATCACGCCCTCGACCGGCGCGTCGAAGCCGGTCAGCAGCATCGACTTGACGATCAGGAAGGCCAGCGGGTCGGCCTGGTCCGCCTTGGCGTGGGACAGCGGCTTCTTGAAGCGCTTGATCAGGCGCTCCTGTGCCGCCGCGTCCGTCCAGGGCGCCCAGGCCGCGTCATCGTCCTCGGAGCCGGAGATGACGGGGGCGAACTCGATCCGCGCCAGCGTATCGCGGCTCCGCCATGCCTGGACCACCGCCCGCATCTTTGCCGGGCGCAGCGCCAGCGCCTCGTCGTCCATGTCCCGCTCGGCCGGGGACAGGGCGGCGGCCTCGGCCAGCAGCTCGTCGCGCGCCGCCTTCAGCGCCTCGACGTAGCGGATGGCGGCCAGCCGGCTGTAGGCCACCACCTGCGCCTTGTAGCCGTTGGGCAGGATGTGGGCGACGTAGTGGCGCAGGATGTCGCGCGCCTTGTCGGCGATCAGCGCCGGGGCCTCGAAGATCTGCCCCTTGGTGGCGTATTTGCGCTTCAACGCCTCCAGCTCGGCCGGGGAGAGCTGGCGGAACATGTCCTCGAACAGCTCGTCCATGCTGGCGCCGTCCTTGACGGCGCCCTTGGCGGTGCGCCCCTCGTACAGCACCGGAACGGTGGCGCCGTCGGCCTCGGCCTCCTTGAGGGTGTAGCGGTCGATGAAGGCGCCAAAGATCTCATGGGTGCGCTTTTTCGCCCCCATGATGATCGGCGTGCCGGTGAAGCCGATGCGCGCGCAGTTGGGCAGGCTGGCCAGCAACTCGGCGTGCAGGTCGCCGGCCTGGGTGCGGTGCGCCTCGTCCACCAGGACCAGGATGGCGTCGTCGTCGTTCGCCACGTCGTAGCTTGGCTCGACCACATAGGCGCTCTGCCCCGGCTCTGCGAAACCCCGTGGCGGGCCGGCGTCCCGGGGCAGGTCCGCGCGCGTCAGCGGCCGGTCGTCGTCGGTGTCGCCGTTGCGGTACTTCTGGATCATGGCGAAGATCAGGCCCGGCCCCGGCCGGCGGGCCAACGCCCGCACGCCGGCCGCGCTCTCGGCGACCTCCACGGTCTCGCCGGTCAGGACGGCGGTGGCGGAGAGCTGGCGTTGCAGGTCCTTGCGGTCGGTGACGACGATGACCTTGAAGCGGCGGAGCTGCGGGTCGGTGCGCATCTTGCGCACCAGGAAGACCATGGTCAGGCTCTTGCCGGAGCCCTGGGTGTGCCAGATGATGCCGCCGCGCTGGTCGTGCTCGCCGTGGCGGCGGCGGGTGGCGCCGGTCTTCAGGCGCGCCAGCGCGCGGTTGACGGCCCGGTACTGCTGGTAGCGGCACACGGTCTTGATGGTGCGCCCGTCCACCTGCATGAACAGCATGAAGTTGCGCACCACGTCCAGGAGGTGGGACGGCGTCAGCAGCCCGGCCGCCAACCGTTCCTGGTCCGACAGCGTGGCCTTGCCCAGCATCGCGGCGGCATCCCGTTCGCTGCCCTCGCCGTCGGGGCCGACCACGGTCTTCCACCGGGCGAAGTGCTCGAAGGCGCCACCGATGCAGCCCACCCGCGCCTCGTCGAAGCTGGTGGCGACGAGAAGCTGGACCCCGGCGAACAGCGCCTCGGCGCCCTCGTTCTCCTCCACCTCGAAGGCGGCGCGGCGCTGGTTGGCGTAGCGGCGGAGCTGGTCGACCGCCTCGGCCAGCGGCTCCGGCCGGCCGGGGCTCTTGCACTCCGCCACCACCAGCGGCACGCCGTTCACCAGCAGCACCACGTCGGGCACGATGAAGACGGTGCCGGCATCGAATCCCGGCGGGCAGTCCACCCGGAACTGGTTGACGACGGTGAAGCGGTTGTTGGCCGGGTGATCCCAGTCGATGTAGCGGATCGTCTGCCCCCGCCCGCCGTCCCAGCCGGGCAGCCCCTCGACCGTCAGGCCCTTGAGCAGCAATTCGGTGACCGCGGCGTTGGCCTCCATCAGCTTGTGAAGGCCGGGGCGGGTAAGGGCGGCGACGGCCTCCGAAAGGCGGGCCTCGTCCAGCCAGGGCTGCCCGTCCGGGCCGGGGTTCAGGGCGTGGAGCCGCTCCCGCAGCACGCCTTCCTGGATCACCTCGGAAAACGCCGTGCGGCCGGTGAGCGCGGGATCATCGCGGGAGCCTTCCACATGGGTCCAGCCCAGCGCCACGAGCTGAGCGATGAATGGACGCTCGACGTTGTCGTCCTCCCAGCCTTTCATGAATCCCCCGATTCGGCAGCGGCAGACTGGATGTCCTCGATCACCCGGTCGACGCCATTTCCGTTGTTTGCCGAGGGGACGAGCGGCTGTTCCTCATGGGGACGCGCTACCCGAAAAATCTCGGCCAGCAGGTCCAGCTTTTCCCGAACCTCTTTTTCCGCCGCCGGACTCAGCAAGGCATGGGGGACCAGCCGGTGCAACTCGCCTTTCTTGAGAAGCATGGCTCCGCCAAGTTCCTGGGCAAGCCTACGGAAGAATTCCTCGGCGAAATCGCTCATCTTGCGGCGTTCGGTCTGGGTCTCCCAGATCAAGCGAGCCGCATCGGGGGGCGAGTCGCGCCATACCTGATAATTTTCAGCGTTTCCATCGAAAATCCTTTCGGTGACTAGCTGCTCGAGAATCTTGTCTGTCGCGTTCGCCGCGGGCGTCCTGAACAATTCGCCGATCGGGTACTGAGCAAGAGCAAATTCGCGGAGCACGCTTGGCGTGATGAAATAGTTCTCGGCCTCGTACCTCCGCCAATACCGGATCTTGAGCGCGCCTTCGTCCCTGTCTTGTCGGCCCTTCCCATCATTGTCTAGAATGGCCAATCCTTTCAAGTTGGGCACTAGACTTCGAAGGCCGAAGAAATGTTCCTTCGGGGTGATCCCGAACCCGCCTTCCACCCGTTCCAACTCGGCCTCCTGATCCTGGAGGGGATAGTTGTTCTGAACGTAGAAGGAATTGATGCGCTCATCCCAGAGATCCGCGGCGGGATGGCGAAGGTGCCGGGCCAGCGCCGACAGCATGTCCACATCCGTCCCGCCCTCAATGTAGAGCACGTATCGGCGCTCCCGCGCCTTGATATAGTGAGCGGTTCCGAAATGTTTCAGGCTGCTCTTGATATCAATCTTCCTGGCCAGATTGTCGGTCTGTCCTTCCAGAAGCAGCGTCAGGTTGGTGTCGAGGGCTTCGTCCAGGATGACCTCGGAATGAGTGACAATGATAACCTGGGATTGATTCTCGTTGGCTATGTCCCGCAGCAGAATATATACCTGTTTCTGGCGCAGGATCTCTAGATGCGCGTCCGGCTCGTCGACCATGAGGACGCTGCGCTTGTGAGAATAGAGATAGGCGAAGACCAGCAGCATCTGTAAGAAGCCCCGGCCCGCGGACGAGATGTCCAGCTTCTCCTTTACTCCTGGTTGGCGATATTGGAGTTGGATGCTTCCGCGCCCGGTTTCCTGCGGCGCCTCCAAGGACACGTTGAAGAGCCGGTCCATCAGCGTGACGATTCGATCCCAGTCCTCTGCTGAGGACGTGAAGACCGACCAGCAGAGGTTCCGTAAGACACCTGCGGTCCGGCCCTGACCCAGCAGGACGTCGATCCTTCCGGGTTGGAGGATCGGTTCTTCTGTATCCAGACCGGACATCGGGTAGAGGAGTTCCACCCGGATGGAGGCCGCATAGGAGATGAGCGGAAGATCGGACATGACCGAAGGGTCGGGGGTTCCATAGACCAGATCATCTCCCTGGTTGCGGAACCGCATGGACAAGGGCCGGATCTCGCCCTTGAACTCCACCCCCACCGTGATGACCAGCGGGATATCTTTGTTTCCCCTCCGGACCTGGGCGTTGTGCCAGAACAGGCGTGTGCGCAGAACGGGGACGGCGACGATGTTCAATCGGTTCAGGGAGGTGGCCGTCCGTTGCTTCGCGCTGGACTCCTTGCGGGCATCGTACCAGGTGCGCACCGCCTGGGACCACAGGGCCAGCGCCTGAATGGCGCTGGTCTTCCCGCAGTTGTTGGGGCCGATCAGGACGGCCGGATGATCCAGTTCGATGCGCTGCAGCTCACCGAATCTCTTGAAGTTCTCGATTTCGAGATAGTGCAGCAGTCGCATGGTCAGGTCCTCGATTCTTCGAGAGCGCAGATGCCCTGCTCCAGCAGTGGCGTGACACGCACGCGACCGGTGAGGAGGTCGTCCATGAGGCCAGATTTCATCAGTCGAAGCTTGGTAAGCGTCTGGCTTTCGTAAGTCAGCCGCTTTTCATGCTTATCGATCCTGTCTGCTATTTCCATGGCCTCTTTAATTGAGGGCACTCCAATTGGGATTCTCCTAACATCTCGGAGATTGATTCCCTGCACCGCCACTCCCAGCGTATGAGTCGCCACAAAGCTGATCGGCGCGGGCATGCCCAAATATGCGTGGACAAATCGCGGATCTGTGCCTGTTACTGCCAGCCGTGCCGTATCTTGTGTTATATTTGCATTCTGGAGTTCATTCGGAACAAAAGCTGTCCTTCCCACCGTTCCACGAATCGTAAACAACAGGTCTCCTGCAATCAAACGCGAGCGATTGTATTCTTGATCGATTTTAGGGTTTGTTAGCATAATATCATTTTGTAGTATGATGCCATCGACAATATTTTTAACTTTCACGACTGGCACACCGCCTGGATAACTGGGTCCTGGCATCAGGATTCCATATACAACTGGACGTCTTGGGTCGACAAGTTCATTTAGTAATTTTGGCTCCCACTCGGTTGGGAGCCAGCCTAATGGGGATATTTTATATTTGTGCGGCGCTTCGGCCTGAGGCGGGCGGAGCTCGCCGTTGGCGTCGATGCCGCGCGTCAGCAGATCGTGCAGCAGTCCCTGTTTGACGGCCTTCAGCTTGGCGATGATTGCCTCGGTCTTGTCGATCGCCACCGCCAGTGTGTCTAGGATATGCGCGATGGTCTGTTGTTCGGTTGGCTCCGGATAGGCGACCGGAAGTGCCAAGAGCCTCGCTTTTGGCAGGTTCTTCATCGTGCCGCTGGTGCCGGTCGCATGCACCTGAACATACCGCCGGTACTCAGGCGACTGAAGAACAAAAGATAGCCAGCGCATACTCAGCTTTGATCGATCCCTGGGCCTCAACTTCCAGATTCGGTCAGGGAGAAACAGCGTCGCATGTGCGTTTTCAACGTAACAGGATTCTCCGACAAGATCTGGCGTGTTCATGCGGCTGACGAGTACGGAGTCGGATTCAACCGGCTCGGCAACGCGCCATTTCTCGCGCGTCAATACAGCTTTGTTCTCGTTGGGCCGGAACGCACCGGCGTTGATCGCGCTGGTCTTTAGGATACCGATTTCCCCAGCCCCGTGGGGGCGGTCCTCCGCGTTTACGCTGACTCCAGCGTCAAGGAAGGCGATCGCGTCGCCAAGCTTGCCGACCCGCCAATCACACATACCGCAGTTCCTTCAGAAACCCCTGCAACGCTGCGGCGGCGGCGTCCCGTTCTCGCTCAATCTCTGTAAGGGTGACACGATACTTATCCCACCAGTTCTCGAAGGCGGCGATGATCGCCTTGCGCTGGGCGGCGATGTGGCGCTCCAGAATGGTGCTCATGTCGTCGTGCAGGATGGTCAGCAGCAGGCCGGCCGCCGCTTCGGGCGACAATCCGTTCACCCCTGCGTTAATCTCCGCCGTGAAGGTCGCCAGCCTCGCCTTGAGCTCCTTCTTCACCGCGGCCAGATCCTTCTTCCAGGCCTTGACCTGCGCCTCGTCGACGGCGTCCCCGTCGTCGTCCTCGCCCGCGTCCGGGGCGCCATCCTCGTCGTCCGGGCTGGCGGTGGCGGCTTTGATCTGCGCGTCAAGCTCGGCCTTGCGGGCCTCAAGTTCGGTGATCTCCTCGACGAAGCCGCCCAGCAGGTGCTTGACCAGCTTGTGCTCCAGCGGGTTTTCCTTCTTGCCCCGGTCGGTGTCCTCCAGGGCCGTGACGATGCTGGTGCGCCAGGCGTCGGCCACACCCTTGGCGCCGCGGGCCATCAGGGTCAGGAAGTCGTACCGGGTCTGGTACCAGAAGCCGGCGACGATGCCCCGCACCTGGAACGGGTCCAGCATGGCTTCCGCTTCCAGCGCCGCGCTGAAGCTGTCCAGCAGATCGCTGCGCAAGGCCACCAGACCGGCGGCGTCGTCGATCCGGCCGGACAGGGCGGTGATGCGCGGGCTGTGCGCCTCCCACCACCCGGCAAACGCCGCGCGCATGGCGGCCTCCTTGGCCAGCAGGCCGGCGTTGCTCTCGACCGCCGTCCGCAGGTCGGCCCGTGCGGCGAGGTGCGGGGCGAAGTCCAGGTACTTGGCGTCGCGCTCGACCAGCAGGTCCAGCGGGTCGAGCCCGTGGGCGCGGAACAGGGCGTCCTTGGCCGCCACTTCGGCCTTGGGAATGCCGCCCACGAGGTGGGCGCGCACGTCGTGCGGCTCCGGCGGCGGGGCGTTGTCGGCGTAGCGGCGGATGTTCAGGTTGAACTCGTTCTGGCGCAGCGTGTCGATGTCCACCACGGCGGAGAAGCCGGGGACGGCGCGGAACTCGTCGAAAATGGTGGCGATCTTCTCGATGTGCTCGGGCAGCAGGTGGTTCTGCCCGCGGCCCTCGAAATATTCCCGGTCGGCGTTGATGAACAGCACCTTACCGCGGCGCGCCTCCGGCTTGCCGCTGACCCGGTTGGCGCCGTCCGCCACCCGCTGGCGCAGCACCAGGATGCAGGCGGGAATGCCCGTGCCGTAGAAGAGCTGGGGGCCGAGGCCGATGACGGCCTCCAGCAGGTCCTCCTTGATGATTGCGGCGCGGATGGTCTTCTCCTCGCCACCGCGGAACAGCACACCGTGCGGCATGACGGTGGCGACCATGCCGCCGTCACGGGTGACCGCCAGCATGTGCTGGAGGAACATCAGGTCGGCCTTCTTCGCCCCCAACGGCACCTGCCCGTAGCGGAAGCGTTCCGGGAAGGCCGGTTCCCAGGCGGGGGTGCCGTCGGGCTTCCGGTCCGTGTTGCCCCATGGCATGGAGAAGGGCGGGTTGGTGATGACCCGGTCGAAGTGCATCAGCTCGCCGTCGCTGACGTGCCGTGGGTCGGCCAGGGTGTCCTCGTTGTGGAGGTCGGCCGTCTCGATGCCGTGCAGCAGCATATTCATCTTGGCGATCGACCAGACCGTGCCGGCGGCCTCCTGCCCGAACAGGTTGGCCTTGCGGCCGTCCTCGCCGTGCTCGTCCATGTACTCCTTGGCCAGGATGAGCATGCCGCCCGACCCGCAGCAGGGATCGTAGATCTTGTGCTCCCGCTTCGGCTTCACCAGCCGCACCATCATCCGCACGACGGAGCGGGGGGTGTAGAACTCGCCGCCCTTCTTGCCCGCGGAATCCGCGAACTCCCCGATCAGGTACTCGTAGGCGGCCCCCAGCAGGTCCGGGAACTCGAAATCCTCGTTGCGCAGCCGGTGTTGCCCGAAATGGGTGATGAGCTGGCGCAGCTTGGCGTCGGGAAGCTTGCTCTGGCCGACCTTGCGGGTGAAATCGATGTGTTCCAGCACGTCGGACAGCCTGGTGTTGCCCGCCTCGATGCCGCTCAGCGCCTTGTTGAGGCCGTCGCCGACATTGTGGTGCACCTCGTTCAGCAGATACGCGTAACGCGCGCGCGGCGGCACCCAGAAGGAGCCCTTGCCCTTGTACCAGCGCTCGTTCTCCGCCCATTCCTCCGCTTCCTTCCGGCTCAGGCCGCGGCACGGTTCGGAGGCCATCACCTCCTCCCGGCGCTGGTCGAACACGTCGGAGCAGCGCTTGAGGAACAGCATCCCGAAGATGTATTCCTTGAACTCCGAGGCATCCATCTTGCCGCGCAGGATGTCGGCGGCCTTGAACAGATGGCGCTCGAGCTGGGACAGGGTCAGGGGCATCGACGGCGATCCGGCTCCGGGAATGCGGCTGTGTGCGGTGGGCGAGGCTCGCCCGGCAGGCTGGAAAAGGCTTTCATACCAATACCTTGCCGAGCAGCTTCGTGCAAGCGCCGCGGGTTGCGTAATGACATTGTCATTGCGTCGTGCTAGCGTCCTCGCAGCGGGAGGTCAGAGCCATGCAGCCCACCGGACCATCGGACGAGAAGCCGCGGCGTGAGACGCTGAACATCCGCATCCGGCCCGAGGAGCGGAGCCTGATCGACCGGGCCGCCCGGGCGCAGGGCAAGAACCGGACGGACTTCATCCTCGACGCCGCCCGCCGCGCGGCCGAGGATGCCTTGCTGGACCGGGCGGTTCTGTCGGCCAGCCCCGAGGCGTACGCCGCGTTCGTCGCGCGTCTCGACGCGCCGCCCGAGCCGAACGAGCGGCTGCGGCGGACGATGCGGACGCGCGCACCGTGGGACGGGGAATGACGCTCTCCGCGCCCGAACCCCTGGCGTCCCATCATCGGGTCGAGGCGTTCGAGTCCGGGGAACCGTCCCTGGACGCGTGGTTGCGCCGCCGGGCGATGGCGAACCAGGCCAGCGGTGCGTCGCGGACGTTCGTCGCCTGCCGGTCCGGAGAGGTCGTCGGCTACCACGCCCTGGCGTCGAGCGCGGTGGCGGTCTCCCAAGCACCGGGCCGGTTCCGCCGCAACATGCCGGACCCGATCCCGGTGGTCGTGCTGGCGCGGCTGGCGGTCGCCCGCTCCGAACAAGGACAGGGGCTCGGGCGGGCCCTGTTCCGGGACGCGGCGTTGCGCGTCATGCAGGCGGCCGATCTCATCGGCGTGCGCGGCCTGATCGTCCACGCGCTGTCGGAGCCGGCGCGCGCGTTCTATCTCGGCCTCGGCCTCGATCCGTCGCCGTTCGATCCGATGACGCTCATGGTCACGGTGGCCGACCTGCGGGCGAGCGTGGAGCCTCCCTGAGCTATCCCCGCTCGAACCGCGCGCGGTCGATGCCGTGCCGCTTCAGCTTGTCGTAGAAGGTCTTGCGCGGCAGTTGCAGGGCCGCGCAGGTGGCCGTCACGTCGCCGCGGTGGCGGGTCAGCTCGCGCTCCAGCACGCCGCGCTCGAAGGCGTCCATCTCCTCGGCCAGCGACAGGGATGCGGCGGCGGCCGCGCCGTCGCGGCGGCCGGGGGCGAAGGGCTCGCGCAGCAGGCCCAGCACCGTGCGCTCCGCCACGTTGCGCAGCTCGCGCACGTTGCCCGGCCAGTCGTGGGTGCACAGCAGCTGCATCTGGGCGCGCGACACCGCCGGCGGCTCGCGGCCGTAGCGCACCGCCGCCTCCAGCACGAAGTGCTCGAACAGCGCCGGCACGTCGGCGATGCGCTCGCGCAAGGGGGGCAGGACGACGGTGGCGACGTTGAGGCGGTAGTAGAGGTCGGCGCGGAACCCCTGGCGGTCGGACAGCGCCTTCAGGTCCGCCTTGGTGGCGGCGACGACGCGGAAGTCGACCGGCCGCCCGTCGTTGGAGCCGAGCCGCTCCACCCGCCGGTCCTGCAGGACGCGCAGCAGCTTGACCTGCAGGGCCAGCGGCATGGTCTCGATCTCGTCGAGGAACAGGGTGCCGCCGTCGGCGTGCTCGATCTTGCCGATGCGGCGCTTCAGCGCCCCGGTGAAGGCGCCGGCCTCGTGGCCGAAGATCTCGCTCTCGAAGACGCTCTCGGGCAGGGCGCCGCAGTTCAGCGCCACGAAGTTGCGGGCGCGGCGCGGGCTCAGCTCGTGCAGCGCGCGGGCCACCAGCTCCTTGCCGGTGCCGGTCTCGCCGAGGATCAGCACGTCGGCCGCGGTCTCGGCCAGCCGCTCCACCAGGCGCCGCACCTCGGCCATGGCGGGGGAGGTGCCGCGGATCGTCTCCTCCAGGGTGCCGCGGCCGGCGATGGCGCGGCGCAGGCGGCGGTTCTCCAGCACCAGCCGCCGCTTCTCCAGGGCGCGCCGCACCACCTCGACCAGATGGTCGGAGGCGAAGGGCTTCTCGATGAAGTCGTAGGCGCCCTCGCGCATGGCGTCGACCGCCATGGCGACGTCGCCGTGGCCGGTGACCAGCACCACCGGCAGGCCGGCGTCCACCGTGCGGGCGTGGCGCAGCAGCGCCAGCCCGTCCAGCCCCGGCAGCTTGACGTCGGTGACCAGCACCGCCTCGACGTCCGGCACCAGGGCGGGGAGCGCCTGCTCGGCGCTCTCGAACCCCTCGACGGCGATGCCCGCCAGCGTCAGCGCCTGCTCGCTGCCGAGGCGGACGTCCGGCTCGTCCTCGACGAACAGCACCCTCATGCCGCACCCGCCACACCGCTGGCGCCGACCACCGGCGCGCGGGCCAGCTCGACCACGAACTCCGCCCCGTCGGGCCCGTTGCGCACGCCGAGCTGGCCGCCGGCGTCGCGCACGATGCCGGCCGAGATCGGCAGGCCGAGGCCGAGGCCGGCCGCCTCCTTGGTGGTGAAGAACGGCTCGAAGATGCGCGGCAGCACGTCCTCGGCGATGCCGGGACCGCTGTCGCGCACGCGGATGCGCACGCACCCGCCGTCCGCCTCGACGGCGATGCCGAGGCGCCGCACCGCCCGGCCCTTCATGGCGTCCAGCGCGTTGCGGAACAGGTTGATCAGCACCTGCTCCAGCCGCACGTCCTCGAACACCACGGCGACGTCGGGGTCGGGCAGGGCGCAGTCCAGCGCCACCCCTTCCAGCTTGAGGCGCTGCTCGATCAGCAGCAGCGCGTTGTGCACGGCCCGCCCGACCGGCACCGGCTCGGCCCGCGCCTTGGTCTTGCGGGCGAACGCCTTGAGCTGGCCGGTGATGCGCGCCATGCGCTCGACCAACTGGGGGATGCGCACGAGGTTGGTGCGCAGATCGTCGTGCAGGCCGCGCTCGAACAGGACGACGGCGTTGTCGGCGTAGGTGCGGATGGCGGCCAGCGGCTGGTTCAGCTCGTGGGTGATGCCGGCGGCCATCTGGCCGAGCGTGGCCAGCTTGCCGGCCTGCACCAGCTCGTCCTGCGCCTCGCGCAGCACCCGCTCGGCCCGCTCGCGCTCGGCGACCTCCAGGGTCAGCCGCTCGTTGGCGGCGACCAGGTCGGCGGTGCGGGCGGCGATGCGCACCTCCAGCTCGTCGTGGGCCCGGCGGAGCTCGACGTTGGCCTTCTCCAGGGCGTCGCGCGCCTGCATGCCCTCGCGGATGCGGCGGCGGCGCTGGCGCAGGTAGAGGAAGACCAGCAGCAGGAAGACCACCGCGAAGGCGCCGACCGCGGCGGCGGTGCGCGCCGCCGCCGCCACGGGCGCCATGTCCGACAGGGTGATGACCCGCCAGCCGGGGCCGGGCAGCGCCACGCTCTGCATGAGGTAGTCGGTGGTGCCGCGGCCGTCCGGGTTGCGGATCGTCAGGACGGGCGCGCCGTGGACCTCGCGCCGCCCGGCGACCGGCAGCGGTTCCAAGGTCACGCCGGCGTACTGGCGCGTCTGGCTCATCCGCCGCAGCTCCGCCGCGGACGGCTCGTCCAGGGTGCGGAAGCGCCACGCCGGTTCGGAGGACAGGAAGGCGATGCCGGCGCCGTCGGCCACCAGCACCCGTTCCGCGCCGAACCGCCAGGCCTCCTCCAGCCCGTCCAGGCTGACCTTGACGGCGAGGACCCCGGTGGTGCGCCCGCCGTCGGTCACCGCGTGGGACAGGAAGAGGCCGGGCGTGCCGGTGGTCACGCCGACCGCGTAGAAACGGCCGCGGCCGTCCGCCATCGCCTGCCGGAAATAGGGGCGGAAGGCGTAGTTGTTGTTGACGAAGCTCTGCGGCGTGTCCCAGTTGCTGGCGGCCAGCGTCAGGCCGGAGGTGTCGAGCACGTACAGGGTGGCCGACCGCGCCTCCTGGGTCACCGTGGCGAGGTAGCGGTTGACGCGGTCGCGCAGGGCGGCGTCGCCCGGTTCGCGGAGCAGGCGCCGCACGTCGGCGTTCATCGACAGGACGAAGGGCAGGTAGTCGTGCCGCTGGATGGCGCCTTCCAGGTTGTTGACGTAGAGCGCGATGCGGTGCTCGCCGGCGGAGCGCAGCCCCTCGACACCGCTGCGCTGGCTCCACAGGGCGGCGGTGGCGACGGCGGTCGCCGCCAGCGCCAGCACGACGAGCCACTGTCCCGCCGCCCGCACCGGGCGCGGCAGCCGTCCGAACGACGGCGTCCGCCCCGCCCCATGCCCGGAAACCTGCCACCCGAACGCCATCGCCGCTCCACATTCTTTGCGCAGCGGAGTGTATCCTGTCCGGACGGCCTTGTCGCGCGCAGGCACCGACGGCGGGTCAGACCTGGGCCATGCCGCCGTCGGCGAACAGCTCGACACCGTTGACGAAGCTGCTGTCGTCGGACGCAAGGAAGACCGCGGCCTTGGCGATCTCGTCGGGGTCGCCGACGCGACCCAGCGGCACCTGTGCCGCCAAGTGGTCCACCAGCCCTTGCTGCCGCGCGGCGTCCGGGCCGGCCAATCCGACCAGTCCCGGTGTGCGGGTCGGGCCGGGGCTGAGCGTGTTGACGCGGATCCCGCGGTCTTTCAGGTCGAGGATCCAGCTGCGGGCGAAGTTGCGCACGGCCGCTTTGCTGGCACTGTAGACGCTGAAGGCCGCCGTCCCTTTGCTGCCGGTCGTCGAGCCGGTGAGGATCACCGAAGCCCCGCGTCCGAGCAGCGGCAGTGCCTTCTGCACCGTGAAGAGGACGCCCTTCACATTGCGGTTGAAGGTGTCGTCGTACTGCTCCTCGGTGATGGCGCCCAGCGGCAGCATGTCGCCGCCACCGGCGTTGGCATAGAGCACGTCGATGCGCCCCTTCTCGGCCTGAATCCGGGCGTAGAGCCGGTCGAGGTCGGCGAGGATCGACGAGTCCGCCCGGACTCCCGTGGTGGCGCCGCCGGCCGCGGTGATCGCGGCGACCGCGGCATCCAGTTCGGCTTGGCGACGGCCGGTGAGATAGACGAAGGCGCCTTCCGCAGCGAAGCGCTTGGCCGCGGCGAGGCCGATGCCGCTGGTGGCGCCGGTGACGACGGCGATCTTGCCGTCAAGCTTGCGTGACATCCGAGGTTCCCGTGTCCGAGATCGTGTGTGAGCGACGCTCCGGTCACGCAGGCTATCGACGGCCTGATCGCATCGGAATAGAAATGGATGAAAACCATCATTGCAGATTTGCCGATGTCGAAGCTTCCCGACTTCGAGGGCCTGGCGATGTTCGCCAAGGTGGCGGAGGAACGCTCCTTCGCCGGCGCGGCCCGCGCCATGGGCGTCTCGGTCGCGACGGTGTCGCGCGCGGTGAGTCGGCTCGAGGAGCGGCTCGGTGCGCGGCTGTTCAACCGCACCTCCCGCCGGCTGGCCCTCACGGACGTCGGCCATTCGCTGGCCGAGCGCGCGACGCGCCTCTACGGCGAGGCCGAGGCGGCGGAGGACGCGGTGCGCGAGATGTCCCGCCGCCCGCGCGGATTGATCCGTCTGGCCGTGCCGATGTCCTTCGGCCTGCGCTGGGTGGCGCCGCTGCTGCCCGACTTCTTCCGCCTCTATCCGGAGATTTCCATCGATCTGCACCTGAGCGACGCGGTCGTCGATCTGGTGGGCGAAGGCTTCGACGCCGCGCTGCGGATCGCGGTGCTGCCGGACAGCTCGCTGGTCGCCCGGCGGCTCTGTCCCGTCGCCCCCGTGGTCCTTGCCGCTCCGAGCTATCTCGCCCGACATGGCCGGCCCCAGCGCCCGCGGGAGCTCAACGGCAACCATTGCCTGGGCTACGCCTACCGGCGGCAGCAGGACATCTGGCGTTTCACCAACAGCGCCGGCGAGGAGGAGAGCGTGACGCCGTCCGGCCCGCTGCGTGTCACCAATGCCGACGCGCTGGTGCCCATGCTCCTGGAAGGGCTGGCGATCGCCGAACTGCCGGACTTCATGGCCGCCGAGCATCTCGCCGCTGGGCGGGTCACCGTGATCCTGACCGACTGGTCGCTGCCCAAGGGCGGCCTCTACTTCGTCACGCCATCGGCCCGCACGCGCCCGGCGAAGGTCAACGCGCTGGCCGGGTTCCTGGCGGACCGGCTGTCGGAACCGGCATGGAAGACCCCTCGGGTGGCGCTGTCCCCGCCAGGGTGATCGCATTTGAGTCCCCCTCTCCCCCTGGGGCTAACGTATTCACACATCTGATGCGGCACCGCAGAACAACCCTCCCTCGGCCCCGGCTCTCGGCGAATGCCTTGGCATTCGCCGAGAGCCGGGGCCGAGGGAGGGTCGGTCGCCCGGCGTCGGAAGACGTGTGAATCTTCTAGCCCCAGGGGGGAGAGGGTTAATCAAGCCAAATGCGATGACCGTGCCGTCCCCGCCGCCGATTCTCCCCACGGATACACGGACGTGATAAGTGTATCCGCGAGAATCGTGGGGACGAGGATCGCGCTTGCACGTTTCACGGTGGGGCAACAGCCTGGCCGTCCGCCTGCCAGCGTCGGTGGTCGAGGCGCTCGGACTGCGGGAGGGTGACGGCATCACCATCCACGTGGTGGGAGAGCGCGCCTCCGAGGTCGAGCGGCAACCGACATGAGCGGCCATAGGCGTAAGGCACCGCGGGTGTTCTTTGACTCCCCCGAGCCGAACCCCTGACACACGAGTGCCTCCCCGACCCTCCCCCGCTTCGCAGGGGGGGGGGAGGGGACCCGCGGCGGAGCCGTGGGAAGGGTGGGGCAGGCGGTGTGTCAGCCATTCCGCTCGACGGCATCACTGGTGACCAACGATCCGCTCTTGATCGGCCGATGATTCCGGATCGGCGCCCGGCGGGGATCTGGCCTCGCCGGGTGCCGCATCCTGCGCTCACCCCAGGGTGAGGCCGCGGAGCTGGCGGTTGGCGACGGCGAGCATGGCGAGGTCGACGGTGGCCTGGGTGCGCAGCTCCGAGAGGAGCTGCTCGACGCGCTCGACCACCGGGCGGCGCTGCTCGATCCAGGCGCCCACCGGGTCCTCGGCCGGCAGGGCGGCGGCGCTCTCCAGCACGCGCATGGTGAGGTGCGTCTGGTGGGCGAACAGGTCGTCGACGATCGCCGCGGTCGCCTGCTTCTGCCAGTGGTTGTCGGTCTTCACCATGGCCGCGCGGTCGCGCAGCCACTCCAGGCCGAAGCGGCGGCCCAGCATGAAGTACACCGCCGCCACCGCCGGCACGTCGCGTCCCGTCTTCTCCGCCACCCGCACCAGGTCGGGGGCGACCGCCAGCACCGGCAGGCTGGCCACCCGGCGCCCCACCGCCTCCGGCACCCCCTGCTCGGCGTAGGCGGCGCAGCGCCGGGCCAGGCGCTCGCTCTCCTCGGCGTCCAGCACCTCGCCCAGGCCGGCGGCCAGCGTGTCGATGGCCGGCCGGAACACCGCCGTCTCGGCGGCGATGTCGAGCGGATGGCCGCAGTTGGTGAGGAACCAGGCGACCGCGCGCTCCATCAGCCGCACCGTCTCCACCAGCATGGCGGTCTGCGCCTCGGCCGGGACGCGGTTGTCCAGATCCTCGATCGCCGTCCACAGCGGGCGCAGGTCGAAGGCGTCGCGCACGATGGCGTAGGCCCGCGTCACGTCGGCCGGCCCCATGCCGGTCTTCTCCATCATCTCCTTCACGAACACCGGCCCGACCCGGTTGACCAGGCTGTTGGTCACGCTGGTGGCGATGATCTCGCGCCGCAGCCGGTGCCGGGACACCGCCTCGGCGAAGCCCTTGCGCAGGGGCTTGGGGAAATAGCGCTGCAGGTCGTCGACCATGAACGGGTCGTCGGGCAGGTCCGACGCCAGCAGGTCGTCGTACAGCGTGATCTTGGCGTAGGCCAGCAGCACCGCCAGTTCCGGCCGGGTCAGGCCGCGCCGCTCGGCGGTGCGCGCCGCCAGCTCCTCCTCGTCGGGCAGCGCCTCGATGCGCCGCTTCAGCCGGCCCGAGCGCTCCAGCGCCCGGATGAAGCGGGACTGCGCCTCCAGCATCTCGAAGCCGCGGCTCTGCGCCACCGTCAGCGCCTGGGTCTGCAGGTAGTTGTCGCGCAGCACCAGCCCGGCCACCTCGTCGGTCATCTCCGCCAGCAGGACGTCGCGCTGCTTCACCGTCATGTCGCCGCGCCCGACGACGTCGCCCAGCAGGATCTTGATGTTGACCTCGTGGTCGGAGGTGTCGACGCCGGCCGAGTTGTCGATGGCGTCGGTGTTGAGGCGCACGCCGGCCTGCGCCGCCTCGATGCGGCCGCGCTGGGTGACGCCCAGGTTGGCGCCCTCGCCGACCACCCGCGCCCGCAGCTCCGCCCCGTCCACCCGCAGCGCGTCGTTGGCCTTGTCGCCGACCTCGGCGCTGCTCTCGCCGGCCGCCTTGACGTAGGTGCCGATGCCGCCGAACCACAAGAGGTCGACCTCGGCGCGCAGCATCGCCTGCATCAGCTCCTGCGGCGTCACGTGGTCGCGCTCGACGCCGAAGGCGGCGCGGATCTCCGGCGTCAGCTCCAGCGACTTGGCCGCGCGCTCGAAGATGCGCCCGCCCTTGGAGAGCAGCTTTGTGTCGTAGTCGGCCCAGGACGAGCGCGGCAGCTCGAACAGGCGGTGGCGCTCCTGCCAGCTCAGGCCGGGGTCGGGATCGGGGTCGCAGAAGATGTGGCGGTGGTCGAAGGCGCCGACCAGCTTGGTGCAGCGCGACAGCAGCATGCCGTTGCCGAACACGTCGCCCGACATGTCGCCGACGCCGACGCAGGTGAAGGGCGCCGTCTGGATGTCGCGCCCCAGCTCGCGGAAGTGGCGCTTGACCGACTCCCAGGCGCCGCGGGCGGTGATGCCCATCTTCTTGTGGTCGTAGCCCTGGCTGCCGCCCGACGCGAAGGCGTCGCCCAGCCAGAAGCCGTGGTCGACGGAGATGCCGTTGGCGATGTCGGAGAAGGTGGCCGTGCCCTTGTCGGCGGCGACCACCAGATAGGGGTCGTCGCCGTCCAGGCGGACCACGCCGTCGGGCGGCACCACCCGGCCCTCGGCGTCGAGGTTGTCGGTGAGGTCGAGCAGGCCGCGCATCAGCGTCTTGTAGCAGGCCACCCCCTCGGCCAGCGCCGCCTCGCGGCCCGCCGCGGCCGGCGGCGGACGCTTGACGACGAAGCCGCCCTTGGAGCCGACCGGGACGATGACGGCGTTCTTGACCATCTGCGCCTTCATCAGGCCGAGGATCTCGGTGCGGAAGTCCTCGCGCCGGTCGGACCAGCGGATGCCGCCGCGCGCCACCTTGCCGCCGCGCAGGTGCACCCCCTCCATGCGCGGGGAGTAGACGAACACCTCCACCCATGGCCGCGGCAGCGGCAGGTCCTCCACCGCCTGGCTGTCGATCTTGAAGGAGAGGTAGGGCTTGGGCCCCCCGTCCGGCCCGGTCTGGTAGGCGTTGGTGCGCAAGGTCGCCTGCACGGCGTTGACGAAGCGGCGCAGGATGCGGTCCTCGTCCAGGTTGGCGACGCCGTCGAGCGCCCGGGCGATGGCCTCGCCGAGCTCGGCCTGGCGCGCCGCCGCGTCGGCCTGGCGGGCCGGGTCGAAGCGGGCCTCGAACAGGCGGACGATCAGCCGGGCGAGCTCGGGATGGGCGGCGAGCGTCGCCTCGATGCTGTCCTGGGCGTAGGGGATGCGGGCCTGGCGCAGGTACTTGGCGTAGGCGCGCACCACCGTGACCTGACGGGCGGTGAGGCCGGCGCGCAGCACCAGGCGGTTGAAGCCGTCGTCCTCCATGCGGCCGTCCCAGACCGCCGCGAACGCGTCCTGGAAGGTGTCCTTGACCTGGGCGCAGTCGACCGGCCGGCCGGTCTGGGTGCGGGTGCCGAAGTCGTGGATCCACACCGCGTGCGGCCGGTCGGCCAGCGCCACCTCGAAGGGCATCTCGGTGATCACCCTGAGGTCCATGTGCTCCAGCATCGGCAGCACGTCGGACAACGGCACCGGCCGGCCCTCGTGGTAGAGCTTGAAGCTCACCGCGTCGGGCTCGGCCTCCAGCGGGCGGTAGAGGTTGATGGCGACCGGGCCGCGCGCCAGCACGTTCTCCACCCGGTCGATGTCGTGCACCGCCGCTTCCGCCGAGAAGGTCTCGCGGTAGCCCGTGGGGAAGGCGTCGCCGTAGCGCGCCATCATCCGGACCGCCGCCTCGTCGCCGCGCAGCGCCACCAGCGCGTCGCGCAGGTGGTCGCGCCAGTCGCGCGCCGCCTGGACCAGCCGGTCCTCGATCTCCGCCGCGTCGAAGTCGGGCACGGCGCCCGGCTCGGTGCGGATGGTGAAGTGGACGCGGGCCAGCACGCTCTCGGCGAGCTGGGTGTTGAAGCCGGTACAGGTGCCGTTGAGGGCACCCTCGAGGATGCCCTGGATGCGCAGGCGCAGGCCGGTGTCGTAGCGGTCGCGTGGCACGTAGACGAGGCAGGAGCAGAAGCGCTCGAACGGGTCCTTGCGGATGAACAGGGCGAGGCGCTGGCGCTCCTGCAGGTGCAGGATGCCGAGCGCCGTCTCGTGCAGTTCGTCGACGCCGATCTGGAACAGCTCGTCGCGGGGGAAGTTCTCCAGGATGTTCAGCAGCGCCTTGCCGTCGTGGCTCTTGGGGTCGAAGCCGGCGCGCCGGAACACCTCGCTGACCTTGCGGCGCAGGAACGGGATGTCGCGGGGGCTGCGGTTGTAGGCCGAGGAGGTGAACAGCCCGACGGTGAGCCGCTCGCCGACGATCCGCCCCTCGGCGTCGAAGCGCTTGACCAGCACCGCGTCCATGTGGGTGGAGCGGTGCACGGTCGCGGTCTTGTTGGCCTTGGTGACCATCAGGACGCGCGGCTGGCGCAGGAAGTCGCGCACGTCCGGGGGCAGGGTGCGGAAGTAGCGCAGCCCGTCGAACACGGTGTAGTCGGGGTCGCGCAGGATGCCCTGGCCGCTGCCGTCGACCATGCGCAGCATCGGCTCGCCGGCCTCGGCGTCGTCGTCGAAGCGGTACTCGCGGTATCCCAGGAAGGTGAAGTGGTCCTCGTCCATCCAGCGCAGGAACGCCTCGGCCTCGGCCACCTCCTCGGCCGGCAGGGTGCGGCGCATGGCCTCGGCCTCGGCCAGCGACTCGCGCAGGTGCTCGCGCATCGGGCGCCAGTCGGCCACGGCGACGCGCACGTCGTGCAGCACGCGCTCCAGCCCGGCGCGGACGCGGGCCAGCGTCTCGGCGTCGGTGTGGGTGCCCACCTCGACGTGCATGAACGATTCGGGCTGGCTGCCGTCGGCCACCTTCCCGTCGGCCACCTTCATGTCGGCCGCCTCGCCGTCGGCCGCCGCCAGGCCGGTGAGCACGCCCGCCGCGTCGCGGGTCACCCGCACCACCGGGTGGATCACCAGATGCACCGTCAGGCCCTGGCGGTTCAGCTCCGCCGTCACCGAATCGACGAGGAACGGCATGTCGTCGTTGACGATCTCGACGACGGTGCGGTGCGAGCTCCAGCCGTGCTCCTCGATGCGCGGGTTGTAGACGCGCACGCGCGCCGTGCCGGGCCGGCGTTCCTGGCCCCACTGCCACATGGCCACGGCGGCGCCGTAGAGCTGGTCGGCCGGCGCCTGGGCGATGTCGTCAGGCGGCACGTTGGCGTAGAAGGCGCGCACGAAGCGCTCGGCCATGTCGGCGCGGTCGCGGTCGAGTCGCCCCCGCACCTGCCGCACCACCGCCTCGGTCAGCTCGTCCTTGATCTGCTCCGCCCGCAGCGCCATCGTCCCGTCTCCCGTCCGTGTTCTTAGAGCGATTGGCGGAAAGGGTAGCCTTTCCCCCGGTGCGGACAACCGCCGTGCGGTTGTTTTCGGCACGGCCGCCGCCCG
Source organism: Azospirillum sp. ST 5-10 (assembly GCF_051225715.1). Taxonomy (NCBI): domain Bacteria; kingdom Pseudomonadati; phylum Pseudomonadota; class Alphaproteobacteria; order Rhodospirillales; family Azospirillaceae; genus Azospirillum; species Azospirillum sp. ST 5-10. The sequence goes on from NZ_JBPJSP010000033.1 coordinate 37,600, forward strand.
TCCACAGGGGACCATGCCGGAGCGCCGGCCCGGCGCCCAGCGCGAAGATGGCCCTCGTCCGAACGTCCGGATTGCCGTGCCTCCCGCCGGCACCGAAATCATAGTACGCTGTTGATGTCGAAACTGTTGCGGTCCAGGGGGTGCCATGGACGCGGCCTTGTGGATGGCCGGCACGGTCTTGGCGGCGGCCGTCGGCGCCGGGGCCGGCTGGTTGGCGCGGGGATGGTGGAGCCGGCCCGCCGCGGTGTCCGGCCCGGCGGGCGGGGCGGGGGAGGCCGGTGCCGCCGGCCTGACGCAGGCCCTGCTCGACGCCGCCGTCGACGCCGTCATCATCATCGATGCCGGCGGCGTCGTGCGTTCGATGAACCGGGCGGCCGAACGCACCTTCGGCTACGCCGCCGCCGAGGTGGTGGGGCGGAACGTCAGCATGCTGATGCCGGAGCCGTACCGCAGCGAGCACGACGCCTACCTCCGACGCTTCCTGGAGACCGGCGAGGCCCGCATCATCGGCAAGGGGCGCGAGGTGCGGGGACAGCGCCGCGACGGCACCGTCTTTCCCATGGAGCTGGCGGTCGGCGAGGCGAACACCGGCGGCGAGCGCCTGTTCGCCGGCATCGTCCGCGACCTGACGGTGCGCAAGCAGACCGAGGAGCGGCTGCGCTACAGCGAGGCCAAGAACCGGGCCATCCTGGAGGCGGCGGTCGACGGCATCATCACGATCGACGAGGAGGGCCGCATCGAGAGCTTCAACCGCGCGGCCGAGCGCATCTTCGGCTACGCCGCGGCGGAGGTCCTCGGCCGCAACGTCAACACGCTGATGCCGCCGCCCTACCGCGAGAGCCACGACCACCACCTCGCCACCTACCTGCGCACCGGGCAGGCGCGCATCATCGGCGTCGGCCGCGAGGTGCACGGCCGCCGCAAGGACGGCACCGTCTTTCCCATGGACCTCGGGGTGGGCGAAGGCTACCTGGCGGGGCGGCGGATCTTCGCCGGCACGGTCCGCGACATCTCCGAGCGCCAGGCCGCGGAGACGTCGCTGCGCACCGCCAAGGAGGAGGCGGAGCGCGCCAACGCCGCCAAGACCCGCTTCCTCGCCGCCGCCAGCCACGATCTGCGCCAGCCGGTCCAGTCGCTGGTGTTCTTCACCTCGGCCCTGTCGATGCGCCTGACCGACGGTCCCCTGCGCGAGGTGATCCGCGACATGGAGCTGGCGGTCGACGCCCTGAAGATGCTGCTCGATTCGCTGCTCGACGTGTCGAAGCTGGACGCCGGCGTGGTGGCGGCGCGGCCGCTGGTGTTCCCGGTGGACTCGGTGCTGTCGACCATGCGCGCGAACTTCGCCGCCGTCGCCGCCGCCAAGGGGCTGGACCTGCGGGTGGTGCCCTCGAGCGCGGTGGTCCGCACCGATCCGACCCTGCTGGGCCGGCTGGTGCAGAACCTCGTCGACAACGCGGTGCGCTACACCGCACGGGGGCGCGTGCTGCTGGGCTGCCGGCGGCGCGGCGAGACGCTGCGCATCGAGGTGTGGGACACCGGCATCGGCATCGCCGACGAGTCCACCGGCGAGATCTTCGAGGAGTTCACCCAGGTCGGCAACCCGGAGCGCGACCGTGCCCAGGGGCTCGGCCTCGGGCTGGCCATCGTCAAGCGGCTGGCCCGCCTGCTCGGCCACGACATCGGCGTGCGCTCGATCCCCGGCCGCGGCTCGATGTTCTGGGTCGAGGTGCCCTACGTGCCGGCGGCGCGGCCGCGCGCCGCGCCGGAGGTGCGGCCGGCGGAAGGGGCCGCCGGCCCGAGCCGCACCATCGTGCTGATCGACGACGAGCCGATCGTCCTCAGCAGCCTCAGCGTCCTCCTGCAGGGCTGGGGCTACCACGTGATCGCCGCCGACTCGGCCGACGAGGCGGTGCGCCTGCTGCAGGCGTGCACGCGGCCGCCGGCGCTCATCCTCGCCGACTACCGGCTGCGCGAGGGCCGCACCGGCACCGAGGCGATCCGCGCCCTGTGCGAGCTGTTCCGCCAGCCGATCCCCAGCATCATCATCACCGGCGACACCGCGCCCGAGCGCATCCGCGAGGCCAGGGCCAGCGGCATCGGCGTGCTGCACAAGCCCGTCACCCCGCCCGTCCTCCTCAACGCCCTGAGCGAGACGATGGGGACCGCCTGAGATGCCGTGACGACGGGAACGCCGTCCATTCCCGCATCCCTCGCGTCCCCCATCGGCACGCGTCCGGTCAGCCGAAGCCTTCCAGGACGATCTTGCCGCGCGCCCGGCCGCTCTCCAGCAGCGCGTGGGCGCGCTTGAGGTTGGCGGCGTTCACCGGGCCGAAGCGTTCGGCGAGCGTGGTCCGCAGGGCGCCGTCGTCGACGAGGCGGGCGACCTCGTCCAGCAGCTCCCCTTGCGCGGCGATGTCGGCGGTCTCGAACATGGAGCGGGTGAACATGAACTCCCAGTGCACCGACACGCTCTTGCGCTTGAAGCCGCGGACGTCGAGCGCCGCGGGGTCGTCGATCAGGGCGAAGCGGCCCTGGGGCGCGATGGCCTCGACGACGGCGTCGAGATGGGCGTCGGTGTGGGTCGTCGAGAACACGAAGGACGGCGCGCCGAGGCCCAGCGCGGCGATCTCCCCCGCCAGCGGCCTGGCGTGGTCGATCACGTGGTGGGCGCCGAGGTCGAGCGCCCACTGCCGGGTCTCCGGCCGCGACGCCGTGGCGACCACCGTCAGGCCGGTCAGGCGGCGGGCCAGCTGGATGGCGATCGAGCCGACCCCGCCGGCCCCGCCGACGATGAGCAGCACGGGCGCCGCCCCCGGCACCGGCCGGCGGACGTCGAGGCGGTCGAACAGCGCCTCCCAGGCGGTGATCGCCGTCAGCGGCAGCGCCGCCGCCTCGGCCCAGCCGAGCGAGGCCGGCTTGCGGCCGACGATGCGCTCGTCCACCAGGTGGAACTCGGCGTTGGTGCCGGGCCGCCCGAGGGCGCCGGCGTAGAAGACCTCGTCCCCCGGCCTGAAGCGGGTGGCGTCGGGCCCGGTGGCGACCACCACCCCGGCGGCGTCCCAGCCCAGCACCTTCCAGCCGCCGGGCTCGGCCGCCGCCGAGCGCCGCACCTTGGTGTCGACGGGGTTCACGGAGACGGCGCGGACCTCCACCAGGAGGTCGCGGCCGGACGGCTCCGGCCTGGGCAGGTCGATGTCGACCAGGGATGCGGGATCGTCGATCGGCGACGGGTGCTGATAGCCCACGGCGCGCATGCTGTCCTCCTTCGTCAAACGGGCTTCGTCGAACGGGCTTCGTTGAACGGGAGGGACAGTACGCCTATGCTCGAAAGCCGCAAGAACGCACATGAACCGCTCATAGTGTCGAAAAGGATACCGTGATGCCGCGCACCCGCCACGCGCGCCTGGACTGCAGCCCCGGCTGCGCCGTCGAGGCGACCCTCGGCCTGATCGACGGCAAGTGGAAGGGCGTGGTGCTCTACCACCTGTTCGAAGGCACCCTGCGCTTCAACGAGATCCGCCGCCGCCTGCCCAGCGTCACCCAGCGCATGCTGACCAACCAACTGCGCGAGCTGGAGGCGGACGGGCTGATCGTGCGCACCGTCTACGCCGAGGTCCCGCCGAAGGTGGAGTACAGCCTGTCGCCGCGCGGCCGCAGCCTGGAGCCGGTGATCCGCGCCCTCAAGGCCTGGGGCGACGCCCACATGGATCTGGTGCGGGTGGCCGAATCCATCGATTGAGGGGAACGATTCGTCAAGAACAATGCGTTGGATCGATCGGTCCGGCGCTGGCACGGTCGGCTCCCGTCCTTTGGGAGCCTTTTCATGACCTCCATCGTTTCCGACCGGCCCGCCGGTGCGGCCCTGCTGCCCGGCCTGGCCCTGGCCGCCGCCGTCGCCGCGGCGGCGTTCCTGCTGCGCGCCTTGCCCGGCCTGTCGGCGCTCAGCCCGATGATCCTGTCCATCGTCCTCGGCATCCTGGCGCACAACCTGATCGGCACGCCGCCGTGGGCCCGGGCGGGCGTGGTCTTCGCCCTGCGCCGGCTGCTGCGCGCCGGCATCGTCCTGCTGGGCCTGCAACTGACCGCCGCCCAGGTGGCCGAGGTCGGTGCCGGCGGCGTGGCGGTGCTGGCCCTCACCCTGACCGGCACGTTCCTGTTCACCGTCTGGCTCGGGCGGGCGCTCGGCGTCGAGCGCCGGCTCGCCGAGCTGATCGCCGCCGGCACGGCGATCTGCGGCGCGTCGGCGGTGGTCGCCACCAACACGGTGACCCGGGCGTCGGACGAGGACGTCGCCTACGCCGTCGCCTGCGTCACCGTGTTCGGGTCGATCGCGATGGTGGTCTACCCGCTGCTGCCGGACCTCCTGCACCTGTCGTCCCACGCCTTCGGCCTGTGGGCCGGGGCGTCGATCCACGAGATCGCCCAGGTCGTCGCCGCGGCCTACCAGGAGGGGACGCAGGCCGGCGACTTCGCCACCGTCGCCAAGCTGTCGCGGGTGATGATGCTGGCGCCGGTGGTGATGGCGCTGGGCCTGCTGGCCCGCCGCCGCGCCTGCGAAGAGGCCGGCCGCGGCGGCGGCGGCGCGCCCGTGCCGTGGTTCGTGCTGGGCTTCGTCGCCCTGGTGGCGGCCAACAGCGTGATCGCCCTGCCGGCCGAGGCGAAGGCGGCGGCGGGCACGGCGACGACGGTCCTGCTGTCGGTGGCGCTGGCGGCCATGGGGCTGGAGACCGACCTGCGCAAGCTGCGGGCGAAGGGGTTGCGGCCGCTGCTGCTCGGCGCTGCCGCCTTCCTTTTCGTCGCCGCTTTCAGTCTGATGCTGGTGCGGATGACCACCTGACCGGACGCCGATGACCCTGGAGCAGCTTCGCATCTTCGTCGCCGTGGCCGAGCGCGAGCACGTCACCCAGGCGGCGCGCGCCCTCAACCTCACCCAGTCGGCGGTCAGCGCCGCGGTGTCGGCGCTGGAGGCGCGCTACGCCACGCGCCTGTTCGACCGCGTCGGCCGCCGCATCGTCCTGACCGAGGCCGGCCGGCTGTTCCTCGGCGAGGCGCGGGCGGTGCTGGCGCGCGCGGCGGCGGCGGAGACCGTGCTGGCCGACGTCGCCGGCCTGGCGCGGGGCACCCTGCGGCTGGCGGCCAGCCAGACCGTCGCCAACTACTGGCTGCCGCCGCTGCTGCACCGCTACCGCGTGGCCCATCCCGGCATCGCCCTCAGCCTCGCCATCGGCAACACCGAGGGGGTCGCGGCGATGATCCACGACGGGGTCGCCGAGTTCGGCCTGGTCGAGGGGACGGTCGAGGACCCGGCCTTGTCGGTGACGCCGGTCGCCGAGGACGAGCTGGTCCTGGTGGTCGCGGCGCCGCTGGCGGGGGAGCTGGGCGGGTCGGTGGCGCCGGCCGACCTGCGGCGCATGCGCTGGGTCTTCCGCGAACGCGGGTCGGGGACGCGCGCCGTCTTCGAGGACGCGCTGGGCGCCGCCGGCGTCGCCGCGTCGGACCTCGACATCGTGCTGGAGCTGCCGTCCAACGAGGCGGTGCGCAGCGCCGTCGAGCACGGGGCCGGGGCGGCGGTGCTGTCGCGGCTGGCGGTGGCGGGGGCCCTGCGCTCGGGCGCCCTGGTGGCGCTCGACTTGGCCCTCGGCCTGGCGCTGCCGCGCCGCCGCTTCTTCGCGCTGCGCCACCGCGAGCGCGCGGTGACGCGGGCGGAGCGGGCGCTGCTGGACCTGCTGCCGTTCGCTGGGTCCTAGACCCGCACCGGGGACGGGCGCATGGTGGGCCCTGTTGAGGAGGGTCGCACCGACACCACCGCCATGGGAGACACCATCATGCCCACCCCCGACGCGACCAGGTCCGGCACCTTCAGGATCGGCGGCAACATGCCGGTCAGCCGGCTTGGATTCGGCGCCATGCGCATCACCGGGCCCGGCGTGTGGGGCGACCCGGCCGACCGCGCCGAGGCCCTGCGCACCCTGAGGCGCCTGCCCGAGCTCGGCGTCAGCTTCGTCGACACCGCCGATTCCTACGGGCCCGCGGTGTCGGAGGAGCTGATCCGCGAGGCGTTGCATCCCTATCCGGGGATGCTGATCGCCACCAAGGGCGGGTTGACGCGCACCGGGCCCAACGTCTGGGTGCCGCTGGGCCGGCCGGAGTACCTGATCCAGCAGGCCCACCTCAGCCGCCGCCGCCTCGGCGTCGAGCGCATCGACCTGTGGCAGCTCCACCGCATCGACCCGAACACCCCGCGCGACGAGCAGTTCGACGCCATCCGCACCCTGATCGACGACGGGGTCATCCGCCACGCCGGCCTGAGCGAGGTGTCGGTGGAGGAGGTCGAGGCGGCCGCCAAGGTCTTCCCCGTGGCGACCGTGCAGAACCGCTACAACCTCGTCGACCGCGGCAGCGAGGCGGTGCTGGAGCATTGCGAGCGGCGCGGCATCGGCTTCATCCCCTGGTACCCGCTGGCGGCCGGCGACCTGGCGCGGCCGGGGTCGCCGCTCGACACCATCGCCCGGCACCACGGCGTCGCGCCGAGCCGGATCGCGCTGGCCTGGGTGCTGAAGCGCAGCCCCGTCATGCTGCCGATCCCGGGAACCTCCAAGGTCGCCCACCTCGAGGAGAACGTCGCCGCGGCCGACCTCGTCCTGTCCGACGAGGAGTTCGCGGCGCTCGACCGCGCCGGCCGGGCCCAGGCGGCGGGCTGAGGGCGGCACATTCCGGTCCTCCGCCGGGCGCGGCCGTGCTATGACGGATGTTCGTTGTCCGTTCCTTCCGGAGGCCCCCATGGCACGCCGCGCCGGCAGCGCCGATCTGCCGCTCCACAACGGCCGGGTTCCGGCGTGGCTGGGCCGGCGCATGGCCCGGCTGGGCGCCGTCATGGTGGAGGCGATCGCCCACCATTACGGGCGCGACGAGGTGCTGCGCCGCCTCGCCCATCCCTTCTGGTTCCAGTCCTTCGGCGCCGTCATGGGGATGGACTGGCACTCCTCGGGCATCACCACCAGCGTCATCGGCGCGCTGAAGCGGGGGCTGGCGCCGCGGGCCGGCGAGCTCGGCCTCCACGTCTGCGGCGGCCGCGGCGGCCAGTCGCGCCAGACCCCCGGGGAGTTGGCCGCCGTCGGCGAGCGGGTGGGCATCGACGGGGCGGCGCTCGCCCGCGCCAGCCGGCTGGTCGCCAAGGTCGACAGCGCCGCCGTGCAGGACGGCTTCGACCTCTATCTCCACGGCTTCGTCGTCGCCGACGACGGCAAGTGGGTGGTGGTGCAGCAGGGCATGAACGGCGACAGCCGGCTGGCGCGGCGCTACCACTGGCTGTCGGAGGGGGTGACGAGTTTCGTCGAGGCGCCCCATGCGGCGATCGACGGCCGCAGCCGGGGCGAGATCGTCAACCTCACCGACCGCCGCGCCGCCGCCTCGCGGCGCCGCCAGCTCGACCTGCTGCACGGGCTGGGCCCGGACGGGCTGGTGCGCGAGGTGGCGGCGCTGGAGCGGGCCGACCGGCCGCCGGAGCCGGAGCCGGCGCAGCCGCTGCTGCCGCATCTGGTGATGCCCGGCCACCACGACGTGCGCCCCGGCGACGTGATCATGCGCCGTCTGCACGGCGCGCTCGCCGCGGCGGCCGAGGCCGGGCCGGCCGACTTCGCCGACCTGCTGCTGGTGCCGGGCGTCGGCGCCCGCACGGTGCGCTCGCTGGCCCTGGTCGCCGAGGTGGTGCACGGCGCGCCCTGCCGCTTCGCCGACCCGGCGCGCTTCTCGCTGGCCCACGGCGGCAAGGACCGCCACCCCTTCCCCGTGCCCACCCGGGTGTTCGACCAGACCATCGACGTGCTGAAGGCGGCGCTCGCCAAGGCGAAGCTGGGCAACGACGAGCGCCTCGACGCCATCCGCCGCCTCGACGCCCAGGCGCGGGCGCTGGAACGCACCGCCGATGGGCCGTCGCTGCCGGCGTTCCTGGCGGAGGAGCGCCGGCGCTCGGCGGACTACGGCGGGCGCAGCGTGTTCGGCTGGGAGCGGGACGCCGGCGCCGCCGACGGGGCGGGCTGACCGGGGCGGAAGGCGGCCGGAGGTGATGGGCGGCAACGCCCGCATCCGGGGAACGCGGGTCAGGCAGCCCGCGCCGCCGCGAAACGGCCGGCGATTTCCGCGACGCGAACGCCATACAGACGCGCGGTTTCAAGGTCGCCTTCCGACATCTCCTCGGGGGCGGCATCCGCGTCCGACTGCGCCATCGGGCCGATATAGGAGCCGATCCGGTTCGGATCGTCGCGCTTGGAGGCTTTCACGTTCGACGGTTTGATGCCGAGGCTCACCCAGATGCCGCCGTGCTGCCCGGCGAGCAGGACGAAGTATTGCAGCGTGTTGAGCTTGTCGCCGTTGAGGGTGGCGCTGTTGGTGAAGCCGCCGAAGATCTTGTCCTTCCACTTTTCGGCGAACCACGGCTTCGAACTGTCGTCGGCGAATTTTTTGAACTGCCAGCTCGGGCCGCCCATGTAGGTCGGCGAGCCGAAGATGATGGCGTCCGCGGCGAGAAGCGTCTCCCACGCGCTTTCGGGGATGTTGCCCTCGGGGTCGATCGCGATGAGCGTGCCTGCCGCTCCACCGGCGACCGCCTCGGCGACGCGGTGCGTGTGGCCGTAGCCCGAGTGATAGACGACGGCGGTGGTGATCTTGGTCTGTGTCATGGTGATTTCCCGATGTTCAACGTTGCGTTGGCGATGCGGTCGCTCGCGCGGCCGGAGGATCGCCACTTGGCGGGCCGTTTGCGGATCGGCAGGAGGGTGCGGAGGTTCGGGTCGCTAAGATAAAGACCGCCCCAGACCAGCACGCCGAGCAGCAGGGAGATGAGTTCGGGGGGAGTCCCCAGCTCACCCAGCCGGACATGGGCGCACATCGCCCCTCCCAGAAATCCCGTCGCGAGGATCGCACCGAGGAATGCCGTGGCCGGAATGGCATAAAGGACGGCGCAGGCGACCATGAACGTTCCCAGTACGGGGGCGATGGTCGGCGCGAACCCGACCTCCCGCAGCATGCCCGCAGCCAGATCGGGGGCGAGGAATTGCACCGCGCCGTCCAGCAGCAGCGCCGCGGCGGCCAGGGCGGTTGCCGAACGCCCGATCCAATGCAGACGATCCGGTGTCGCTCTCTCCAGCATGATGCCCCTCCCGTGAAGCGCCGTTCCGGTCCCTTGTTTATCGTGCCATATTGGTATGATAAATTACGTCAAATAGAACGCATTGTTCTCTCGAGGTAGAACATTAAGAGGCCTGCGCATGCACGATCTCGAGCATCTCCTCATCTTCGTCCGGGTCGCCGAAATGCGCAGCTTCAGCCGCGCGGCGGAGAGTCTGGGCATCCAGAAGGGGCGCGCCTCGACGGTCGTCCGGCAGCTTGAGGAGGATTTGGGCGTCAGGCTCCTGCATCGGACGACGCGCAGCGTGCGGTTGACCGAGGACGGGCGGAGCTTTCACGAACGTGCGCGAAATCTGCTGACGGATTTCGACGACCTGCGATCGATGTTCGCGGGGGATCGCGTGGCGCTGCGGGGCCGTCTTCGGGTCGATCTGCCGACCGAGCTGGCGCGCACGACACTCGTACCGGCCTTGCCGGAGTTCATGGCCTCCTGGCCCGAACTGGAGCTGGAGGTGTCGAGCACGGATCGGCAGGTGGATCTGGTCGAGGAGGGGTTCGACTGCGTTCTGCGGCTCGGACCGATCGGGGACGAGACGCTCATCGCCCGTCCGCTGGGCCGGCTGCGCATGGTGAATGCCGCCAGCCCGGCATATCTCGCGCGTCACGGCACCCCCAGGACGCTGGAGGATCTGAGGCTGCAGGATCACCGGACGATCCATTACAGCCGGACCCTCGGCGCCAGGCCCTACGGGTGGGAGTATCCGGACGGCGACACCTATGCAACGCTTCCGTTGCCGGGGGCGTTGCACGTGAACAGCGTGCAGACCTACGAGGCCGCCGGCCTGGCCGGCCTTGGCCTGATCCAGGCTGCGTTTACGGGAATACGCCGACATCTGGAGAGCGGAGCGCTGGTGGAGGTTCTGCCGGATGTCCGCCCCGAGCCGCTCGACGTGTCCCTTGTCGTGGCGCACCGACGGAACCTGTCGCGCCGCGTCCGCATCTTCATGACATGGATTGAAGAGGTGCTCACGCCCTATCTCGAATAGGGGAGCCCGATGGGCCAAAGGCCGACGCGCATTACGACGGATGCTTTCAGTTTTCGGAAGCGGCAGATGATGCGGGCTTCAAGGTATATGGCCCGTTTCCATTTGAGCCGGATGACTTTCCCGGATATGAGCATACCAAAACAAATGATAATGACAGCGCGATCGAAGACAAGACGACGTTTGGAGCCTGGGTGTTCGCGCCGATCAACAATGGGGATGTGCGGTGATGCTGGCCCTTGACCTGCCCGTTCGCCACCACCTGCCGCCGATAGCGGGCCTGACGTACGTTGCGGACTGCATGTCGGCCGAGGAGGAGGGCGGTCTGCTGGACGAGATCGACCGCCGGCCGTGGCTTACCGATCTGAAGCGCCGCGCGCAGCACTACGGGTACCGCTATGACTACAGATCGCGGACGGCCGGACGCGATGCGTACCTCGGGCCGTTGCCGGACTGGCTGCATGCCCTGGCCCGGACGGTCTCCGGCCCCGATCACCTGAACGCTCTGGCGGAGCAGGTCATCGTCAACGAGTATGTGCCGGGGCAGGGGATTTCCGCCCATACCGACTGCGTGCCGTGCTTCGGCCCGCGCATCGTGATCCTGAGCCTCGGATCACCGTGCGTGATGCGGTTCCTGCATCCCGGCACCGGTGCCGTCGACAGTGTGCTGTTGGAAGAGCGCAGTCTGCTCGTGCTGTCCGGCCCGGCGCGCTATGACTGGCAGCACGAGATTCCGGCCCGCAGGTCGGACATGGTGGACGGCCTGCGGATCACCCGCCGCCGGCGGGTGTCGGTCACGTTCCGGACCATGATCCTGGCGGAGGACGCCGGTCGCTCCCCTTATGGTGCGTAGCGCCACAGCGCGCCGTCCCGGTGGAATCCGGCCGGCTCCCATACCGGGGCAAGGTCTTCCGGAGCGGCGATGCCGAAGGTCTGTGCCGGACCATCCCGGTCATCCTGCGGCCCTGCGACTGGCACGGCGCCCCATTCGGGAAGCTGCTGGCGACGCCACGGGACGGCAAGGCGGTGACACTCTGGCGCCGGACAGGCCTATCCGCCGCGGATTTCTGCCGGCCCATTTCTGCCGGCCCGTGTCCCCCAACGTGTCCCCGAAACGACGAAGGGCCGGAGAAGATCTCCAGCCCGTCTCGTAAGACTTTGATTTCCCTTGGGAAAACTGGAGCGGGCGAAGGGATTCGAACCCTCGACCCCAACCTTGGCAAGGTTGTGCTCTACCCCTGAGCTACGCCCGCGCTCCGTTGCGGCATCGCCGGTTCCGGCCCTGTCGGGCGGCCCGCCGGCGGCGTGCGGCGGACTATACAGATCGGCCGACGCAATGCAAGCGTCATGTTGGCGCTTTTCGCGGACGGCTGGACGGACCCGGCAGCGCGCGGTAAAAGCCGGGCATGACCGACACCGATCCCGCGCCCCACGCCCCCCTGCCGACCTCGCCGGAGCAGCTCCTGGCGCGGCTGGCCGAGCTCGGCATCCCCGCCGTCACCCACCAGCACCCGCCGCTGTTCACGGTGGAGGAGAGCAAGGCGCTGCGCGGCGAGCTGCCGGGCGGCCATTGCAAGAACCTCTTCCTCAAGGACAAGAAGGGCCTCTACTGGCTGGTCGTGGCGCTGGAGGACGCGCCGGTGGCGCTCAACGGCTTCGACAAGGTGATCGGCTCGGCCCGCCTGTCCTTCGCCTCGGCCGAGCGGCTGTGGGAGGTGCTGGGGGTGCGGCCGGGCTCGGTGACCCCGTTCGCGCTGATCAACGACCGCGAGCGGCGGGTCGGCGTGGTGCTGCAGCAGGCGATGCTGGAGCACGACCCGCTGAACTACCACCCCCTGGCCAACGACCGCACCACGGCGCTCCGGCCGGCCGACCTGCTGCGCTTCATCCGCGCCTGCGGGCACGAGCCGCGGGTCGTCGATTTCGGCCGCGACGGCGGGGGATGAGCCAACTCTTGTTCGCGACCGTCCGCGCGCTCATTTAATCACGCAGATTTCAAACGGGAAAAGACCGCCATGTTCTCTCCGCCGCCCGCCAACACCGGTGCCGCCCCCGGCGCCGCCGACCTCGTCAAGGACAGCAGCGACCGCACCTTCATGGCCGACGTGATCGAGGCGTCGCGGACCGTGCCGGTGATCGTCGATTTCTGGGCTCCCTGGTGCGGCCCCTGCAAGCAGCTCGGCCCGATCCTGGAGAAGGTCGTGCGCGCCGCCAAGGGCGCGGTGCGCATGGTCAAGATCGACACCGACCAGAACCCGATGATCGCCCAGCAGCTGCGCGTGCAGTCGATCCCGGCGGTCTACGCCTTCTTCCAGGGGCGCCCGGTCGACGCCTTCGTCGGCGCCCAGCCGGAGTCGCAGATCAAGCAGTGGGTCGACCGGCTGGCGAAGCTGGCCGGCGGGGCCGGCGGCGACGACGTCGCCGCGGTGCTGGAGGAGGCGCTGGGCCACGCCCGCCAGGCGCTGGAGGCCGGCGATCCCGCCACCGCCGCCGACATCTACAGCCAGATCCTGCAGCACGACGGCGCCAACGCCGCGGCCTACGCCGGCATGGTGCGCTGCCACATCGCCCTGGAGGACCTCGAGCAGGCCAAGGACATGATCGCCGCGGCGCCCGAGGAGCTCGCCAAGAGCCCCGAGCTGGCCGCCGCCAAGGCCGCCATCGAGGTGGCCGAGCAGGCCAAGGCCGCCGGGCCGGTGACCGAGCTGATGGAGAAGCTGGCCCGCAACAAGGACGACCACCAGACCCGCTACGACCTCGCCATGGCGCTCTACGCCGCCGGCAAGCGCGAGGCGGCGGTGGACGAGCTGCTGGAGCTGGTGCGCCGCGACCGCGCCTGGAACGACGATGCCGCGCGCAAGCAGCTGGTCAAGCTGTTCGAGGCGTTCGGGCCGACCGACCCGCTGACCGTGCAGACGCGGCGCCGGCTGTCGACGATCCTGTTCAGCTAAGGTCCTGTTCGGGGCGGGGACGGGCTCTATGTTAGTGGCATGAGCCGGAGCCCGTTCGACCCGACCCTCGACCGCCTGCCCGACACCCTGGCCGTGTTCCCGCTGCCGGGGGTGATGCTGCTGCCGCGCTGCCCCCTGCGCCTGAACATCTTCGAGCCGCGCTACCTGGCGATGGTCGAGGACGCCATGGCGGGCGACCGGCTGATCGGCATGATCCAGCCGACCGACCCGGCGTCGCGCGCCCACGACCCCGCCCTCTACGGCACCGGCGGGGCCGGGCGCATCACCGCCTTCTCGCAGACCGGCGACGGCCGCTATCTCATCACCCTGACCGGCCTGTGCCGCTTCAAGGTGGCGCGCGAGCTCGACGGCGTGCGCGGCTACCGCCGCGTCGTTCCGGCCTGGAACGGTTTCGCCGCCGACCTCGCCGCCGGCGACGCCGAGGCCCGCGGCACCGGCGCGTTCGACCGGCCGCGGCTGCTGGCGGGGCTGCGGCGCTACCTCGCGGCCCAGGGCATCGCCGTCGACCGCGCCGCCATCGAATCCACCCCGGACGAGCGGCTGGTCAACTCGCTGGCGATGATCTGCCCCTTCGCCCCCAGCGAGAAGCAGGCGCTCCTCGAGGCGCCGGGCCTGGCCGAGCGCGCGAGGCTCTTGATCGCGCTGATCGAGATGGCCATTCTCGACGGTCACGACGGCGACTGCGCGGCGCAGCGCCACTAGTCCCCCTCGACACGGAACGGCAGACGGCCCATGAGCGCATCCCACCCCGAACAGGCCTCCACCGCGACGGGCGCGCCGGAGCCGGAGCCCAGGGCGACCGGCCAGGTCGACCGCAAGCTCCTGGAGATCCTGGTCTGCCCGCTGACCAAGGGGCCCCTGCGCTACGACGCCGAGCGCGGCGAGCTGATCAGCGACCGCGCCGGGCTGGCCTACCCGATCCGCGACGGCATCCCGATCATGCTGATCGATGAGGCGCGCAGCCTGGACTCGGACGCCGACGCCGGCCGCACGGGGGCGTGACCATGGGCGACGCCACGCAGGGAGCGGACGGCGGCACCCGCTTCTGGCCCGTCGAGGTCCGTCTGAAGACGGACGAGCGGCGCCTGGAGATCGAGTTCGACAACGGCCGGACCTTCTCCTACCCGGCCGAGTATCTGCGCGTGCTGAGCCCGTCGGCCGAGGTGCAGGGGCACGGGCCCGGCCAGGAGGTCACGCAGTGGGGCAAGAAGCACGTCGGCATCCTCAAGCTGGAGCCGGTCGGCCACTACGCCATGCGCATCCACTTCGACGACCTGCACGACACCGGCATCTACACCTGGTCCTACCTGTACGAGCTGGGCGAGGACCACGACCGCCTGTGGGCCGACTATCTGGCGCAGCTCGAGGCGAAGGGGCTGAGCCGGGAGCCGCGCGGCCGGTGAGCGGGTCCCGGGACCTCCTGAGCCGCCTCGCGGCGGCCCGGGAGGTCGTCGTCTTCGACCTGGAGTTCACCGCCTGGGAGGGTTCCCTGGCGCGCCGCTGGAGCGGCCCCGGCGAGCACCGCGAGATCGTCCAGATCGGCGCCGTGCGGATCGCCCCCGCCGCCGGCTTCGCCGAGGACGGCGCCTTCAGCGTCCTGGCGCGGCCCCGCATCAACCCGCGCCTCAGCGCCTATTTCACCGCCCTGACCGGGATCGACCAGGCGCGCCTGGACCGCGAGGCCGTTGCCCTGCCGGAGGCGCTGGCGCGCTTCGCCGCCTTCGTCGGCGACGCCGCGGCCGTGCTGTGCAACGGGGCCGACCGCGCGGTGGTCTGGGAGAACTGTGCCCTGGCCGGGCTGGCGCCGCCGGTCCCGGCGGCCCTGTTCCACGACGTGCGCGATCTGCTCGCCGCCGCCGCCGGGCGGCCGGGACGGCCGATCAGCAGCGGCGACCTGCACCGGCACTTTCCCGGCGTGCCCGTCCTGGCCGCCCACGACGCCCTGGCCGACGCCCGCATGGTGGCGGCGGCCCTGCGCCACGCCTACGGCAGGATGACCACGTAGTGCTTGGTGGTGGTCTCCACCACCTCCCAGGTGCCTTCGAAGCCGGGCTCGATGACGAAGCTGTCGCCCGCCCGCACCGTCCAGGAGCGGCCGTCGGCGTGGCTGACGACGCTGATCCCCGAGACGATCCGGCAATGCTCCCATTCGTCGTAGCGGATGCGCCAGCGCCCGGGCGTGCACGACCACACGCCGGCGAACCGCTTGCCGTCGGCCGACTCGTAGGCGTTCCAGGTGGTGAAGACGGGGTTGCCGTTGAGGATGCGGTCGGGCTCCGGGCCGCCGGTCTCCGGCGTCGCCGCGGACGGGTCGAGAAGCGCGAGGGTCATGGCCGGGCCTTGTCGGACAGGGGGGCGGATGGAGGGGCGGGCAGAGGGGCCGATAGGGAGGCGGCGCCGCCGAGGCGGGCCACCGCCGCCGGCAGCGCGTGCAGCGACTCGATGCGGCGGTAGCCTTCGGCGGGGGGCTCCGCCTCCTCGTGGGCCCAGGTCAGGTGGTAGGGCACGTGCACCGCGGCGGCGCCGACCGCCAGCACCGGCAGCACGTCGGAGCGCACGGAGTTGCCGACCATGAGGAAGCGGGCGGGATCGACGCCGTGGCGGTCGAGGATGCGGCGGTAGGTGTCCGGGTCCTTCTCGCTGACGATCTCCACCGCGGCGAAGCGCTCGGCCAGGCCGGAGCGCGCCACCTTGCTCTCCTGGTCGAACAGGTCGCCCTTGGTGATCAGCAGCAGCCGGTGGCGGCCGGCCAGCGCGTCCAGCGCCGCCACGGCGCCGTCCAGCAGCTCCACCGGGTGCTCCAGCATGGTCTTGCCGAAGGCGACCAGGGTGCCGATGTCGTGGCCGGCGATCCGGCCGTCGGTGACGGCGATCGCCGTCTCGATCATCGACAGGACGAAGCCCTTGATGCCGTATCCGTAGTGGCGCAGGTTCGCCCGCTCCGCCTCGAGCAGGCGGCGGTCCAGCGTCTGCGGGTCGGCGGCGTGGGCGAGCAGCGCGCGGAAGCGGTCCTGCGTCATCGAGAACAGCGACTCGTTGTGCCACAGCGTGTCGTCGCCGTCGAAGCCGATGGTGTCGATCATGGGCGGACCCGGAAGGGGCGGCGGAATGGGCCGGAGGGGTAGAGCTAAACGAGCGGCGCGGCCCTGGCAAGCGCCCCTGCGCCGCGGCGATGGCGCACCGCGGCGCTCGGGCATCCGTGATATTCCGTCGCGAGGCATCCGATTCCCTCAGCCCCGATATGTCTAGTTGAGGGTGGTAGAATTGGGAAGGGGAGAGTAATTATCTTTCCATCAGGCACGGCACACGGGCGGCGCCATCAAGGGGCGTCAGCGGTGCGAACGACGGACCCATGATCATGTCTCTGACCTTCCACTCGGCCCCCACGGGCCGCGGCTCCCTGGCCGGTGCGATGACGCACGCCATGGACAGCCTCTTCGACACCCTGGCGCTGTGGCGCCACCGGATCACCACCCGCCGCGAACTGGCCCGGCTGGACGAGCGCATGATGCGCGACATCGGCGTGTCCCAGTTCGACGTCGAGCACGAGGCGGCCAAGCCCTTCTGGCAGGAATGATCCTGCCCGGGCGCCGCGACGGCGACGCAGGAAAAAGGCCGCATCCCGAGGGGGATGCGGCCTTTTTGCCGTCCGGGAGCAGGGTGGGGCGCGGGCCCCGGGGCCGCCCGCTCCCGCGATGGAAGAGGGCGGCCGTCGCCGTCAGATGCAGTACTGCTGGAGCGGCGCGAAGCCGTTGAAGCAGACGGCGGCGTAGGTGGTGGTGTAGGCGCCGGTGGCGTGGATGCGCACGCGGTCGCCGGCCTTCAGGCCGGAGGGCATGCGGTACTCCGCCTTCTCGTAGAGCACGTCGGCGCTGTCGCAGGTGGGGCCGGCGAGGATGACCGGCTCCGGCTCGTCGTCGTTGGCCGGGGTGCCCAGCACCTCGATGGGGTACTGGATGGCCTCGTCCATGGTCTCGGCCAGCCCGCCGAACTTGCCGATGTCGAGATAGACCCAGCGCTTCCGGTCGGTCGCCGACTTGCGCGACACCAGCACCACCTCGCTCTCGATGACGCCGGCCGAGCCGACCATGCCGCGCCCGGGCTCGACGATGGCCTCCGGCAGGCGGTTGCCGAAATGGCGGCGCAGGCTGTCGAAGATGGCCTGGCCGTAGGCCTGCGAGGCCGGCACGTCGGTGCGGTAGCGGGTGGGGAAGCCGCCGCCCAGGTTGATCATGCCGAGGTCGATCCCCAGCACCTCGAGCTCGCGGAAGAGCTGCGCCACCTCGAAGATGGCCTTGTCCCACTGGCTCAGGTCCTTCTGCTGGGAGCCGACGTGGAACGACACGCCCCAGGGCTGGACGCCCATGCCCTTGGCCTTGACCAGCAGCTCGCGGGCCATCGGCAGGTCGCAGCCGAACTTGCGCGACAGCGGCCATTCGGCGCCCTCGCCCGAGGTCAGGATGCGGCAGAAGACGCGCGCCCCCGGGGCGGCGCGGGCGATCTTCTCCAGCTCCGCCTCGCTGTCGTAGGCGAACAGGCGCACGCCCAGCTCGAAGGCGCGGCGGATGTCGCCCTCCTTCTTGATGGTGTTGCCGTAGGAGATGCGCTCCGGCGGGCAGCCGGCGGCCAGCACCATCTCGATCTCGGGCACGCTGGCGGTGTCGAAGGCCGAGCCGAGGCGGGTCAGCAGGCGCAGGATCTCCGGCGCCGGGTTCGCCTTCACGGCGTAGAAGATCCGCGCGTCGGGCAGCGCGTCGGCCAGGGCATGGTAGTTGTGCTCGACCACGTCGAGGTCGACGACGAGGCACGGGGTCTGCGGGCGTCGCTCTTCGAAAAAGCGCGCAATCTTCTCGGTCATCTCAGTCTCCCGGACGCAAGATGAGTGGGGACAAGCCGGTGGCGTGTGGAGTCGGGTACGGAGCGGCCGAACGCGCCGATGAACCGCAAAAAGGCAGGCAGCGGTCAGGCGTTCAGGCCGCCCATACTGGACTGGCCGGGAGAACCCATGCGTGTGGGGAGATTTCGGAGACGGGTGGACCGTCGCGGCCCACCGACAACAACATCAACCATCGTAACCTCCAAGACGCCGCCTTGCTTAAGGGACGGTCGGGGATCACGCGTTACGTCGTTGCATAACCACCTCATCCGTTGGGGGGATCCCATGGGGACGAGGGCGGGCCAGCGGCACGTGCGCTTGCGAGTGGGCGTTACATAGAGCGAACGGCCGGCGGATCAAAGTGAAAAATCGCCGGCTCCGGTGAAAAAAATGAGCGTGTGTCCGGCCTTTCGCCAGGGGCGCGCGGTGGAGGTGGCGAATGGACCTGACCCTGACCATACCCCTGGACGAGGTGGCGCTGCGCCTGGCGCTGGCCGCCCTGTGCGGCGCCGTGCTGGGCGTCGACCGCGAGGCCCGCGGCAAGGACGCCGGCCTGCGCACGCACACGCTGGTGGCGGTCAGCGCCGCCGCCACCACCCTGGTGGCGCTGGAGATGTACGGGGCCCTGATGGTGCGGGAGGGGCGGAGCGACCTCGATCCGATCCGCGTCATCCAGGGGCTGGCGCAGGCCATCGGCTTCATCAGCGCCGGCGTCATCATCCAGCGCGGCGCCGACGTGCACGGCGCGACGACGGCCGCCGTGATCTGGATCGCCGGCGCGCTCGGCATCGCCTGCGGCGCCGGCGTCTACACGGTGGCGCTGCTCGCCACCGGCATCAGCCTGGCCGTCCTGGTGGGGCTCAAGCCCCTGGAGCGCTGGCTGTTCCGCCACGACCGCGGCGAGGACCGATGAGGCTCCAGGCGGCGGCGGCGGCGCCCAGCGCCGCCAGGGCGATGGCCGCCGTCATCGGCACGGCGGTGCCGTCGTGCAGATGGCCGACGGCGATGCCGACGGCGGCGGCGATCCCCATCTGCGCGAAGCCCATCAGGGCCGACGCCAGCCCGGCCATGGTCGGGTAGGGGCCGACGGCGCCGGCCATGGCGTTGGGCAGGGTGAGCCCGCAGCCGACGTTGAACAGGGCCATGGGCAGGACGACGGCGGCGACGCCGGCGGCGGTGCCCGGAACGCCGGCCAGGGCCAGCGCCGCGCCCGCCACCCCGCCCGCCGCCGACATCAAGGTGCCGGTCCGGACCATCCGCAGGAAGCCGACGCGGCCGCTGATCCGCCCCGCCGTGAAGGAGCCGATCATGTAGCCCACCACCACCACGCCGAAGCACAGGCCGTATTGCCCCGGCGACAGCCCAAGCCCGTCCACCAGCACGAAGGAGGAGCCGGAGATGAAGGCGAAGATGCCGCTGTAGGAGAACGCCACCGTCAGGGCGCAGCCGAGAAAGGCGCGGCTGCGCAGGAGCGCGAGATAGTTGCCGAGCAGGCGGCTTGGCCGCAGCGCGTCGGCGTCGCGGTGGGCGTTGGTCTCGCCGAGCAGCCGCCAGGTCGCCGCCAGCACGGCCACGGCGATCGCCGTCAGCACCACGAAGTTGGCCCGCCAGCCGAACACCTCGGTCAGCGCGCCGCCCAGCACCGGCCCGACCGCCGGGGCGAGCGCCATCGCCATGGTCATGTAGGCCAGCACGGTGGCCGCCCGGTCGCGGCCGAACACGTCGCGCACCACCGCGCGCGCCACCACCGGCCCGCAGCAGGCGCCCAGGGCCTGGAAGAAGCGGGCGACGATGAGCTGCTCGACGGTCGCCGCGGCGGTGCAGGCGAGGCTCGCCACGAGGTAGATCGTGATGCCGCCGATCAGCGCCGGCCGCCGGCCGAAGCGGTCGGACAGCGGACCGTACACCAGCATCGCCACGGCGAAGCCGACCAGGAAGACCGACAGGGTGAGCTGCACGGTGGCGATGTCGGTGCCGAAGACCCGCACCAGCGCCGGCAGGGAGGGGAGGTAGAGGTCGGTCGACAGCGGGCCGAAGGCGACGAGCGCGGTCAGCAGCACGCGGACGGCGAGGGAGTCGGAACGGGGCATGGGTCCGGGGTCGGGCGTCGGAGGAGGGCGGCGCTATCGAGCCATAGACGGCCGCCACGGGGAAGGTCCGGGATCGCCGCCGCATGGCAGCCCTGCTGCCGCCATTGCCGGTCAGCCGTAGCGCAGCAGCCGCGCGCCGTTGCTGCGCAGCCAGGCGCGCGGGCCGGCGACGTCGGCGGTCAGGCGGGCGCACAGCGCCCAGAAGCGGGGGGAGTGGTTCATCTCCCGCAGGTGCGCCACCTCGTGGGCGACGACGTAGTCGAGCACCGGCTCCGGCGTGAGGATGAGGCGCCAGGAGAAGGACAGCCGGCCGGTGGCGGAGCAGCTTCCCCAGCGGCTGCGGGTGTCGCGGACAGTCACCGCGGCGACCCGCGCGCCGATGCCGGCCGCCTTCGCGCGCGCCCGTTCGGCCAGCACCCGCCGCGCCTCGGCGACCAGGAAGTCGCGCACCCGGCGGGCCACGTGCTCCGGCTGGCCGCCCACCAGGATGGCGCCGCCGGCGCGCCGGGTGCCGCCGCGCAGCGCCGCGTCATGGCGGATGAGGTGGTCCTCGCCGAGGTACGGCACGGTGCCGCCGTCGGCGAAGGGAAGCTGCGGCGGCAGGGCGGCCAGCCGCGCCCGCACCCATCCCTCGTGCCGGTCGACGAAGCGGCGCACCTCCGCCTCCGACAGGCCCGGCGGCACCACCACCTGGATCAGCCCGCGCCCGGCGTCGACCCGCAGGGTGAGGCGGCGGGTGCGCGCGCTCTCCCGCAGCTCCAGCGGCATCGGCAGGCCGGCGATGGCGAGGGCCCGGGGGGCCTTGGGCGGGCGGCGGATCGTCATGGGATCTTTATAGACCGGCCGTGGGGCCGCGCAACAGACCGGCGTTCCCGGCGATTCATCGCAAACTTGTCTCAAGCCCTATGTCTGATGTCACGATCGGCAGGGATTGCTTGTCCGCACCATGGTCGCATGTAGAATTGCATGGCAGGCGGCGGCCGGTGCCCGTCGGTGCCGGGAGCCTTGGAACAGGACCGATGACGAACCGGGAAGAGTGGCTGGACGCACTGTTGGCGGCGGGCGGAGACGGACTGGCTCTGTTCGCGCCGGACGCGCGCGTCCTCGTCGTGAACCGCCGGCTGGCGCAGGCCATGGGGCGGACGGTGGCGGACATGGAAGGAATGGACGCGGTCGCGGCCGGGCTGCCGGCGGCGCTCGCCGACGCCGTCGCGGCGGTGGCGGCGACCGGCTTGCCGGCCGAGACCGCCCTGCCGGCGGCCGGGGCGGTGCGGCTGGCGCCGGTCCATGACGGGGCCCGGCGTGTCCGGGCGGTCGCGGCGCTGGCCGACGGCGGCCGGGCCGAGGCGGAACGGGCGCGCACCGCGGCGGCGCGCTTCCTGTCGGCGGCCAACCACGACCTGCGCCAGCCCTTCCAGGCCATGCAGCTCTTCCATCATCTGCTGCTGCAGCGCGTCGCCGATTCCGGCGGGCGGTATCTGGTGGAACGGCTGGGCCAGGCGATCGAGGGGGCCGACGTCATGCTGCGCTCGCTCGTCGAGGTCGCCCGGCTCGAGGCCGGCATCGACCGGCCGGGCGGCGCCGCGGCGGTGCCGCTCGACGACCTGTTCGCCAAGCTCCTCCAGGAATTCGAAGCCGGGGCCGAGGGCAAGGGGCTGCGGCTGATCGTGCGGCCCTGCGGCGCGTCGGTGAGCAGCGACGCGGCCTTCCTGGAACGGCTGCTGCGCCAGTACCTGTCCAACGCCGTCCGCCTGACGGAGCGCGGCGGCGTGCTGCTGGCGGCGCGCCGGTGCGGCGACGCCGTGCGGATCGAGGTGTGGGACAGCGGGCCCGGCCTCCATCCCGACGACGCGCCGCGCATCTTCGACGACTTCCACAAGGCGCACGGCAGCGCCGCCAAGAAGGGCGCCGGCTTCGGCCTCGCCATCGCCCGCCGTCTCGCCGAGGCGTTGGGCCACGCGGTGGCGGTGCGCTCGCGCCCCGGCCGCGGCTCGGTCTTCTCGGTGACCGCGCCGCTCGCCGACGCCGCGTCCGAAGCGATGGCGCTGGCCGACCTGGAGGCCTGACGGGCGAGGAGCCGGCCGACGTCCTGGAAGAGGCCGCGGACCCCGGCCATCACGGCGTCCCCCCGCCGGATGCGGTCGGGGTGACGTTCCCGCCCTGCAGGGAGCCCACCGGCCGGCCGCCGGCGAGGCCGACGCATCGGCTCACGCCTCGCCATGCGCCTTCGGGCCGCGCTCAGCCGAGTTCCTGGGCGAGGCCGATGAGAAGCCCTTCAGGCCCACGGATGTAACAGAGCCGATACACGTCCCTATACTGGACGACGTCGCCGACGAGCTGCGCGCCGCGCGCGCGGAGCCTTTCAAGCGTCTCGTCGATGTCGTCCACGGCGAACATGACGCGGAGATAGCCCAGGGCGTTGACCGGGGCGTCACGGTGATCGGCGACGACCGGCGGCGCGAGGAAGCGGGAGAGCTCGAGCCGGCTGTGGCCGTCCGGCGTGCGCATCATGGCGATCTCGACCTGTTGATCGCCCAGTCCAGTGACACGCCCGGCCCATTCTCCGTCGATGGTGGCGCGTCCTTCGAGCTCGAGGCCGAGTTCGCGAAAGAAATCGATCGCCGCGCCGAGGTCCTCGACGACGATCCCCACATTGTCCATCCGCTTGAGCGCCATGTGTCCAGTCTCCGAAGTGTCGCCCGGCCCTGACGACGGACGCTTGGGATGCCCCGGAGGCCGGCGGCGATCACGGCTTCGGTGATCACGGCCTCGGCGGGGGTGGCCCGGCGGCGGACGGCGAAGGAGCGGAGCGTCGAGCGAGCGTGGGGCCGGGGCGCCGCGCCGCCACTCCCCGGCCGCCGCGTGTCAGCGGGCGAAGAGCTGGCCCATGTCCTGGAAGGCCTTGAACTCCAGCGCGTTGCCGCTGGGATCGAGGAAGAACATGGTGGCCTGCTCGCCGACCTGCCCCTTGAAGCGGATCTGCGGCTCGATCACGAAGCGTACGCCGGCGGCGCGCAGCTTCTCGGCCAGGGCGTGCCAGTCGTCCCAGGCGAGCACGACGCCGAAGTGCGGCACCGGCACCTCCTCGCCGTCCACCGGGTTGTGGCCCTTGGGCCCGGCCCCGGCGGTGACGTGGGCGACGATCTGGTGGCCGTAGAGGTCGAAGTCGATCCAGTGGTCCGACTCGCGCCCGATGCCGCAGCCGAGCGTGCCGGCGTAGAAGGCGCGGGCCTCCTCCTTGTCGCGGACGGGGAAGGCGAGGTGGAAGGGCTGGATGGCGGTCATCGGGCGGAATCTCCTGAAGCGGAAAGCCCGACGAGCTTACTGCGGATTGCCAACGCGAAGAATGGCGGAATCGGAGGGGGGCCCGACGCCGGGACCCTTCCGTGCCCGTCGCCGCGTCCTCGGCCGGCGCTCACCCGTCGATCCGCCGCCCCGTCTCGCGGTCGAACAGGTGGAAGGCGTCCGCCGGGGCGGCCAGGGTCAGCGTCTCGCCCGCGCGGCAGGCGGGCAGGCCGGGCATGCGGACGAGCAGCGTCTCGTCGCCGGGCAGGCGGCCGTGCACCACCGTGTCGGCGCCCAGCGCCTCCACCAGGTCGACGCGCACGCGCAGAGGACCGTCGGCGGCCGGGGCGAGGTCTTCCGGACGCACCCCCAGCTTGACGGCGCGGCCGGCGTGGGCCGGGTAGGGGCGGGGCAGCGCCAGGCGGACGCCGTCGGCGAGGCCGGCCGTCCGGCCGTCCGTCTCCAGGGCGGCGTCCACCACGTTCATCGGCGGGGCGCCGATGAAGCCGGCGACGAACAGGCTGGCCGGGCGCTGGTAGACCTCGAGCGGCGTGCCCACCTGCTCGGCCACGCCGTGGTTCATGATCATCACCCGGTCGGCGAGCGTCATCGCCTCCACCTGGTCGTGCGTCACGTAGAGCGAGGTGATGCCGAGGCGGTCCTGCAGCCGCTTGATCTCCACCCGCATCTGCGTGCGCAGCTTGGCGTCCAGGTTCGACAGCGGCTCGTCGAACAGGAACACCGCGGGCTCGCGGACGATGGCGCGGCCCATGGCGACGCGCTGGCGCTGGCCGCCGGACAGCTGCGACGGGCGGCGCTGCAGGAAGGGGCCGAGTTCGAGGATCGCCGCCGCCTTGTCGACGCGGGCCTGGATCTCCGTCTTGGAGAGGCCGCGGATCTTCAGGCCGTAGGCCATGTTGTCGAACACGCTCATGTGCGGGTAGAGGGCGTAGTTCTGGAACACCATGGCGATGTCGCGGTCCTTGGGCTCCAGGTCGTTGACGACGCGGCCGCCGATGACGACCTCGCCGCCGGTGATCTCCTCGAGCCCGGCGACCATGCGCAGCAGCGTGGACTTGCCGCAGCCGGACGGGCCGAGCAGCACCAGGAACTCGCCGTCGTCGACGTGGAGGTCGATGCCCTTGATGGCCTGGACGGCGCCGTAGGACTTGCGCACGGCGCGGATGTCGACGTTCGCCATGTTACTTCTCGCTCTCCACCAGGCCCTTGACGAACCATTTCTGCATGAGGACGACCACCGCCACCGGCGGCAGCATGGCCAGGATCGTCGTCGCCATCACCAGGTTCCATTCGGTGGCGGCGTCGGCGAAGGAGATCATCTTCGACAGGCCGATGACGATCGTGTTCATCTCGTTGCTGTTGGTGACCAGCAGCGGCCACAGGTACTGGGTCCAGCCGTAGATGAAGAGGATGACGAACAGCGCCGCGATGTTGGTCTTGGACAGCGGCAGCAGGATGTCCTTGAAGAAGCGCCAGGGACCGGCGCCGTCGATGCGCGCCGCCTCCAGCAGCTCGTCGGGGATGGTCAGGAAGAACTGGCGGAACAGGAAGGTCGCCGTCGCCGACGCCATCAGCGGCAGGGTCAGGCCGGTGTAGGTGTCGACCAGGCCGAGGTCGACCATCACCTTGTAGGTGGGCAGGATGCGCACCTCGACCGGCAGCATCAGGGTCAGGAAGATCATCCAGAAGAAGACCATCCGGAGCGGGAAGCGGAAGAAGACGATGGCGTAGGCCGACAGGATCGAGATGACGATCTTGCCCACGGCGATCGCCAGCGCCGTCACCGTGCTGTTGAACAGCAGGCGCGCCACGTCCACCCCGCCGATGCGCCCGACGCCGCCGAACAGGGCGCCGGCGTAGTTCTCCAGGAAGTGCGGGCCGGGATAGAGGGGAAGCGGCGGGCCGAGGATCTCCACCGTCGTGCGCGTCGAGGCGACGAAGGTGTAGTAGATCGGGAACGCGACGACGAGGATGCCGAGCACCAGGGTGAGGTGGGCGACGAGCCGGCCGACGGGGCGCCGTTCGATCATGCGTAGTGCACCTTGCGCTCGACGTAGTGGAACTGGATCACGGTCAGCGCCACGACGATGGCCATCAGGATCACCGACTGGGCGGAGGAGCCGCCGAGGTCGAGGCCGACGAAGCCGTCGTTGTAGACCTTGTAGACCAGCGTCTCCGTCGCCTTGGCCGGGCCGCCGCCGGTCACGGCGTGGATGATGCCGAAGGTGTCGAAGAAGGCGTAGACCGTGTTGACCACCAGCAGGAAGAAGGTGGTCGGCGACAGCAGCGGGAAGACGATGGTCCAGAAGCGCCGCGCCGGCCCGGCGCCGTCGATCGCGGCAGCCTCCAGGAGCGAGCGCGGGATCGCCTGCATGCCGGCGAGGAAGAACAGGAAGTTGTAGGACACCTGCTTCCAGGCCGCCGCCACCACCACCAGCAGCATGGCCTGGTCGCCGTCCAGGAGCGGGTCCCAGGCCACCCCGGCGCGGCGCAGCCAGATGGCGAGCGTGCCCATGGCCGGGGAGAACAGGAACAGCCAGAGCATGCCGGCCAGCGCCGGCGCCACCGCGTAGGGCCAGATCAGCAGGGTCTGGTAGAGGGTCTTGCCGCGCACCACCCGGTCGGCCATGGCGGCGAACAGCAGCCCCGAGGCCAGCGCCAGCAGCGCCACCGACAGGCTGAACACCGCGGTGATCCACAGCGAATGGAGATAGCCGGGATCGCCCAGCACCTGCTCGAAGTTCTCGAGGCCGACGAAGGCGCTGGACAGGCCGAAGGGGTCCTCGCGGTAGAGCGAGGTCTCCAGCGCCTGGTAGGCCGGCCAGAAGAAGAACACGACGGTGATGACGATCTGCGGCGTCACCAGCAGGTAGGGCAGCAGCTTGCCGGGAAAGATGACGCGTCGTTGCATGGGAATCCTTGCTCCCTCCCCCGCCACCGGCGGGGGAGGGAGCCGGTTGAGGCGTGGCCGTGCGGACCCCCTTCCCAACCCTCCCCCCGTCGAAGATGGGGGGAGGCTGGGAGGGGGGACCGACGCGGCCCGTCCTTACTTCGCGACCGCCTTGGCGGCCTGCTCGATGGCGGCGTTGGAGCGTTCGACCGCCTTGTCCAGCGCGGTCTTGGCGTCCTGCTTGCCGGCCAGCATCGCCTCGATCTCCTCGTTCTGGATGTCGCGCACCTGCGGCATGTTGACGAGGCGGACGCCGCGCGAGTTCTCGGTCGGCTCCTTGCCCATCATCTGGGTGATCGGCGTCTCGCGGCCGGGGTTCTTGTCGTAGAAGCCCGACGTCTTGGTGGCCTCGTAGGCCGCCAGCGTGACCGGGAGGTAGCCGGAGACCTGGTGCAGGCGGGACTGGATCTCCGTCTGCGACAGGAACTGGAAGAACTTGCCGACGCCCTTGTACTCCTCCGGGCTCTTGCCGGCGAAGACCCACAGCGAGGCGCCGCCGGGGGTGGTGTTCTGCGGCGCCCCCGCGGCGTCGGGGTAGTAGGGGAGCTGGCCGATGCCGTAGTCGATCTTCGACTTGGAAATGTCGGCGAGGCCGCCCGACGACTCGGTCAGGATGGCGCATTCGCCGTTGAGGAACTTCAGCTTCGCCTCGGACGTCCGGCCGCCGTAGCTGAACGAGCCGTCCTTCTGCATGTCGGCCAGGGTCTGGAAGTGCTTGACGTTGATCGGGCTGTTGATCTTCAGCTTGGGCGTCAGGCTGTCCAGGCCGTTGGCGTCGGTGGCGTAGGGCTGGTTGTTCCAGGCGGAGAAGTTCTCCAGGTGGATCCAGGTCGGCCAGGTCGTGGTGTAGCCGCAGGGCCAGCCCGCCGCCTTGATCTTGTGGGCGGCGTCGAACACCTCCGGCCAGGTCTTGGGCGGCTTGTTCTCGTCGAGGCCGGCCTTACGGAAGGCCTCCTTGTTGTAGTAGAGGATCGGCGAGGAGCTGTTGTACGGGAACGACAGCATCTCGCCCTGCGAGGTCGAGTAATAGCCGACGATGCCGGCGAGGTACTGGCTCTTGTCGAACGCGCCGCCGGCCTCGCGCAGCACCTCGGCCACCGGCTTCACCGCGCCCTTGGCGGCCATCATGACGCCGGTGCCGACGTCGAAGACCTGGATGATGTGGGGCGCCTGCTTGGCACGGAAGGCGGCGATGCCGGCCTGGAGCGTCTCCGGGTACTTGCCCTTGTAGACGGGCACGACCTTGTAGTCGCCCTGGGACTCGTTGAATTCCTTGGCGAGCTGCTCGACGACCTCGTTGTTGCCGCCCTCCATGGCGTGCCACCACTGCAGCTCGGTGACCGCCTGGGCGGACCCGGCCGACGCCACCAGCGCGAGCGCGGTGCCGGCCAGCAAAGCCTTGAGTCGAAACATCCTGTGCCTCCCTGTGCATGGTCTCCGGTCGGCCCACCGGTCCCGCGCGCCTGCGCGCCGGTCATCCGTCGTGCGCCACCGAGCCCCGGCTCCTTAGTCTTGTCCTGTTGCCGAAGCATCTCATTGGTATGAAGGTTTTATGACAGCCGCAAGCGGCAATCGCGGCACGCACGGATTTTGCACCGTGCGTACATTCGCAACCGCACATGACCGGCGTGCGGGGCGGGTCCGTGCCCTTACCAGCGGCGGGCCGGCTTCAGCGCGTCCGGCGAGAAGGCGTCGGGCTTGAGCGGCCGGTCGAAGGCCGGCGGCGGGTCCGCGTTGTCGAGGCCGCTCGCCACGTAGCGGTTGCCGGCGAAGTCGTAGGTGAGCTCGAGGGTGGGCAGCAGCACCGGCACTTCGGGGATGACGATGGGGTGCGCCTCGGCGTAGCGGGCCAGCGCCCCCTTGGCGTCGTAGTGATCGGCCATGAGGATCTGCCAGGAATCCTCGTCGAGATAGTAGGTGCGGCGTGGGAAGGGATGGCGGTAGCCGCGCTTCAGGGTCGCCTCGACGACCCACACCCGGTGCAGCTCGTAGCGCAGGAAGGCCGGGTCGGGGTGGGGCGGCCAGAGGAAGTCACGCGGCGTCAGCGCCGCGATGTTGAGGCGGTAGGCGTTGTAGGGCACGTACATCTCGCGCCGGCCGACGAGGCGGAAGTCGAAGCGGTCGGGCAGGCCGCTGAACATGTCCAGCATGTCGGCGGTGCGCACGCCGCCGGTCGCTGGGTCGGGCGTGCCGTAGGAGAAGTCGGGCGCGCGCACCGCCGCCCCCTTGCCGGCCGGGCGGTACCAGACGGCACGCGGGTTGCGCAGCGGGTTCAGCGTCTCGCGGATCAGCAGGGTGGCGCCGGCGACGGCCGGCGGCGACAGTCCGGTGCGCTTGTAGGAGAAGGCCGTCAGCCCGCCCGGGCCGGCGTCCTGGTCGGCCAGCCAGTCCTCGCGGTAGCGATCGACCGCCAGGGTGCCGTCGGCGGCGGGCAGGACGATGCCGTCGATGCGGCTGACGGCGGTGCCGCGCCAGCGCAGCACATGGTTCCACATCACCTCGTCCCCGTTGTCCGGCACCGGGAAGGGGATGCCGGCGCCGACGTCGCGCACCGCCAGCCCGTTCTCCGCCAGCCGGGCGCGCCGGGCGTTGACGGCGGTGGCGTCGTAGATGCGCTGGGGGGCCGCGGCGGTGCGCCGCGTCAGGTACATCGGCAGCTCGAAGCTGTCGGGGTAGCGGCGCAGCAGTTCCTGCTGGCCGGCGGACAGGCGTACGGCGAAGCGGTCCAGCTCGGCGGCGCGTACGGTGAACCAGCGGCCGTCGTCGACGAACGGATCGGGATGGTGGGTGCCGGCGACGAAGGTCCTGGGCGGCTCCGTCAAGCCGCCGGTCCATGCGGGGATCGTTCCCTGGGCGTTGGCGCCGCGGATGGCGCCCAGCGGCGTCAGCCCGTCGCCGAGGCCGCCGGGCGCCTGGGCGGCGGCCGGCGGCACCAGCAGGGCCAGCAGGCAGAACGTCGCGAGCGCCCGGCGCACGGGCACGCCTATTCGGCGGGAGCCGCCGATTCGAGGGCGGCCCGCCGGGCGACGAGACGGCGGCGGTTCCACGACACGCTCTTCCAGGCGACGGCGCCGCCGACCAGCAGCACGGCGACGACGAGCAGGATCTTGGTGCCGGACTCGCCGAACGAGGCGGCGGCCTCACCGAACATGTAGCCGGCGCCGGCGAAGCTGCAGGCCCAGATGCCGGCGGCGATGAAGTTCCAGAACAGGAACTTGCGCCACGGCATGTGCGAGGTGCCCATGGCCACCGAGGCGATGTTGCGCACCCCGTAGAGGAAGCGGAAGGTCAGGATGAAGCCGACGCCGTAGCGTTCCAGCCAGCTGTGCACCGTGGCCGCCCGCCGCCCGGCCGCGGGGAAGCGGTCGAGCGCCTTCACGCCCCAGCGGCGGCCGAGCCAGAACCACATCTGGTCGCCGCAGAAGCTGCCGAGCCAGACCGACGCCACCAGCAGCTTGACGTCGAGCACGCCGAGCGAGGACGCCCAGCCGCCGAAGATGACGAACGTCTCGCCTTCGAAGAAGGACCAGATGAAGGCAACGGGATAGAACGCGTCGCCCCATTCACGAAGCCAGTGGATCCACTCCAACGGCACCTCCTGCGGGTTGCGGACGAGCCCGCCGAACGCGCCGCTGCGGTACGGACCCAACACCTCGGCCCGGTGTCCGAGCCCGCCCCCAATATGGCATGGGGGTATGCTTTTGTCAGGGGCCGAATCGCCAGGTGCCCAATTCGTCTCAGGCGTCCTCGCCCGACAGTTCCCCCACCGCCTGGGCCGCCGCCCGCAACAGGGCGCGGTCGGGCTCGAAGGGGCCGTCCTCGGCCTCGTCCCAGCCGTCGGGCACGACACGCCGCTTCAGCTCGCGCGCCGCTTCAACCAGAAGGTGTGCCAGCCGCGCGTCGGGCAGGGCCTGCACCAGGGCGCGCAGCTCCGGGTTGGTCAGCGACGCCGGGTCGAAGACGGCCGGGGTCGCCGCGGCGGCCGCGGGGGGCAGGGCCATCACCGTCTGGGGCGATGGGGCGGCCGCCGCCGGCCGGGGCGGGGCGGCGGCCAGCGGGCCGACGGGCCGCGGCGCCGGCTCGCGCACCGCGTCGACCGCCACCGCGGCGGCCGCGTTGGCGCTCCGGCGCGGCCGTCCGGCCCGCTGGCGCCGGCCGGGGGGCGGCTCCGCCTCCGGCAGGCTGTCGAACAGGAGGGGCTGGCCGCCATGGGGCATCGCCTCGTGCTCCGTTCCCATGGCCTGCGTTTCCATGGCCCTCGCTCCCATGGCCCCCGTTTCCATGGCGTCACCCGTGCGCTGCGAAATGTTCACGGTTCATTCTACAGCGCGTCCGCCGTTTGTCGAGCCTCAATCGCCGGTCCCGACGCCGCACGCGGCGACCGGGCCGTCCTCCTCGACGGTGCGGTTGCGGCCGCCCGCCTTGGCCAGGTAGAGGGCGCGGTCGGCGGCGGCGACCAGGGCCTCGGCGGCGGTGCCGTTGTCGGGCACCAGGGCGGCGGCGCCGATGCTCACGGTGACGT
Source organism: Azospirillum sp. ST 5-10 (assembly GCF_051225715.1). NCBI lineage: Bacteria > Pseudomonadati > Pseudomonadota > Alphaproteobacteria > Rhodospirillales > Azospirillaceae > Azospirillum > Azospirillum sp. ST 5-10. The sequence goes on from NZ_JBPJSP010000033.1 coordinate 68,485, forward strand.
GGTCGCCGGTGGGCGAGGCGGCGAACGGTCGGTTCAGGCGGCGGATGTTCTCGTGGATGCGCTGGGCGACGCGGCGGGCCCCGGCGATGCCGGTGCCGGGCAGGATGACGGCGATCTCCTCGCCGCCGTAGCGGGCGACCAGGTCGGCGGGGCGGGTGGCGGCGCTCGCCACGGCGTCGGCGATGGCCTTGAGGCAGCGGTCCCCTTCCAGGTGCCCGTAGGCGTCGTTGAAGGCCTTGAAGAAGTCGACGTCGACCATCAGCATGCCCAGCGGATCGCCGGTGCGCGCGGCGCGGCGCCATTCGGTCTCCAGCACCGTGTCGAAGCGGCGGCGGTTGGCGATGCCCAGCAGCCCGTCGGTGGCCGACAGCTCGGCCAGGCGGTGGTTGAGCGCCTCCATGGCCTCCTGGGCCCGGCGCAGGCGCGTGATGTCCTGCATCAGCAGCAGGCCGGCACCGCCGGGGTCCTCGGGGTCGGGCAGGGGGATGGCGAACAGGCGGTAGGCGCGGTCGTGCACGGCGACCTCCCCTTCGCCCTGGACGCCGGACAGGACGTCGCGGCACAGCGGCTCCAGCACGCGGCAGGCGGCGGCGTCGAACAGCTCGCCGACGGTCCGCCCGACGATGCGCGCCGGCTCCAGGCCGATGTCGGCGAGGCCGCGGCCGTCGGCGAAGCGGAAACGCAGGTCGCGGTCGAACACGGCGACGGCGCCGTTGGGCAGGTTGGCGGCGATGGTGCGGTAGAGCGCCTCGCTGCGGCGCACCTCCTCCTGGCTCTTCAGCAGGGCCTCGCGGGCCTCGACGACGTGGGTGACGTCGTCCAGGCTGACCACCACCAGCCCCTGCCCCGGCGCGTCCGCCGCCGGGGCGTTGAGGCGGCGCACCCGCATGTTGTGCCAGCGCATGCCGGCGGCGGTCGGGGCGGGGTGGTCGAGGACGTACTCCGTCCGCTCGCCGGCGATCACGGCGCGGATGCCCTCGGCGGCGGCGCGTGCGCTCTCCGACCCGGTGCCGCCGGCGGAGTCGCAGGCGGCGAGATAGTTGCCGCCGTCCCGCAGCGCCGCACCGGCCGAGGTCGCCGCGCTGTCGGTCCGCCACGCCCGGTTGGTGGCGACGATGTTGCCGCCGGCGTCGAGAATGGCGAGGCGCGTGCTCAGGGCGTCGAGCACGTCGTGGGTGAAGGCGTTGTCCTGGGCGACGCGGCCGTGCGCCGCCGTCTCGGCCGCCATGCCCCGCAGGCCGGCGGCGGTCAGCAGGCCGATGCCGGCCAGCGCGCCGGCGAACAGCAGGGCGTTGCGCCAGATCTCCGGCCACCACGCCGCCAGCACGTCGTCGACGGCGATCCCGGCGACCACGACGAGCGGCAGGCCGGCGATCCCGCGGAAGGCGAAGAGGCGCCGCACCCCGTCGACCGGCGACACCGCCTCCAGCAGGCCCTCGTTGCGGCCGGCGGCCAGGGCGGCGGCCACCTGGCCGGACAGGCGGTCGGGATCGACGACGCGGGTGGCGGCCGGCTCGCGGACGATCAGGGCGCCGTCGCCGCGCACCAGGGCGATCACCATCGGCGTGCGGTCGGCGGCGGCGCGGTAGAAGGCGCGGAACTGGTCGACGGCGACGTCCGCCACGGCGGCGCCGGCGAAGCCGCCGCCCGCCGCCGCCAGGGGCCGGCTGACGGTGACGGCCGGACCGTCGGGCGCGCGGCTCTCCTCCGGCGCGCCCACGAACAGGGGAGCGCCGGCGCGATGGGCGAGGACGGCGGGGCGGTCGGCGACGTCGCGGATCACCGCCGGAAAGGCGGCGGTGGAGAACACCGCCAGCCCGTCGGCGTCGATCACGGCGACCCCCGTCACCGTCGGCAGCGCGTCGGCCAGGCGGTGGGTGCGACGCCACTCCTCCTCGGAGGTGGCGAAGCGTTGCAGACCCAGTTCGGCGACGCGCTCCACGGTCTGGCGCACCAGGAGGTCGGCGGGAGCGAGGACGCGCAGGGCGTGCTCCTCGGCCAGCAGCGCGGCGTGCCCGGCGGTGCGCGCGGCGTCCCGCAGGACGGCGTCGTAGCCGCGCCGGGCATCCAGGGCCAGGAGCACCCCGACTCCCAGCGTGGCGGCGAGTCCGAGAGCCAGCAGGGTCGTTTTCGGCCGCAGCGGCATGACTCCATCCACCGACGGGACTGCACGCGGCCACCCCGCCGGGCGCGCCGCATAGGCTGCAAGTATTACCCCGGTGCCGGAGGGTGCACAACGGGGTGTGCGATCGGCGGGTGGGACTCCGGCGGTGCGGCCGGTGCATCGGCGACCGCCGCCACGGCGGGGAGCGCCGCGACGAAGGCGGCCGGCCGCAGGATGCGGGTGCCGCCGACGCGGCCGAGCACCAGGAGGTCGCGGTCCTCGGTCACCAGGAGGTCGGCCCGCCCGGCATCGGCCAGCGCCAGGAACTTGTCGTCGCCGGGGTCGCGGCACAGCGGCGCCACCGCCGCCGGCTCCACCAGCGTGGCGGCGCCTTCGATCCCGGCCAGCCACGCCTCCCGTTCGGCGCGGCCGCGGTGACGGTCGAAGGCCGGCCGGCGCAGCACCGCGCGCAGCTCCTCCAGGGTCGCCGCGGAGAACAGCAGCACGCCGCCGCGCGCCGTCTCGACGCAGCGCCGCACCGCGTCGTAGTGGCGCGGCACGGGGTCCGGCAACAGGGCGTGGCTGACGAGGACGTTGGTGTCGAGGATGCAGCGCATGGCGCCACTATGACGCGGCGGTGCGGCGCGGTCCATTCCGGCCGGCCGACCTTGCCGGTCGGGGCGGCCCCGGGGTACAAGCGGCCCAGGGACTTGCAGACCCGTCGACCGTCCGTGCGGAGCCGCCCATGACCACCACCATCCTCGTCGTCGACGACAGCCGCCTCGCGCGCGAGATGGTGAGCAGCGTCATCGCCACCCTGCGGCCGGACTGGACCATCGTCACCGCGGTGAACGGCGAGGAGGCCCTGGACAAGCTGGAGGCGGTGGCGCCGGTGGCGGCGGTCGTCGACCACAGCATGCCGGGGATGGACGGGCTGACCCTGGCCGGCCACGTGCGCGAGCGCCGGCCGCAGATCCCCGTCGGCATCCTCACCGCCAAGGTGGAGGAGGGGCTGCGCCAACGGGCGCACGCGCTGGGCTGCCGCTTCATCCCCAAGCCGGTCACCGCCGACAAGGTCCGCGCCTTCCTCGGCGACGCCGGCCTGTGAGATACCGTCACGTTGAGCAAGCCCTATTTTCAGGGGGCGAGCTTTGGTTCGAAGGGCTTTCGGGCCTTGGCGA